>JASHRM010000143.1 GCA_030037315.1 Candidatus Acidiferrales bacterium
GCAATCACGCCAGCGAGAATCGCCGCACCCGCAATCGAATGCAGCAGCGTGCGGTGCAACCGCATGAAGGTGCCCGCGCCTCCAAAGTAACTGGAGTAGTCGAGATCGGGGGCCAGTCCCGAAACGATCAGCATCGCCGTGCCGAACCGCGGCAGCTGGCGCTGCCCGGCGCGCGAGAGCGCGAGCGACGTGAACGCGTGTGTGAAAGGTTCCAAGTTTTCGCGACGCGAAATTCGATTTACTTGGCCGGCGTGACGATCGATAGCGCGTCCGGCACGATGCGAAACGCCAGCGGCAAGCTCCCCACAGGCTCGCCGTCGACCTGAGCGTATACCGGTTCGCCGTTGGCGGCTTCGCATATCGTCTCGTGGGACTTCCACGTGTCGATCCCGTCCACGCTGCGAAGTTTGCCAATCCACATGGCGGGCAGACACGCGAGATATCCGAGCCTGCTGCGCTTTGAATTCGTGAGAAACTCGAAAGAATCTTCGAACAAGCTCGCGCGATCGGTGATTTTCAGCGGGCCGCCGTAATGTGCGGTGCGCCCGATGACGATGATCGTCGCTTTTCGGTCCTGCCCGCCCGAGCGAATCCGCATCTCGGGAAAGCCGTAGCTGAAAAGCTGCTTGAATCCTTCAGCCCAATACGCCAGTTGCCCGACTTTCTTCTTGAGCTCGCAGTTGACCCCGTTGACGATCGCGCCATCCGGGCCCGCACCTGCCACAGAGAGAAAATATCGCTGCCCGCCCGGCAGCAACTGCGAATGGTTCCCATTCAGCGGCACAGCGACTCCTAGAGCAATGCGGCGGATGTCGGCTTTTGGAATCAATCGCGCGGCGCGAGGAATGTCCCACGGAATCCCGAGCTCCTTCGCCAGAATGTTGGCTGTGCCCGCGGGCAGCAGCGCCATGGGCACCCGGCTTCCCGCAAGCCCGTTCACAATTTCATTGATCGTACCGTCGCCGCCGCAGGCGATCACCATGCCTCGACGCTGGTCCACGGCTTGCTGCGCGATCTTCGTTGCGTTGCCCTGCTCTGCGGTGGGAGCCAGCTCCGTGGCGATTCCTGCTTCCTTCAGAACGCGTGCCGCTTTCTCGATTTCCAGGAACCGGCGATGGCGCTTCCGCCCGCTCGTCGGGTTGTAGATCAGCAGCGCGTCTTTGATTTCATGCGGCATCAGCGGGCTTTCCGTGGTCTGACAATCGGGCATTGTATAATATCGCTGACTCTTAGAAGCGCCGATCCCTCAGAGGTTTCCATGCCGAAAGCCGGAACCGCGAAAAATCGCGACGCTGCGCGGGAAATTGAATCGTTGCGCGACGAAATTCGCCGGCATGAATACCTTTATTACGTTGTAGACGATCCCGAAATTTCGGACGCCGCTTTCGATCGGCTGATGAACCAGCTGAAAGAGCTGGAAGCCGCGCATCCCGCACTACGTGCACCGGATTCGCCCACGCAGCGAGTTGGCGGCGAGCCGCGCGCGGGATTCCAGCAAGTCCGGCACAAGACGCCGATGGTCAGCCTCGATAACGCCTTTTCGTTCGAGACCTTGGCTGATTTCGACCGCCGCGTGCGCGAATTGACCGGACGCGAAAAGGTCGATTACATCGCCGAGCACAAATTCGACGGGCTGAGCCTTTCGCTGATCTATGAGAATGGAAAACTCGCTCGCGGGGTGACGCGCGGCGACGGAACGACTGGCGAGGACGTGACGCCGAACGTAAAAACCATCCGCTCGATTCCGCTCTCCATCGATCCGGCTCTGCTGAAGAAGGCGGGACTGCCGCAGGATTTCGAAGTGCGTGGCGAAGCGATCATGACGCGCAAGGCTTTTCAGGAATTGAACGCGCAGCAAGGCGAGCAGGGCGGCAAACTTTTTGCCAATGCGCGCAACGCCGCCGCTGGCGCCATTCGCATGCTTGATCCCAAAATTACAGCCTCGCGTAAACTCGATTTCTTTGCGTATTACATGCTGATCGATGGACGCGCCGCAAAAAAACGGCTGTCTGAGGTTCTCGAAGCTCTTACCACGCTGCATTTCAAAGCGAGCGACGACTGGAAGCTCTGCCATTCGCTCGGCGAAGTCGAGCGCTATATCACCAGCTGGGATCCAAAACGCGAAAAGCTCGCGTACGAAATCGATGGCATCGTTCTGAAAGTTGACGAAGTCTCGCTGCAAAACGAGCTCGGTTTCACGTCGAAAGCTCCGCGCTGGGCGATCGCGTACAAATATCCGGCCCACCAGGAAACCACTCTGGTTCGCGAGATTCTCGTGAGCGTGGGGCGCACGGGCGTGCTCACTCCGTTTGCTGTCTTCGAGCCGGTGCAGATCGGCGGCGTAACTGTCGTGAAATCCACGCTGCATAATCTCGATGAAGTGCGCCGGCTGAATATCCACGCCGGCGATACGGTTTTGGTCGAGCGCGCCGGCGA
This sequence comes from Candidatus Acidiferrales bacterium, assembly GCA_030037315.1. Lineage (GTDB taxonomy): Bacteria > Acidobacteriota > Terriglobia > Acidiferrales > UBA7541 > Palsa-295. Next base: position 2,437 of record JASHRM010000143.1, read on the forward strand.
AGTGATTCCCCATGTGCTGAAAGTGGTGAAGCACGGCACGGAAGAAAAAGAGTTCGAGATGCCCACGCACTGTCCTGTGTGCGGCATGCGCGTCTATCGTACGGAAGGCGAAGTGGCGTACCGCTGCGTGAACGTTTCCTGCCCGGTGCGCCGTCGCGAGTCGATTCTGCATTTCGCCGGTCGCCACACGATGAATATCGACGGGCTCGGCGAAAAAATCGTCGATCAGCTGATCCAGCGCGATTTGGTTAAGGACTTTGCCGATCTCTACAAACTCGATCTCGAGACGCTCTCCGGGCTCGAGCGCATGGCTGAAAAATCCGCGCAGAATCTGGTCGACGAAATTGCCGCGAGCAAGAAGAACAGTCTCGCGCGCGTGATCTACGCGATCGGCATCCCGTTTGTCGGCGAACGTACCGCGCAACTCCTCGCGCAGCATTTCGGGTCGATGGAGAAATTGGCGGCTGCGAGCACCGAAGAATTAAACGAGGTACACGAAATCGGGCCAAAGATCGCCGAAGGCGTTCGCGAATTCTTCTCCGAATCCGCGAACCGCAAGATGATCGAGCGCCTGCGTGCGGTTGGCGTCAATATGAAGGACGCGCGGCCCGCGCAAAAGAGCTCGAAATTTGCGGGGATGACGTTTGTCTTCACTGGCACGCTGGCTCATCGCTCGCGTGAAGACGCCGAAGCTCTCGTCTCATCGCACGGCGGCAAGGCGGGATCTTCCGTCAGCAAAAAGACGAACTATGTGGTTGTCGGCACCGACCCCGGCTCAAAATTCGATAAAGCGAAGGCCCTCGGCGTCCCGATCCTCGACGAAGCCCAATTTGAAA
>JASHRM010000144.1 GCA_030037315.1 Candidatus Acidiferrales bacterium
CGCAAAGGGTGGCAGTGGCCACTTCTCCATCAGTTTGAGCCCCATGCGTGACGAGCAGGGCGCGATCAACAGCGTCGTTGTCGTGATGGCGGACGTAACCGACGCGATCGACCTCCAAGCCAAGCTGATGCACACGGAAAAAATGGCGGCGCTGGGCCAGCTCGTCTCGGGCGTTGCACACGAAGTGAATAATCCGCTGGCGGCGATCATCGGTTTCACCGACTTGCTCTTGGAGAATCCCGAAATTCCGGAGCGCGCGAAAACTGATCTGAAAGTGATTCTGCAGGAAGCCCAGCGCACGCGCGTAATCGTGCAAAATCTGCTCAGCTTCGCGCGTCATGTGCCCGCGCAACGCGAGCCGGTGCAGGTCAATACCATCGTCCGGCAGACGCTAAAACTGCGCGCATACGATTTTTCGAATCACGACGTCGAGATCGTCGAACGCTACGACGAAGATTTGCCAGTGATCGTCGGCGATCCACACCAGTTACAGCAGGTAATGCTGAACATTCTGAATAATGCGTATGACGCGACGCAGGAAGTTCGCCGTTCCGGACGCATCGAAGTCACCACAGCGCGCCACGATGAAGAAATTGAAATCGCATTTCGGGACAATGGCACCGGCATTCAGCATCCAGAAAAAATCTTCGATCCGTTCTTTACGACCAAGGAAGTCGGCAAGGGAACGGGGCTGGGCTTGAGCATTTGTTACGGAATTATCCGCGCCCATCGCGGCGAAATTACCGCCCACAATAATGAGGACGGTGTGGGATCGACGTTCATCGTCCGGCTGCCCGTCGCGGTAAAGCCCGTCGAATCGATGGCGCTGCAATAAGAAATTCGCAGCGAGGGACCGGCTGAGTTTGAGGAGATTATGAAGAACGATTCCCGGCTACGTTTTTTGATTGTGGACGACGAGCAGAGCATACGTCGCCTGTGCATGACGGTCGGCCAAGGCCTGAATTTCACCTGTTCGGAGGCCGAAACGGCCGAGGCAGCACTTACGGTGATCGAGACCGCACCGCCCGATATCGTCGTCACCGATCTCAAGCTGCCAAATCTTTCGGGCACGGACCTGCTGCGAAAAATCAAAGGCCTGCTGCCGCGAACGGAAGTCGCGATCATGACAGGACACGGCTCCATCGAAACGGCGGTCGAAGCGATGCGGCAGGGCGCTTACGACTACATCGAAAAACCGTTCCGCGTCGAGAGATTGCGCCAGCTGTTGCAACGGATGGCCGATAAAGTTCGCCTCGTTACCGAGAACGAATTTTTGCGTGATCGCGTGAATGCAGAGACGCAACTCGATGGCATTGTTGGCAGCTCGGCGAAAATTCAAGACGTGCTGCGCATGGTCTCCCGCTTGAAAGATATTCGCACGCCGGTCCTGATCACGGGTGAGAGCGGTACCGGCAAGGAACTGGTCGCGCGAGCGATTCATTTCCGCGGCCCACTGGCGCCCACTCCATTCATTGCCGTGGATTGCGGGACACTCGTCCCGACGCTGATGGAAAGCGAGCTGTTCGGTCACGAAAAGGGCGCTTTCACCGGTGCCGTGAAATCCAAGCCGGGACTCTTCCAAGCAGCGAACGGCGGCACGATCTTTCTCGATGAGATCGGTGAATTGCCGCTTGAAATGCAGGCAAAGTTGCTTCGTGTGCTCCAGGAAAAAGAAGTCCGCCCCGTCGGCAGCAACGACAAAATTTCCGTCGATGTCCGCGTGATTGCGGCCACGAATCGCGATTTGGAGGAAGCCTATCGGGCGGGCGCCTTTCGCAAGGATCTCTACTTCCGCCTAAACGTGGTTACGGTGCACTTGCCGAGTTTGCGCGAGCGGCGTTCGGATATCCCGCAGCTCGTTCATTACTTTCTCGATCGCTACGCCGCCGGAGAAAACATCCAGATCGCTCCCGCTGCGATGAAGAGTCTTTTGCAATACGAATGGCCCGGCAATGTGCGCGAACTGGAGAACTGCATCGCTCGCGCGGTCGCGTTGGGTGATCGCTGCACAATCGGTGTAGCCGACCTGCCACCCGCCATCCGCGGAGCGCAAGATCCGGCCTTGACCCGTGAAGACGCCGCCGAGCTTTCCACGACCGCCTTGTCTGACCTCGAACGCATGACCATTCTCCGCGTTTTCGAGCAGGCGGGTGGCGATAAAGCCCTGGCCGGCAGAATGCTGGGAATCAGTCGTGCCACTCTGTATCGAAAATTGAAGCGCTACAACATCCCATTGCGTCCGCAACAGAAGGATCTTGTCGAGTCGCTGTCTCAGTAATGAGTCACGGCCGGCCACGAGGGACGGCTCTCGCGGCATCGGCGTCTCTCCATCGAAACGTGAGACAAACTGTTTCAGGCTGAGACGAACCCCGGTCTCCCGGAATCATCGCCCCGAATAAACGCAATGATTCCAGCGGCTTAGATTCTTCCGCTTCCAGAAAGTTTTGGCTGTCCCCGTGCAATCCGCATAGCTTCGGATACACCTTTGCCTCCATCGCGAAAGTCACCGCCATGGAATGCGAAAAAGAATGGGGGGCTCGTGCCAAGTGAGACAGAAATCGCAGCGCCGGTCGAACGGCAAACATGCGTCGAAAGACTTGCTCAACTTTTTCCGAGTGCCTCGCCCGTCAGGATTCCGATCCAAATCTCCACAACGAGCAAGGGCCGGCGCCCGCTCCGCGAGCAAACCGTGATCGAGTTTGGCACTTCGCAAGAAGTGCTCTTCGCTTCCACCCTGCCGCTCGAATTCGAAGATTCGCTGCGGCTGCGTAACTCCGATGGCTCGCTCGACGCGCACGCCACTGTGGTCGCAGTGCGGTATCACGACGGACGAAAGGCGGTAGCGGCACGCTTCGAAGGTCCCGTCGAGAATTGGATCATCAAATCATGATTACCAAAACCTCCGGCACGCTTCTAAATCCTCCCGCTCGCGGCAAGAATATCGAAGTTGACGGCGCCGCCCCGGCCGATTTGGCCGCCCGGTGGAAGGAGGCGCGCCTCGTCTATCCGCTCTACGCGGCGCTTGCCACGCAATTCGATCTGGCTCCTTTGCCTTATGCGGCTGGGGAGCTTCCGCCGGTTCGTCCAACTCGCGCTGTGTTCGACAACACGATGCAGTGGCTCGAAATCGTCGATGGCAAGATGCTGGCCTACCAAATTCGCCAACTTCCGCCGCAGATTTTGAACGCCAGCGAGGAGAGTCTTCGGGCTCTGATTCATCGCCAGTTGATCAAGCCAGATAAGACGGAAGCCGATCGCGACAAGATCGATCTTTTGCTCGTGCAGTATTTCGCGATGTGCGCGGCGGAAGACCAGGAACTGCTGCGCAAGGAAATCACGCTGGAAGACGTCGCCTGGGCTCTGAAGCCGGTTCTTTCCGAGGCCGACCCAACTCCGCTCGAATGGTGCGAGCCGCTCGAACAGATCCTTGACAAAACGCGGCACAGCCAAACGCTGCGCGACCTGATGGAAGAGGGTCTGCTCGAACAGGGGCGCATGGTGAAGGATTCGGCTGGTGACATGTTCTACGACCCGGCGGCGCTCGTCGCATTTTGCCGCTTTAATTTTCTTTTGCGGCGCGCGTTCATTCGCATGCTGCACGCCGACCTCGATGCGGTGCGCAACGCCATCAGCGCGCTCGAAGTGAAGGGCGTTAAAACGATCGACTGCCGCAACGCGGGCCTTTCCGCAGCGGAAACGACCAACCAGCTGCGATATTTCTACGAGAACTGGCGTCAGCCGTTTCAAAAAGATTACACGCACGGCTCCGTGCGCACCGCCTTTGACCAGCTCCTGGCGTTGCGCGCCGATCTAGAAGACGCATTGGGACCCAAGCCCGCGCCGCAGCCGAGTGCTTCATCCGCCAGAAGCAAAAAATCTTCGGTGTCTCCTGCTGTCTCGGAAGACGACGCAACGGCCATGATGGCCACCCAGCCGGCCGATTCCAAGAAGCCCAAACCTGTCGCTCCAGCACCAAAGTCGAAAGCGGCACCCGCGGCTCCAACTGCGCCTGCGGCTCCGACAGCTCCGCCGGCTAAGGCCGAGGCAAAAGCGGCCAAGCCCGCCGCTGCTCCAGCGGCTCCGCCAAAGCCAGCGCTGCAAGCGAAATCTGCTCCCGATGAGCCTGCGCCGGCTGCTTCATCGACCGGCGTTGCCGACGCCGAGAAATGTCTCGAGGCGATCTGGGAGCAATTGATCGCCGTTCCGCCGTCGCGCGGCCGCTCGATGTCCACGGTCGTGCTCGAAGACACAAAAGTTCTTCTTTCGTCATGGGAAGTCGCAGCGTTCGTCACCGAAGGCGGCCAGGAATCGGAGGATTTGCGCCGGGCAGTTGTGGCGCGCGCCCTGCTCGCGCTGGCAACGGAAAAGCGCAAGCGTTCCGGCAACGAAAGCGCTCTCGCGGCCGCGCTCGCACTGTCACGCAGCGAAGTCTCGTACTTTCAGGGCCGCGTCGAACAGGCCAAGCGCGCCAAGAACACGGAAGCCGCTGTAAACCTCGGCATCAGCACGAAGAGGCTCTTGTCGTTTATCGAAGAGGCGGAGAAGTTGCAGTCGTAAAGCCGTGAGAGGAATCGAACGAGCCGTGAATCCCTCGAGCGTGTTGATCGTTTCAGATGACACGGAATTCGCGCGGACGATTGCGGCTCGCTGGCAATCCGAACGCTACGTTCCCGAAATCACGCTGCTCACAAGCGACGTTTGGAGTTCCTCGAGTGCTATCGGCCACCACCTCATCATCATTGGCCCAGTGCGGCCCGGCAAGCATTCGGCAATCTTGAATCAGGCGGCTGCCTCTCCCGACACGGCTGCAATTTTTGTGGCCGACGATCAGAAATCGATCGCTGCGCTCGAATCGCAATATCCGCAGTTGCACGTTCTTCAGAAGCGCGACGGTTGGGTCGAGGCGTTGATTGCCATCGCGGTCGAGGCATTGCGCCGAGTGGAAGCCGTCGATCGCGCCCAGCGTGCGGAGCGCCTTGCTCTCGCTTCTCAGCGCGATGCAACTCTCGGTCGCTACATGCTCGAAATGCGCCCCAGCTTGAACAACACCCTCACTTCCGTTCTGGGCAACGCCGACCTTCTGTTGCTTGAGCCGGGACGCATTTCGCCCGAAAGCCGCGAACAAATCCAGACCATCCACACGATGGCCCTGCGGCTCAACGAGATCATGCAGCGATTCTCATCGCTTGCCAGCGAAATGCGAGCCGGTGAGACGGAATCTCAGCTTGAGACTGAATTCACTTCCAGCCGCGCGGGGTCACGATGATCAACAGTCCCAGACGCGCGCAACTCATTGAAAACATAAGCTCGAAAAAAGTGTGTCGTGGCCCGATCTGCGGTGATCGGTGGCTGCGCACTTGCAATTCTTTCATCGGGGAAATCCATGGGGAGGTGTGCAAGTGCTAAAGAAAGTTCTGGTCGTTGACGACTCGCAGGCGGAAATCCGTCTCCTGCAGTCGGTTTTGCAGCAAGGCGGCTATCACTCGGTGGCGATTTCCGATCCCACGAAGATCGAGGAAACCATCGATGAAGAGCGGCCCAACGTGATTCTGCTGGATGTGGTCATGCCGCGCCGCAACGGCTTCCAAGCCTGCCGCGATCTGAAGAGCCAGGAACCGTACTCGCAAATTCCTGTGATTCTCGTGACTTCGAAAACCGCTCCGAGTGATCGCTACTGGGGCGAACAACAGGGTGCCAACGGCTACGTCGCGAAGCCCTTTACCCCCGACGAACTGATTAGCGCGGTGAAAAGGTTTGCCTGATGCAAGGTGATCTCGAAAACGCCGGACTTGCGGCTGAGCTGGAAAGCGGGCTTCTCGAAGGCGAATTTGCGCCTGAAGAGCGCCGGCCCGAGCGGCAATTCTGCGTTTTTCGAGCGGGACGCGAAAGATTTTGTCTTTCCGTGCTCGAAGTCGAAGAAGTGGTCGATTGGCCGATCGTGACGCGCATCCCGCTGGCGCCCGCTTTCTTGATGGGCGTCTTCAATTTGCGCGGCACCATCGTCCCGTTGATGGATATCGCCTTCACGGAAGGCCGTCGTCCCGGGCTGCTGCCAAAGCACGTGGTTGTCGCGGCGCTCAAAGGCGATGCACACCGCGAAGATTTGCGGCTCGGCATCGCAGCAGACGAAGTGATCGGTACCTATACGGCAACGGACGAATCGTTGCTCGACCAGGCGCCGGCGGAGGTGCCGCATTGTCGCGGTATGTTGCGGCACGAAGATCGGCTGGCATTGGTCGTGGATCTGCGGCGGCTCACAGATGTGTTTCCCGTGCCCGTGATCTGAAAGTTTTGGGGCTCGTAATGTTCGATTCGCCGGGCACAATCGAAAGCGGCCCGGGCGCGTCAGCAAGCAAGGTTTGGGAGGAGTCATGAAAGCTCGTTTGAGTTCCACAATATGGATGCTGATCTTGTGGGTCGGCATCGCCCTATTCGGTGTTCTCGGGCTCGCCTATCACGCCGGCAGGGCATCCGGCGGCGCGGCTCTCGCAGACTTTGGGTCTCTGCCGGGATCCGCGAGCGGTCCCTTGCTGGGGGCGGCAGGTCTAGCCATCGTGGGCCTGCTCTCGCTGATTTTCGTGCTCTCAAAGCGAGTGATCTCGCCTGTGGGGGAGCTCGCGAAATTCTCGGAGCGGCTTTCTTCAGGAGACGCGCGCGCGCGCGCGGAATTCTCAAGCGACGACGAGTTCGGCTTCATTGCCGACAATCTGAACCGCAGCGCGGCCAAGGTCGCGCATGCCGTCACGAACCAGCAGGCGCAGGATTCTCTCCAGCGAAGCATTACCGACCTGCTGAATACGATCAATCAAGTCGCCCGCGGCGACCTAACCATTCGCGGCAAGGTCACCAACGATGCGCTCGGCAACGTGGTCGACTCGGTGAACTTCATGCTCGATAACTTCACCAAAGTTCTCGAGCGCGTTCGCAAGGCCGCCATCGACGTCAGCACGAGCGCGAATCAGATTCTCGA
>JASHRM010000015.1 GCA_030037315.1 Candidatus Acidiferrales bacterium
CCTGCTCGTTCCGGTCCAGAACCGGGCCTAACTTTTCCTCGTTCCATGGGGTTTGGCCCGCGGCGGTTGATTCAAGGAGTTGCTGCGTCTCTTGATCTGCCGGCGGATCCTGCAAATCGGCGAATGCCAGCCAATAGCGAAGCGCTGCGTTGCGCGTTTCAGGCGGTAATTTCGTTTGCGCACGCGCCTCGCCGGCAGCCAACGCAACCGCTGCCAGGACGAGGGTCAAAATCGAAAGAAAGCGCATATTGGTCGCTCCTAATCCTTCGCCAGCGGAAACAGACTCCCCTTACCGGCCTCGCAATTCGGAAGCGTTAGTGGGGCTAACCGGCTCATCCGGGAATCGAATTCCTGTCGATCCTCAATCGCGATGCGCGTGAGACTTACTGACGAGAAAGATGGGAACGGGCCGGGTCGGCCAGCCGGCCTTTGGTCGAGGTGTCCAAACCCAAGCCACGACAACGCTGCGACGAACGCGAGTGCCGCGACCGCAAGTATCCGCCGGAAGTCGAGTGGTACAACAGCGGGCAGGGCCCGAGGCATCCTCGGCCCGAAACCGCGCAGGAATTCCTCGAATTTTTCGTCACTAAGATCCATGGGTGTCTTTCTCGCCTGTCGGAAAACGCGCCTGTAATTTTTCGCGAAGTTTGTTCAGCCCGTAGCGGTAACGCGAAGCGATTGTGTTGATCGAAACCCCGGTGCTCTCCGCGATTTCCTCAAATGTCATTCCGCCCCAAACGCGCATTACGACGGCTTCTTTTTGCTCTTCGCTAAGCTCTCCGAGAGCCTTTTGGACCGCCAAAACGGCCTCGGGATCCAGCGAATCGTCCGTAAACCACAAATCGTTGAGTGGCACGGGTAATTCTCGCGAATGTCTGCGGCGGACGTTAAGCGCAGCGTTTTTCACGGCGCGGTAGAGGTAGGCTGCGGGCCTTTCAGGCATTGTTCGCGTTACCTCGAGCAACTTTAGAAAAACGCTGTGCACCACGTCTTCTGCCGCGCTGAAATCGGTAACGTAGAAACGCGCGTACAACGTCAGGGCCGGACCATGCCGGTCGTAGAGTTGTCGCACATCGTGCGCGGTCAGAGGCCGCCCTGCCAACGTCGCATCCCGGCGCGCTCGCTCGAAATCAAAGACACGCGAGCAGCACATTTTTGTCTATGGCGATCGAAGCGTCGCACTTTCGATTCCTGCTACAATAAAGCGCGGAGCAGGCCTGCGACGCAGGTGACTTGCGAAAGCCTTTTGAACCAACACTGGATCCCAGGGAGTCCGCGTCGTCCTGCCCTTGTGCACGTCCTGAGCCGGCTTGCCGGTAGGGAAAGCCTGAAAGCAGGCGCGGGGCGCCCACCTATTTGTGGGGTTCAGGGCCTAGCAGCGCACGGCGAAGTGGACCGCTCCGCTCTGAACCGCGAAGCCAGCAAACAATTCGGGGCCGCGCGACGGCAAATTTCCTAGGTCAAAAAAGCAACGAATCCAGCATGAAAATCCTGTTCATAGGCGACATTGTGGGCTCGCCGGGACGAAAAATCGTCCACGACCGGCTCGCGGACATTCTTGCGCAACGTCAAATCGATCTTTGCATCATCAACTGCGAAAATTCCGCGTCGGGATTCGGCGTCACGCCGCGCATTGCAGAAGAACTTTACGCCGCAGGAGCCGACGTTCTCACCAGCGGCAACCATATCTGGAAGCGCAAAGAAATCGTCGAGTATTTTCCACAGCAACCGCGATTGCTGCGTCCGGCAAATTTTCCGCAAGTTTCGCCGGGCCAGGGACTTTACGTCGGCGAGAAAAAAGGCGTGCGCTATGCCGTTTTGAATCTGCAGGGGCGCACGTTCATGACGCCGATTGATGATCCCTTTGCGGTCGCCAATTCCGAACTCGCGAAAATTCCTGACGGAGTGAAGGTCGTCATTGTGGACATGCACGCCGAAGCGACTTCGGAAAAAATCGCGATGGGCTGGCACTTGGACGGGAAAGTTTCCGCGGTCCTTGGCACGCACACGCACGTGGCCACCGCCGATTGGCGCGTTCTGCCGCACGGCACCGCTTACATCACAGACGTAGGCATGACGGGCCCGCACGACTCCGTAATCGGCATGGAAAAAGAGGGCATCCTTGGGCATTTTCGCGACACGACCATGCCCACTCGATTCGTAGTCGCCGAAGGCGACGTGCAGATGAATTGCGTTTCGATTGACGTGGACGAAACCACCGGCCGCGCTCGCTCAATCGAGCGCCTGAATTTCCGCCTCGACTAGCGCGGAAGGTTCCGGTGGATAGACTTTTTGCGACTTTGTAACCACTTGTGCTTCGCTAGGCCTCCATGTCATACGACCAATCGTATTCCACTTGCGGTTCGACGGAATGTCAGCAGTTATTTGGATTCTTGCTGGGGCACTATTGATTTATTATTGACCCGTTTTTTGTAACTGGACGTCTTCATTGGAAGACCAACAAAGCACCAGGACAAGCCGCCGGGCATTGTGGCTGGGCGTCGCGCTCTGGCTCGCGTTCCTGGCTTTTCTGTCACCTGGAATCTATTCGGTAGACGGAAATTCAATGCTGGCTGTAAGCGAATCGGTGGTTTCCCATCACACGATCACTGTTCCAGCCGGACTTGGAATTCCAGGAAGAGATGGTCGTATTTACTCGACCTGGTATCCGTTGCTGTCGCTCCTCGCGATTCCTTTCGTTTACCTTGCATCTGTTGCTTGCCGCTTCTCTGAACTGCCGCTTCATTATGTTGCAGCAGTATTCGTATCGGTTTTGCCTGGCGCCTTTACGGCCGCCACCGCAAGTCTGGTCGCCCTGCTTTCCGTCCGACTGGGGAGCACATGGAAGGGTGCCTGGTTTGCCTCCCTTTGTTATGCGCTTGGGACGATCGCACTAACATATGCGCGAGTTTTCCTCGCAGATCCACTCCTCACACTTCTAACGATTTTCGCGATTTATCTGACTGTGAAGCGAAGCGCAAATGAGATTGGGGGTGCGGCTTGTTTGACCGCGCTCGCGGTTCTCGCCAAGCCAACTGGAGCACTTGTGGGTCCCATCTTATCAGCTTACTTGATTGCGAAGCGGACTCGATGGCGGTTTAGTTTGCTTCCGGCAGTAGGAACAGTGCTGGGATTCGTTTTCTATGCGGCTTACAACGATATACGGTTTGGGAGCGCGCTAAATTTTGGTCCTTCGTGGAGCTTGTTCCGTCTTAGCGCGATACCCTCTGGTATTGCTGGTCAACTGGTCAGCCCAGGATGGGGCCTCGTTTGGTATTGCCCGGTTGTCGTGCTTGTGTTCATGGGCATGAGTAAGGCTTGGCGAGAGCACCGCTTGGAGGTTCTTGCGATCGCGGCTATTTTTCTCGCCTTCTTGCTGCTGCATTCTTATTTCATCGTTTGGTACGCGGGCTGGGCTTGGGGCCCCCGATACCTTCTACCAGGGATTCCGGCATTGTGTGCATTCTTGGGAAGGCTTGAAGGGAATACAAAGAAAGCGGCTGCGTGTTTGGCGTTGGCAGGTTTTCTAATCAACGCGTGCACTTTGTTCTCATTCTACGAGCGTTACTACTCGGAATTAACAGAGCGACGGATACCTGTAGATGCAACTGTAGCGTGGTCCTTT
>JASHRM010000145.1 GCA_030037315.1 Candidatus Acidiferrales bacterium
TGCGTATGCGTCGCGCAACTCAAGCTCGGCCGATGAGTCGAATCCGATCGAGCGCAACGCCTCGGCACGAGCCTGCGTTGTCGCAGCGGCCGCGGGAATTGGCCCGTCAAGTCTTGGAACGGCGGAAACGGGAGGAATTGACGAAATCACCTCGGAAACTTCCACCGGACCGGGGCCCAAAGCGCGGAGGCGCGCAATCGCCTGAGACTGGAAATAATTTTGCGGATAGCGCTCGGTTAATTTCGAGTAATAGCTCCGCGCGAGTTGCGGCGCACCGGCTTCCTCGGCAAGGCGTCCCAGCCAATAGAGCGCGTCGGAAGTGTAGGGCGAGCCCGGGAAGCGACGCAGATGATCTTGCAGCAGCTCCGCCCCGTCTGCTTCGCGCTTCATCACAGCCGTCCAAGCCACGCGCCACTGAGCCGCAACTGCATCGGTCGATTTCGGAAAGTTCTCGTCCAAACGCTTGTAATAGGTAAGGGCGTGGTCGCGATCAAGCTGCGCCCAGTAGTAATTGCCCGCAAGAAAAAGAGCTGCTTCCGTCGAATCGCTGGTCGGGGCGCGAGAAAATGCGGCTTCCACGGCAGCGATCATTTCCGTTTCCCTTTGCTGCGAGCGATACTCCAGAGCCAACGCGTTGAATCGCTCCGCGTCCACATCGGGATCGCTGATTTGCAACGCGCCAACGTCGCTTGGATTGCCGCCCAAAAACATTCCGCATTCCACAATGCGCAATTGCGCGCGCTCATGATCCGCGCCCGTTAGTTGCGGCATCAGAATCGAGTATTCGTCGCGAGCGTCGCTCCAATCCTTCGCGGCAAAAAGAATCGCCGCGTGCGAAAGGCGCTGATCGATTGGCAGCTCAGGATATTGCGCACCCATCGTGGCGCGAATGAGAACCAACTTGCGGCCGGCTTCCTTTCCCTGCTCGCTCGCGCCAAACCGCGTGTACAAAGTCTGATAATCAGACACTGCGTTCGTCAGATCGCCGGTCAATTCGCGGGCTTCACCGCGCAGAAGAAGCAAAAATGGCCGTTGAGGCGTGAGCGAATAATCGTTAAGAGCAGTCACCGCGTCAGCAGGTTTGTTCGCGGCAATGGCCGCATCGCCGAACGATTCCAGCGCCTGATCGCTGATCGGCGAATCGGGAAATTCGGCTAGGAACGTCTTTAGTCCGGCAAGCGCGTCCTGAGCGTGGCCGGAAGCGAGATTCGTTTCCGCTATCCAATAGAGTGCGTAGTCGGCGAGGAGAGGATCGCTTTTCGCACGCGCGAACCACTTCGCCGCCTGCGTGTAGTTTTCCTTACCGTAATCGAAGTAGCCGAGCGCCAGGGCTGCTCGCGCCGCAAGCACGCCCGAAGATTTCAGCTGGGCGAACGCGGCAAGCTGAGTGTAGGCGGCCCTTGGGTTCTTGTCTTTCAGCTCGCCGCATAATTTTTCGAGCTGCTTTTCGGCGGCTGTGGATTGCGTCGCAGCGGGCTTCTTGGCGGCAGTTCTCTTGTGCGGCTTCGTTTGTGCCGGACTGGCTGAACAGAACAGTAGCATTGCGGCCGTCGCAAAAACCAAGCGGGCCGCGTGTCTCATGCCAAGCTTTCTAGTGCCGCAGAACGGGCGAGGGGTACGGGTATTCACCAAGAGCCTTTGTATCACCCTCGGCGAGAATTTCCACCATCCAATGATGAAAATAGTCCACGGGATGGTCCTGAATCGCACGAAAACGGCGGTCGTATTCTTTGCGAGCTTTATCGAGATCACTGCGTAACCGAGTGCAGATGTCTTGGTGTTCGCGGCCCAGCCGGACGTCTTTAGGCCGCAATAGTTTGATGTCTTGCATGGCCACTTTGGCAACTCGGTTAGCGCGGCGATGCAACTCCTGCTCGTCCGAAGGCAGGCTGCGGACGTCGAATCCGCCGGTTTCGCTGGCGATGGCTTGCCCGATCGGTGCTTGAGCTGGAGCTTCGGGAGCGGGAGGATAAACAGGCATGCCATGCGAGGCGGCGGGCAACTCCTCTTCTACCTCGCTCCAATCGGACGCGGCTTCCTGCGCGGCCGCAGGGAAGCCCTGCGCCGGTGGGGCTTCGGTCGCTACAGAAGCGTGTGAACCGTTCGCAGGTTCGCCGGCACCGTTATCGCGGGGTTTGAGGGCGACGGCTACGAAATTGGACAGGACAGAAAGGCCCGCGGCAAGGGCCGAAGCTGCGGTTTGGGCGCGCAGCATGGCCGGCAGCGCGTTGGTAGGGCGGCTCGACGAACATGCCGCGACCAGGTCGCCGTAGGCCTGCTGCAATTCTTCGGCGGTCCGCTGAAGCGGGGCCAAATTATCGCGCAAAGCCCGCGAAACGGCCTCTTCCAATGCGTGCTGAGGAGATGCTTGATGCTCTTTTTTCAAGGAATTCCCCGCTTTTTCGATTATGAAACCGCTTTCCGGAGTGTCAACTGGCATTCCGGCGAGACGTTCCTGAGGGTAGCGGGCTGCTGACTTGGCTTGCTGAAAGCAGGGCGAGCTTCCGTTGGCCCAACCATCGCAGTGCGGCCAGCAGGGGCGACCCAGAGGTTTTTCTTGCCTTTCTGGCGGCTGATTCGTATCTTCTGTAGCCGAATCGGGGCTCCTGCGGCGCGAAGCACTTGCCTTGAGCAGACCAGCCAACTCGATCTATCACGGGAACTCGCACGCCACGCTAACGGCACAGCAAGTCAAGGATTTGCTGAAACTTGAGCCTCTGGCGGTCGAGGGGGGCTTTTTCTCGGAAGTTTATCGCTCGGCGCATCAGTTGACGAACGGTGGCCTGCCACAGGGCTATTCGGGGCCGCGTCCTCTCGCTACGTCGATTTATTACTTGCTGACTCCAGACACTTTTTCCGCGATGCACAAATTGCCGGGGGATGAGGTCTACCACTTTTATCTGGGTGACCCTGTTGAGATGCTGAACCTAAAGGCAGACGGCACAGCGGAGGCTATCCTCATTGGACCGGACATCGCCGCCGGCATGAGGCTGCAGCACGCCGTACCGGGTGGAACCTGGCAGGGGTCGCGTCTGGCGCCCGGAGGCAAGTTTGCGCTGATGGGCACCACGATGTCTCCCGGATTTGCGTTCGAGGATTACCACTCTGGCAAGCGCGACGAATTGAGCGCCGCCTACCCCGCGTACGCGCCACTCATCTCGATGCTCACACACTAGTTCTCTTCCCGTTTTCGCTGCACCGCCCGCCGTGCGTCAGTCGCCAGACTAGCCCAATCGCCGCGTCGTCTTGATTCCCTCTTTGCGCCGACTCCTGTGAGTCGCGCGAACATGTTCCGCGAAAGCCCGGCTCAAGGAAGGCTGAACGCCTTTTGGAAACGCAAGTCCACACGCAGGGCATTTCTTAACGCCCAAGACCGTGATCAAGTGCGGAGGCAATATGGGTTTTGTCATGGCGAGATTGTGAGCGGGCAGAAACGTCGCGGATATAGATTGAAAACTGCACGAGATGAAATTCACCTTAAGGAATCCGTTCTAGGGTCAGCTCCCGCGCGAACGGAACAGGCGATCTCTGAACGACACCTGCTCACGAACTTATTACTGCTGGTTCGGCGTCGGGAGTTTATGGAGCCGTCATCATATCGCGCTCGCCAACTCTTGACCCGTGTGGCGGCCCTCATTAGAATCCGCTCGCAATCGGGGGGATAGGAATATTCGGAAGGCTTCGCCGAGTTTGCGCTTTGCATCTGCCCGCTTTGCGTACGAATCCATGGAAATCGGGGGGAACAAACTTGAAAAATCTTGCTAGAACTTTCGCCGCTCTCTTGCTCTTCTGCGGCGCGCTCGTAATTCCGCAGGGCGATTCGCAAGCGGCGCCGACGGACTGCGACCGCGCGTGCATGATTCAAACCATGAACGTCTACTTAGCCGGTCTCGTGGCTCACGATCCCACGATCGTGAAATGGGCGCCGGACGCAAAGTTCGTCGAGAACATCACGCCGATGAAGCCGGGCGAAGGCCTTTGGAAAACCGCGACGGCCATCCCGACGACTTTCAAGATTTATGTGCCCGATGTCATCTCTCAGCAGATCGGTTTTATGGGAGTCATGGAGGAAAACAACCGGCCGATCGAGATTACGATCCGGCTGAAGCTTGTCGATGGCCAAATCGCCGAGGCCGAACACATCATCGCGCGCAACCTGGGTCCGGGTAGCTTGGTGAACCTCGTCGTTCCGCGGCCCGGGCTGCTGGCGAAAGTTCCGGAAGAGCAGCGCTCGTCGCACGATGACCTGCTGAAAATCGGCGCCACATATTACGAGGCACTCGTCTCAGCCGACGCAAACAACGCGCCATTCGCGGATGATTGCGTCCGTCGCGAAAACGGCATGCAGACCACAACCAATCCCCCGCCGAAGCCGGGCGCTCCACCGAGAGCGATCCTGGGCTCGATGGAGTGCGCGCCTCAACTCCGCACGCACACCTTTGACTACATCAAGCGCATCGAGCCGCGCCGCGTTTGGATCGCGGATCCCGAGACTGGGCTGGTGTTGGGCCTCTCGCAGTTCCGCCATCCCATGGAGCAGAAATTCGTAAACATCGTGGGCGTGCCGGGCGTCGATCAAGTGCCGTTGAACATCAACCCGTTCGATATGCCTGCGGCTCACATTTTCAAGATCAGCGGCGGCAAGATGCACGAAATCGAAGCGATGGGTTTCACCACCGCTTACAACTCGAAAACCGGGTGGGAATAGGCCTTCGCACTTTCGCTTCAGCAGTGGCTGCACCTGTCGTCTATGCACTGCTGAAGCGCGAAGGGACCGCAGCGTTGCGCGCCTTTTCTTCGCGGAGGTCGTACTTTCCTGACAGGTCGGTGCTGGGGGCCGCGTCCCTACACGACTGGTGTGAACAAACCTTGCGGCAAATAGATATGTTACGTTCGGCTAGTTGCAATCCGATTTTCCATCGCGTGGCCGACGAGGGCTGCGCTAAGGCACACGATCAGGTAGTTTCTTGCGGATCACTCCGAGTTTCGGCATCATACGCCGGAATGTTGCGAGCGCAACACTCTCTGCGGCCCGGTGCCGGCTTTACTTGACGTTCCCACCTCTAAGCGACCGTCGGCCGTTTCCCAATTCCATTTAACTCTTAGCTGATTGCGGCACAGGACGCGCACGGCTGTGTGTTGTTGCCCGCCGCAGTCTTACGGGTCCGGCACATGCCTAAGTTTCCCCGCACTGCCGTCACTTGATAAGAAAAATCTTCAAGGAGATTCGAATGAGAAAGCTAGCGACATACTTGATGTTATTCAGCTTTTTGCTATACGCACCGGCAACTTTTGCGAAGGCGAATGGCGGTGGCGCCACCAGCTCGGACGGAACGGCGAATGCAAAACCAGCCGTGCCGGCTCAACCAGCACCACCGGCCGCAAATGACGCGCAGCCTCCCGGACCGACTCCGGCCGAAGCGCGCATGGAAGCAGAATTACAAGAGCTCCGTGACCTGTTGGTGACACAGCAAAAACAATCGCAGGCGCAAACCGACGAACTCAAAGCCGAACTCAAGGAGCAGGAACAGAAGGTGGCCACGCTCGAAGCGCAGATCAAGGGGCAGTGGGATTTGCATGCGGTGTCCGCGGGCCCAACCGCCACTTCCGCTGCGCTGACGGCTGCAACCCCCGCCGCGAATCTGGTCACTCCGGCGATTTCCACGTCAGTAAACCCGCCGCCGCAATCGACAACGGACGATGAAGCCTGGAAGAAAATCTACGACGGCGGCTTTTACGTGGCGAGCGAAGACAACAAGTTTTCGCTGCACATCAACGGCCTCTTCCAACCGCGGTTCACCGAGTTCGTCCCAAACAGCAGCGCCACGGAATTGGGAGCGCCAACGACCAACACGAGCAACTTCGACCTGTATCTCGGCCGCCTGGCGCTTTCGGGCTCCGTCTTTGATCCTAGCGTGAAATACTTCGTGCAATTTCAGGGCAGCACGTCGAGCAATACGATCGGGATGAACTTCATCGACTGGTTCGCGCAAAAGGAGTTTTCAAAGGCGTTTATCATCCAGATGGGACGGTCGTGGACGCCGTATTCGCTCGAAAACTTCGACAGTCCTGGACAATATCTCTTCGCCGATTTTTCATCAGCCGAGTATGCTTTCGCGCTTTCGCGGGCCGTGGGATTCGAGGCGCTCGGGCAAATCGGAAAGTTTGGATACGCTCTGATGATCGCGAACTCCGTTCCGGGACTGGACGCAGCGGGGCAGGAGAATTTCAACAACAAACTCGCCTACATAGGGCACGTCCAGTATGACGTGCTCGCGCCTTACGGCTATCAGGAGAGCGATCCGAATCCCGCGGGGGCGCCAACGGAGCTCACGTTGTGGACTTCCGCTGCCTACAATCCCGTCGCCACGCCGTCGGCTTTTGAGAACCAAAGCGCGGGGGACCGGACAGTCGGCGTGAACCAGACGGTCGCGTTCCGAAAGAAGTTCTTCACGTTGCAGAACACGGGCTTCTATCGCGATACCGAAAGGGTCAGCCTTCCAAGCTTCAACTCGTACGGCTTCGCGGAACAAGCTGGCTACTATCTGGTCCCTGGCCGGTTTGAGATCATCGGCCGTGTTTCAGGCGTGAACTGGGGCGCGATGGATTTTGCAGGTTCGACTCCCGGGGAAGACACGAACACCTGGTACTCGGGTCCGAACTTTCCATTTCACCGGGTCGACGAGCATTCGGTCGGCTTCAACTACTATCTCTACGGACACAACGCGAAGTTGCAAACCGCGTATTCGTACATGACCGGAAATACGTTCTCGGATAAGGGGTTCACGGCCAGTCGTGTGTGGATACAGGCACAGATCATGTTCTGACACTGAACAATGAGACAAAGAGGGGGCGCAGTTCCGGCCTCCTCTTTGTTGTTTGCGTTCCTATGCTTCGCGAAGTTGACGGGCTGCGGCGCTTAGGGCGCGGAGCTTCGCACAGGCAGTTTGCGAGTCCGCCATGGGCCGATCCGCAAACGTTCCGAAACCACAATCGGGATTGAGGAAGATGCGGTCGGGCGAGACGAACTGCGCAAGCTCGCGAACGCGTGCAACGATCGCCTCGGGGGATTCGACCTCGGACGTGCGCGGATTCACTACTCCATAGCCGACTTGCGCCCGCGAGTTAAGATCAGCGAGTGCTTTTGGCGACCCCGCGCGAGGCGTCGCATACTCCAGCGCGAATTGATCCAGCTTCATTCGGTTCAGGTACGGAATCAGACCATCGTATGAACCTGACAGCAGTACACTCTCATTGCGGCTCCAGTTTCCCCGGCAAACATGCACCACAAGAACGGGCCCGTGAACTCCTTCGACCACGCGATTAATCAAATCCACCGCACGTTCGAGCTCCCCTTCAGGGCTTGAACTCGCGGCAAGTGCCGCACACATAAATGTGCGAGTAGCCGATCGTCCGGCCAGCAGAAGTTCACTGAGGACCGGCTCATCAAACTGCACCATCTCGACTCCGGCAGCGGCCAGTTCCTGCAGCTCTTCCCGCAAAACGGCAACGATATCGGGCCCGAGACTATCGCCATCCGGATAGGTTGATTCGGAAAGGCCCTTCACCCACGTCGAGCGGCTCAGAAGATACGGTCCGGGCAAGGTTACCTTGATCGGCTTAACCGTGTGCTGTCGCAGGAACCGGTAATCATCGAGCACAAGGGGCTTCCGCCGACGCACTTTCCCGACGACCACCGGGTTCTTGATCGCGAAGGCGGGAACATCGAGCGCGTTCAGCAAAGTTTCGAATGCGGCTTTGTCTTCGACGTAGTCCAGCAGTTCGGAGAGGGTCATCAGCCGGATGCCTTCGAGCCGATCCGCGATAAATGAGTAAAAGTTATCGCGCCTTTGCTCGCCGTCACTGATGATGTCGACCTCAGCCTCCTCTTGATACTGCACTGCCAGCAAAACAGCTTGATCCTGCAATTCTGAAAGAGAGGGCGCCCGCCGCTTGGTTGCCTCAATCAGCCATGGTGGTCTTGGCCAGCTGCCTATCACCGTTACAGGAAACAACCGACGCGGATTCATGGCTTATACCTTTCGTAGTTCAACTTGGACCACAGCCGAATTCTGAAATGTCTGCGTCACCGGTGAGCGCCGAAGCGTCTCCGAAAGCAATTCGGTCAGAACAGTTTCATCGGCATCGGCGTCCGCGTAAACGACTGCTCGCACGTCCGTTAGGCCAGGGCTTCCCGCATCCTCGAGACCCAGATACACGAGAATGTCTTTTGCGCGAGCCTGCAGCGACACTTCAAGATGATGGACAACGATCCCCCGCTGCGACGCGCGCCATTGAAATCCCACGGCAATGCACGCTCCGACCGAACCCAGCAAGTACTCAACGGCGCTGATCGCTTTGTCAGCGGTGTCGAAGCTCGCCGGTTGGCCTACGGAAAAAGAATGATTGCGGACGAAGACTTGCGCTTCCATGCCGCCTTTGCCACGGACGCGTGCTCGCCAGACGAAGTTTTTAGCCTGTTCGAGATCCTGCTTGAGAATCGTGTCGGCGCCTTTTTTGCGTATGAAGTAACTGGTCGACCCTGATTCGCCCGGTTTCGTCCCGAGCATGTCATGCCCGACAAGGCGGCACCAGGCGGGCAAGTCCTCCTTCACGCTGATTTCACGGCTGCGAACTTCGAGAACCTGCCCCGACGGCAGCGGATTCATCGCGTTGCGGATGATCAAAAGCAACCCGCTGCCGCAGTCAAGGTCTCCGCCGTCGCACATTGCCGCCGCCGTCAGATTGGGTTCGTCCGCCATCGCCCGTGAACCTAGTAACTAACGCAAGGAGCCCCGGCGCTCAGGAATTCGACGAGCTTCGCGCCGCCCACGATCGTGGCGCCGGCAACCAGCTTGTCCTCCGCAAGACCGCGCTTCTTGAAACAAGGCGAGCAGACGAAGATCTTTCCACCTGCTTTGACGAAGTTGTCCATCAACTCCTTCAGTGGAGCGAAACCCTGTTCGTGAATGTCGTCGGCATATCCTTTCTGCGATAACCGCACTCCTTCGATGCTGAGAAACACCATCGTGTCTTTATCAGATGCCACTGCGGCATTCGCCACGACAAAGCCGACCGTCGCCTTGTCTGTGTTGTCCTTCGAACAGCTAAGACTTACGCAAAAACTTCCTGGCATGGTTCCTCCTTAGTCGAAATGAATGAAATCAGTTGTTTCTACGACGAATTTGATAAACAGGATGTTTTGCGGAAATGAGCCCGTGTCCCGTCAGCTTGCACCACGCCGGAATATCTTCTACCGCGCCGGGATCGAGAGCTGTCAATTCGAAGACTTGCCCTGCTCCGAGCTGTTTCATTCGCAGGGCTAGCTCGATCAGCAGCTCTCCGCATCCCATTTCCCCGGCATTCCAGCGTTCCGCGATCATGAGACTGCTGAGTTATTCAGCTCCGGAACTGGTGCTGGCTGAGAGCTCCTTGTAGGTAAAGGTGCGGCTGAAGTCCGTCGAACTCTTGCCGTCAATTTCCACATAGGCTTTAGGCAGCGAATTCACCGGACCGTCGTCCTGCGCCGGCTGCATCATCAAATCGCGGCCCATCGACCACACTACCCGCCGCTCGTCGATGTTCCCGAAGTAGTAATTGATCTTGCTGGGGTCGTAGCCGTGATAGCCGGTCGCGGTTGTCAGCTCGACAAGATTTTTGTTTTTATCATTGAGAGTGAATCGCTTGCCGTAAATATTCGCAAGAGACGCATCGAGCGGAATCCAGCCCACGCGTGGCGCATAGAATTCGATCCAACAGTGATAGCTGCCGTCGACGGCCATGCCGTTGAGCGTGGGTTTCAGCAGCGACGCATAAATCATGCGCGCCGGAATTCCCGATGAAATCGCGAGCGAGGCAAAGAGCGAATGGAAGTCCGTGCAATTGCCGGTTTTCTTCCCGAGGCAGTATTCCGTGCTCCCAACCGCCGACGCTTTCAGGTGATCGGGATCTTTCACCCAATAGTCGATGTTCTCGACCGTCCAATCGTAAAGTTTGCGCGCCGCGAGAATCGGGTTCGTTTCGCCGCCCACGATCTGCGCAGCCGTGGCCTTCACCTGGTCATTCACGATCACGTAAGTCGAGGGCTGCAAGTAGCGCGAGAGCGCCGCGCGTTCCGCATCGGTCAGCGGACGTGTCGCGCTCGGGTCAATCTTGTTGCGCATTTCCGTGCGCCGCAGATCGAATTCTTCGGTAATGTTGATCGCCGCTGTGGTTGGATTGTGAACTTCGACATAGCCTTCTTTGTTGTTCCATGAATCCCAGTCGTAGCGGACGGGATGATCGCTCGTCACATTGAAGTTCGTGATTACCGAATAAGCATCCTCCTGCGGCACGGCAAACCAGATGCGCACTGTGTGCGCTCCTTGGGGCACTTTCACTACGAACGCATTTTTCACATGGAATGACGCCTGCTTTGGAGCATCGCTCTTTTGTGCATGGACTTTTGCGGCCAGCGGAAAGATCAGAAACGAGAACATGACTCCGACAGAAAAAATTCTTCGCACCATAAACGGTCCTCCCTATATCTGGTAGAAGTTCTTAATTGTTGTTAGCTCGAAACGGCCGACGGTCGCTTAGGAGGAAAAACTTCAAGTGAAGCCGGGGTTGAGGGGCCGATGGGGAAAAGCTGTACACATGCGCGACTCCATTCATGCACAACGTCGAAAGCCTTGGCAAGCCATTTTGTACCCGGGACAGCTCAGGGAGCGCATATCGAAAACGCGATTTGCTCGCCGCGACGCGCCTGATACCGGACGGATTCTCTAATCGTTTAAGCTGGATTAAACCCAACTGCCAGCAAGTGCGCGCTCGCGCCGAGAAGGGAAGGTTCACCTTCAATTAAGGATAGAAAATCTAAAAGCTGCCGCCGCTGCGTCGGATTGTTCCACACCTCGCGGAAAAATGGAGTGCCCCACACGGGACCTTCGACCGCAAGAATTCGCACGTCGCGAAATCCGATGCTCTGAAGCTCAACGGCCAACTCATCAGGGCGGTGAAAGTAAGCCGTCGTGAAATATGCGAATTGGTCGGTGGGATTTCGATGTATGCCACGCGACAGATCGCCCTCGGCGATTTTTCGGAACTTGTCATCCCGAAAGAAACCTCGAGCAAAACCGTCGATCAGCGATGCAAATCGAGAAATCGACGCAGCGAAAAGCACTCCTCGTGGTTTCAGCGCGCGCATCGTTTCTCGAAGTGCCAGTTCTCTATCTGACCGCTCAACAAGGTGATACAGCGGCCCGAACAGCAAAATCGCATCCGCGCTCTTCGCGGGAAAATCCAAATGGCGCGCGTCGCCGTGCGTAATCGACGCGAGTGCAATTCCCGACGCGGCCGCATGCGACCGAGCCTGTTCCAAATGAAGTTGTACCGGATCGACCAAGTGAACTTGGTATCCCCGCTCGGCAAGCGGAAATGCGTACGCTCCTGCGGCGCCGCCCAGGTCGAGAAGCACAGCCGGCGGCGGAGGCAAATGCCGAGTCAGAATCGTCTGCGTTCTGATTCGTTCCAGCTCGCCCCATTCATTTGAAAGCCGCTCCGATTCTCCGCCTTGGAGATAATGGGCCTCGATTTCCTCGGGTATTAGCCTCATTTGTCCTCCGTGCGTAGCATTATCAATCGACCTATAGAGTGAAGCATCTCAAGCGATGCGAAGCTAACTCTCTGCCACTCGATAAATCAAGACTCGCTGCCGCCGTTTTGCCTGATCGGCGCGCCGGGTGGTATTCTGGAATTACCAACGGGGGCGAAACGGTTTCGACGGAAGCTGTCGCGGCCCGAAGGCATGCCGGGCGTCACCTACCCGCAATTGGGTGAAACAACACAACTGGCAATTCCCAGTTGGCTCTCGCTGCCTAACCAAAAGTAGGTAGCGCGTCTCCCCAAGCGTCGCCTGCGCGCTTGGGATGAGGCGTCACACAGTAGGCTGGCCGTCGCGCTTCGGTCCGGAGCTTGGCGGCGAGATCAATCGGACTAGTCGGAGGCGCGTCTTGCTCGTTCTGAGCGTCCCCGGCGAAACCCTCGGAACGAGATAAGCATGTAGTCTTCGGGTGGCAAGGCCTCTCGGACGGGGGTTCGACTCCCCCCGCCTCCACCATTCTTTCCAAAGAAAATCCGCATGTCGATTAGGGGTACGCCGTTACGAGCCCCAGCAGCCAAGGCCAGACCGCCGGCCGGGACCGGCGACGGGTCACTGTTCGGGCGGGACCGAGCGCGTGAGCATGGCGATCAGCGGCGAATACATGGGGT
>JASHRM010000146.1 GCA_030037315.1 Candidatus Acidiferrales bacterium
CCGACCGCATCGATCTCGTCCATGAAAATGATGCAGGGCGCAGTCTTCTTCGCCTGGCCGAACAAATCACGCACGCGCGATGCACCCACACCGACAAACATCTCAACGAAATTCGAACCAGAGATCGTATAGAAGGGCACATTTGCTTCACCAGCGACAGCACGGGCCAGCAACGTCTTGCCTGTACCGGGCGGGCCCACCAGCAGCACGCCATGCGGAATGCGGCCACCAAGCCGCTGAAATTTATTCGAATCACGCAGAAAATCCACAATTTCCTGAAGGCTTTGCATCGCCTCATCCACGCCCGCTACATCCTTGAACGTGATTCGATCGGAAGATTGCGCCAGCAGTCTCGCTTTCGATTTACCGAGACTCATGGTGCGTCCGGTTACTCCTGGCATTCGGCGCAGGAAGAGAAGCGCGATGCCCACAAACAAGGCCATGGGGACCAAATTAATCAGCGCGCTGACCCAGAGTGATTTGGTTTCGGGCGAAGCTGTGGCGCTGATCACAATGCCTTTGGCTCTCAGGGCTTTCACGAGGCCGGGATCGTCTGCCGCGTAAGTCCGAAACAGATTATGGTTCGTAAAGACGCCGCCGATGCTATGCCCAGCCATGGCGACACTGGCAACCTGACCGCGATCGACATCGTCCAGAAATTCGGAATACGACAAATCTGTTACCGGCGGACCGGCATGTTTGGCTTGGTAAAGATTCACAAGCGCTAAGAGCAATAGCGCGGCGACTACGCAAATACCGAAGATTAGGAAACGTCTATCGCTAGAATTCATCGAATTGCCTTCTCACCAAACACTCGCCGCTGAGCCGGGGCCTTTACTCGCAACAATGGGTCCCATTGCGCGCAAAACCCAGCGTCGACCGTTTGTTCGCAGGTCCGTCTGTGACAATGGCACCACGTCGATGCGCCAAAATGACGATAGCTGCGCCTGAATCACATGAACGATAGCCGCACGGATCACGCTAGCGTGAGTCACAGCGACAGTATGCCCCGGGTCGCGGCCACGGTCGTCGATCCAAGCGGCCACACGCGCCAGCACCTGCGGAATTGACTCGCCGCCGTGGGGCGCCGAGCTGGGGTCTCTCATCCATGAAACCAACTTTCTCGGTTCTTTGAACAGCAGTTGCTGAAAGCGTAAGCCCGTCCAACGACCGAAGTCACATTCCCGCAGCCGTTCGTCCACACGCGCAGCCAGCCCCATCGCAGCTGCGGTTTCGCGCGCCCGCATCGCTGGGCTGCTCCAGCAGTGATCTACCCGCCCAAGACTGCCGGCTAGGCGAGCAGCGTTCGTCTTCCCGATCTCGTCAAGCGAGTCGTCGCCGCCAAATGTAGCTGCGCGCAGTGCCTGAGTGGTGGCATGACAGACCAGGGTGATACGGGTATGAGCGGCCATCGATTCTGCCGATTGGCTTGGCAAGCGTACATTCAGGTAGGCTTTCGTGCAAGACTCAGCAGGAAGATGCCGGTCGCCGTCATCACGATAAGTGGACCACTCAGCCGGTGCAGCCACACGGCCGCACACGTGCCGATTAGGGTCGCAAGAACTGCGATGCTCGCCGACGTGTAGAGCATGCCCGTGAGATTACGTGCCAGTCCCTTTGCCGTCGCCGCGGGCACGATAATCAGAGCCCCCATCAACAGGACTCCTAGGTAGCGTAGTCCCAATGCAATCGTCAGTGCGAACGCTTCAAGGTACAGCAGGTTCAATCGACTCACGTTGATCCCGGCGGTGCGCGCCACTTCCGGCGACACTAGCATCACGATCAGACTATCCCGTTGCGAAACAATGAAGACAATCACGATGACTGCGCCGACAAGACCGAAAATCACCTCTGATGTTCTGAGCGCGCTGCGCGTGCCGAATAGCGCATCGATCAATTCCTCACCCGAGGTCGTCATGCTCCCGATAGCCAGCGCCGCGGCAAATACGATTCCGATCATAGTTTCGGTGGCGGCTCGAGTTCGTTGCTCGAGCGCCCACACGAGAAGGGCGCCAAAGAACAGCAATGCTGCAGCGCCAAATATCGGATCGATCCGAAGCGCCAAAGCTATGCCGATGCCCGGCAGAGCGACGTGCGATAGGGGGTCTGCGGCAAGGGACATTTTCCGCATGACGGCAAAGCAGCCAATCAGACCTGAGGCCACGGCCATCGTTACCGCGAGCGCCAGCGCGTCAACGGTCATCGGCGTGATCATGGACGTGATAATGCACATCAGTGCCGTACATCTCACGCAAGAGATTCGGGGTGAGTACGGTGCGTGGCGGTCCGAAGCAGCCGGCACTCCGTGTCAGGCAAAGCACGTTCGTGGCGTAGCGATTGACGACTGTTAGTTCGTGCGAAATAAAAAGCACGGTTAAGGCGTGATCGCGCTGAAGAACGTTAACGAGCTTGTTGATTTGTTCTTGCCCAGGTTCATCCACCCCCGCAGTCGGTTCGTCGAGCAGCAGGACACTCGGATCACCGACCAGCGCGAAGGCGAGAAGGAGCCGCTGGAATTGGCCACCCGAGAGAACGCCGATCGGTTGGTTCGCGACGTCGGAAGAAATGCCGACTAACGCAAGCACACGTGCGATGTCGTTCTGCGCGCCATGTGCGAGCGTCGTTCTTGCGGACAGGAAATCCAGCCCCGTGATCGGAATATCACGCTCGAGATCCAACTTTTGAGGGACATACCCAATACGCGTGCCTGCGGCCCAGCGCACCGTGCCTTCAAATGGCGTCGCACCAACTAACGACCGAAACAGCACCGTCTTGCCAGCGCCGTTCGGACCAAGAATAGCTAGCGACGTGCCGCGTTCGACCTGGAAGCTCAGGTCCTGCAGCACATGGCGTCGACCAAAATGCACCGAAAGGTGGCGAACATCAAGGATGGCGTCCATGTTCTCGCCGACTGAGCATACTCGAAGGCGGGCCTTACGCAAGCTACCATTTGCTGGATCCCATGTGGCGGAAAGCGTAGTGAACTGCGCAGTTTGTTCAGATTTTCGGCTGCTGCTAAAATAGTGATGAAATTTTATTTCTGCTTTTGATCACCGATGCGCTGCGAGGTGTTCTCGGTAATGGCTACTATCAAGGTGACACAACCCGACGGGCGGATGGTCGACGTCATACAAAGGCGTGGACATCTTTCATATTGCTACGGCGCGTGTTGCTGTGGCCGTACCGACCGCGGATACGCTGCGGTCCCCGTCGACACTTACAAGGGAGAGTGGCTAAAGCGCAAACTTCGGAAGGTCGTGCATCTGACGAAAGGCGGCTGCCTCGGACCGTGTGCTCTTGCTAACGTCGCGAGTTTGGAATTCGACGGCCAGTCGGTGTTTTTTCAGTCGATATCGGAGCCATCGCAGATCCAGATGATCTTCGATTACATCGAAGCGATGGTCGCTGCTGACCGCTTCCTAGCTCCGCCCCCGGAACTTGCCGCCTTCACTTTCGATTACTATGACTGGAACTCGCGCGATCAACGAAACGGAGACGTTGCGCCTAGTGGAGCGATCGGAAGCGAACGTGAGGTTGACACGGATGCGGGCATCGAACGAACGTAACACGCGGCTGCGGTTTAAGCCCAGACCTGCCGTTTAAAGTCTTCTCTTCAACTCACTGATGCCAGTCGCGGCCCGGTTGCAGCTGCATCCCTTTCGTCGAAGCGCAGCAAGCGACCGGAGTTGCCAATTCCCAGGAAGGTGCTCACGTTGTGCAGGAGTGCCGCGATGATCGGGGCTGCGGCACCCAGAACGCCAAAAGCCGCCAGCCCCACGAGACCAAAAGCGAATCCGAGACCGATAATGACATTAACCTGAATCGTTCGGCGGCAACGTCGGCTGAGCCGGATGCAGGTGCCGAGCCGCCGCAGATCGCTGGTCATCAACGCGAGGTCGGCCGACGCAAGGGCGATATCGGATCCTTGCGTGCCCATTGCCACGCCGACAGCTCCCGCGCGAAGTGCCAACGAGTCGTTGATGCCATCCCCGACCACCATTGGTCGGTGTCCGGATTTGATGTTGCCCATGACCCTATCCAACTTTTGTTCGGGCAACATCTCGGCCCAGACTTCGTCGACGCCGATTTCTCTCGCCACCTGGTGAGCTACCGCGGAGCGGTCGCCCGTCAATAGCACGATGTGCTCGATGCCGAGCTCTCTCAGGTCGTCTACCGCTGCGCGAGCACTGTTGCGTAGCTGATCGGAAAATAGCAGCCAGCCTAAGAACACTCCGTTCCGGCTCACGCCGGCAATCGGCCCAACGTATGCCGGTGGCGCGGGCACTGTCACGCCGAGGCGCTCAAACAAGTCTGGGCGCCCCATCGCGACGACATGTCCCTCGTACTTACCGGTCACGCCGAAGCCTCCCATTTCGCGCGCCTCTTCAATGTCCAGGCGCTCTTCTCTCGACACTGCGCCTGCGGCGGCCTTGCTGAGCGGGTGGTTGCTTGTCGCACCGAGGCTGGCGGCGAGGCGTTTGACAACGACGGAATCGACGCCCTTGACTGGCTCGACGCTGGCTAGATGCACATTGCCCGTGGTTACGGTACCCGTCTTGTCGAAGATCACCGAGGAAACATCGGCCAGATGTTCCAAAAACCCCGAACCCTTGATTAGGATGCCGTGGCGCGAAGCCACCGCGATTGCGGCGATGGCGGTCATCGGTGCGGCCAGCGCCAGTGCGCATGGGCAGGACGCGACAAGAACCGCAAGCATCGCAGGTGTGCTTCCGCTGATGAACCATGTGCCCGCAGCAACGAGAAGCACCAGCGCCATGTACTGACCGGCGTATTTATCGAGCAGCCGGGTTACTGGCGGTTTGGAATCTTCGGCTTCCCGCATCAATGCAATGATCCGCCCGACGGTGCTCTCTTCACCGGTGCGAGTGATCTCCAGCAGCAGCAGACCATCGAGATTCATTGCGCCGGCGGGAGCCTCGTTACCCTCGCGAACCTCAATCGGAACCGATTCACCAGTTAACGAAGCGATGTCAAGATTCGAGGCACCCTCGCGGACGATTCCGTCGGCTGGCACGCGCTCCCCCGCTCGCAATTCGATAAGGTCGCCGACCTGCAAATCCGTGCCAGGCACCACCTCTGCGCCACCTCCTGTCTTTCGCCGGCGAACATCGACCTCGGTCAAGCGCGTCAGGGCGCGAATGGCTTCCTTTGAACCGAGCATGCTTCGCTCTTCCAGCACATGGCCGATCGTCATGATGATGGGCAGGATGGCTGCTGTCATGAGATCGCCGGTGGCCCAGCACGCGATGACCACCAAAGCCACCAACCGTTCGCTAACGCCGTCGAGGCTCGGATGTCGCAAGGTTCTCCAAGCTTCGACGAAGATCGGAATGGCCACTAGGGCAGCGGCCACACCAGCTACCAGCTCGGCAATCCCGCGCTCGTATGGCAAGAGGAAATAAATGCCGCCGGCGACAGAGACTAGACACAATGCCGCAAGGGCGAGCGTGAGTCTCAGGCCCAGCACCATACGTTCGGCCCGACTCAGCAAATGCCCTGATCCGTCGATCTTCAAGGTAGCGGTGACGGCATCGGCCGTCGGGAAGCAGGATCCCCCATCAGAAGCGCAGGTCAGATCAATATCGCGTGCGGTGTTCATGGTTCTTTTCCTGGCATCGTGGCTGCCGGCGAATCATTTTGCGGCGCCGGTAATACCACGCGTACGCCGCTCTTGGGGTCGACTAATGTGACGCGCCCGGTTCGATCCATTATATTCGCTACCCGAGCGCGATACTCACGTAAGAGCAAACTATTCCGGCTTTGATACGTTCCCTCGTCGTGCTCCAGTGCCAGGATGCTTGCGGTGTCGACCGAGGCTTTACTCACGATTTCCTTCGCTGCTGCCTGTGCATCGCTGACCAAATGCTCGGCCTCACTGGTGGCTTGCTGCCGTCGGCGCTCGGCATCGGTGCGCGCCATGGCCACGCCCCGATCTGCCGCCTGAGTCGCGACGAGCACCTGATCAAAAGCGGTCTTCGCATCAGGCGGCAATGACGGAGTCAAGTTGATCTGCTCGACCTCCACACCGAGCTCGGTGCCGGGAACATTCAGAGCGTCAAGCCGATCGTTCATCGTCCGAAGCAGCGATTCACGGACTTCGCTACGCAGCGCGATAAGGCCCTGGCCATTGTTGGCCTGGTCCGCATTCGTTTGGACGACCAGGAAGTCGTTGAGGTTCCTCCCGGCCGTGATGTGCACAGCAGTTGCTCGGAAAAGTCGATCGAGCGCCGGTCCAACATGCGACTCTTGCAGAGCGTACGCGATCGGATCACTGATGCGGTAGATCAGGCTGGCGGTCAGGAGGACCACGTTGCCGTCACCCGTCAAATATGCCCCTACGCCTGTGATGTTTTGGCTGGCCGCGCCGACAATCGCTTGATATTTGTCGCTGGGCGCGAGCGGTACGGACACGTCTTGGGTCAGTTGCCGCGCAGGTCCCGGTAGAATCTGTACTTGATCGATTGGACGAGGCCACGCCACGAGGAGACCCGCCTGTTGCGCACGCACGATGCGCCCGAATCGGCGCACCACGACCTGACTATCGGACGGAATCTCGCGCACATTACTGGTGACCCAAAAAAGCGCGAGCAGAACTGCGACCACGTACATGACACGGAACCCTAGCGCAATCGACTGGGCTATCGGACCGCGCGGCAGCTCGGGCGGCGGCTCAGTCTGCACAGTACGGGGCGCGTTGTGCAAGATTGTGGGCAAACGACCTGCCATCAGGGCTTTCCCGCGGCGTTCGCTGTTGTCACGTCTTTATCTGGCGCTGTAGCTTTCTGAGGATCTGAGGGATTTGTCGACGCCGGCTTTTTCGCCGGACCACCGGATTTCGCGGCGGTCGCGCCTGGCGGCCCGTCGACGAGGACCCGGAATGGAGCAGCATCGGTCCGCATAATAATGTTGGTGCTGTGACTCACGACTTGATTGATGGTGTCCAGCGAGCGTAGCGTTTCGTACAAATTCGGGTCACCTAGATATGCATGCTGATAGATCCGAGCCGCCGCCTGCTGAGCGTCGGCCTCTGTGCGCGCCGCTTTCTCGTTCGCATCGGCCACCATTTCGCGAGCTTGCTTCTCGGCATCGGCGCGAATCGCAGCGGCCTTCTCAAGGCCCTCTGCCGTCCGCAGTGCGGCGACCGTTTCACGCTCGGCTCGCATGCGTGCGACGGTGGCTGCCAGCGTCTCATCCGGCAGTGTCATGCGCTCAATTCCAATCTGCCGAATCGCAATACCGTACACTTGGAGCATCCGTGGAGCGATCTGCGCACGCAACTGATCTTCGAAAGCATCCAGACGCACCTTTTTCGGATCCATATTCACGAGATCGGCGAGGTCGAAGTTACTCGAGATGATATGAAGATCTGCATTCACGAAACTACGCAACTGTCGGGCTGCTTCGTCTGGCTGATTCCGCACGGATCGTAGAAACTGACGCACCTCTTCAGGGTCGTTAGGCACTTGCCAGACCACATAGGCTTGCACCAGGACACGCAAACCGTCGCGGGTGCCGACATCCTGCAGCCCGGTCGAGGTCGTGCGAACCCGCAAGTCAATTGGAATGGCACTCTCCACCGGTGCTGGCAACTTCCACGCCAGACCAGGGTCTGTCACTACGCGCGTGGGTCTGCCGAAAAGCGTGATGACTTCAGCTTGCCCCGCTGACACCATCACGATGCAGGCTGCAGCAATCGCCGCAGCCAGAATCAAGGCGGCCAGGCCGATGCGCAGCATTCCCTTGAATGCTGGCTCGTCGGCATTTTGGCGGTCGATGTAAGTTTGACCGGTAGACATGCGTCTCGCTCTCCGAGAAAAGACTGCTTGACTAGCGGTCGCCCTCTATCTCCAGAACCAGGGCGCGGCGGCGAACTCAGGAGCGTCGCTGCTTATGGCGGTGGCGCGCAGGTCAACAATGGGCCCCTCGCCGAGTTGAGTCGGTGAGGATGACCCGTCACCGAGATCTTCAACAGCGCCGCATCCGGACGCCGCAGGGCAAAAATATCGATCGACAAAGTGTACCAGAATTCCCAATTCCTCTTCGGCAATTCAAAATTTGGCACTGCATGGCAGCGTACAGCTAACTCGATTGTGAATCCAATAATCGAGTTCTTACTCGATGATGAAGCTGCACTTATCCAGCTATGCCTTAGAGTTCAAATTAAATCGGCGTTAAGAGGATTTTACGCGGATTTTACGTGACCCAGGACGAACCCACATTACGATGCGCGAGCCTTCTAGGTCTACCCAACGGCAAATCTCAGACGCATCATTCCTGCCTTGGCATGGGCGTGGAAGATGAGCTGACGTACATCATTTTTTGTTCGATCGTCGGACAGGTGAAGTTGGAGGGCGTGATCGTAGTTCAGTCGCGGCACCCAAGAACCGGTTGGAATTAGCTCGCGACTCCTGATCAACTCAAAGCAGGGTCTCCACCGAAAACAATTCAATTTGGCTGGGCGCACGGGTCAGTGCGGCCTGGGTGAATCTGGCGCTGAGGCGAAACTGCAATATCGCGAAATCAATCGGGGAGCGACGATGAAACGATATCTGCGAGCACTTGTTCTTGCACTTTCATTGCTAACAGCCAGCGCGCAACTTTCGGCGCAATCCAATTCAGGCACGATCGAAGGAAAGATTTTGGACAGTCAACAGTTAGCTTTGCCGGGAGCCAGTGTTGAAGTTCAGGATGCGCAGGGAAAGACCATCAAGAAAATTGTCGGGCGAGATGACGGCTATTACCGAGTGGACGGCGTTCCCAGCGGAACCTATACAGTGGTTTATAGTCGCGATGGATTCCAGACGCTGAAGAAAGACGGCGTAGCCGTTGATGCGGATCGAACCACTACGTTGGACGCAGTTCTGTCACCCCAGGGAGTATCGGCCAGCATCACGGTGACGGCGCAGGTGGACGACCAAAACGTCGCTTCAAAAACCGATATCCCCGCGTCTGCGCTGCCGGTGACCGTCAACACGGTACCGCTTGATATGATGCGGCAACAGAACTCCACGGACATAGTGCCAGTCGTCAATAATCTTCCTGCCGCGAATGCCTGGACTCAGTACGGCTCGCTTAATTACTTCGAATTTCGCGGGATGATCATGGACCAGGATCCCGGCTCCGCCATACTCCTCAACGGGCTCCCGATCCAGGGCAACCGTTCCGATTCCCAGATCAACAGCGTTCAGGAAGTGGATGTGCTGAAGGGTCCGGCATCGATGCTCTATGGAACGCAAGATCCGGGCGGAACGATCGACATCGTCGAAAAGCAACCGGAGAGCGCCTTCAACAATGAAGTCGTTCTTCATGGAGGGCAGTGGGGCACCGGCGGCATTGAGTTTGGATCGACCGGCCCTGTCACGCCTGCGGGGAACTTGTTGTATCGCGTCGATGTCGGCTACATCCATAGCGACGGATTCCGCGGAGCCGGATACGACCGAATCGACCTGACGCCCAAACTTTTCTGGCGGATTACGTCGCGAGACCGTTTGCGCTTCAACGTCAACTGGAACGACGATCGCTTCGATCTTGATGCCGGGATCCCTCTCTTACCTCTTGCCAATCCGCTTACCACGACGACACCCTATGGGTTCATCGTCCCGCCGGACATAAATATCAACAACCGGTACAACACACCGGGCAATTTCGAAAGATTAAACCAGCCAATCGGGCAGATTTTCTACGAACACGATTTTTCGGACAATCTGCGACTGCGCTCGTCGGCGGAATATCAATACATCGGTGATCAGTATTGGGATGCTGAGGCAAACGCGGTCGACATAACTAGCGTCCCTTATCAGGTGCTGCGGGGTGACTCAGCCAGCGACTATACCTACAGTTTGTATTTCTTTCATCGCGACCAGGTGGCGTTAAGCCAAACTGATCTGGTCGGAAGTTTTCACCTGGGTTGGAAACACCAGTTCATGATCGGCTACGAATACGATTACCAGTATCACAAAACAGCGCGCAGCGATTTTGCAGAGAATCTGCCGATTCCGCCGATTGCGCTCTACAATCCCGTCGAAACCGCGACCGCCGTTACCAGCTTCCCCGTCAGCAGTTATGACGGAACTCATAACACACAGAACGCCGTATATTTTCAGGACTTCATACAAATACATCCCAAGTTTCAGGTGCTTGTCGGAGGTCGCTATGACGCATATCGCCACTACGACTTTGACTACCCTGTCGTCAACGGCGTTTGGCAATATGGAGGCCCACAGGATATTTTTCCGCAAAATCCATTTACTTACCGGGTGGGGATCATCTCGCCAATACTTCCTTACCTGACGCTTTATGCGAATGTAGCAACATCATTTACTGCGCAGGTCGAGGTGTCTCTCGCAGGCAATGCCCTCCGTCCGGAGACTGGCAGGCAAGAAGAGGTTGGTGCGCGAATGAACTTCCTTGAAAACCGCCTGAACCTGAATGCGGACTACTTCCATATCAACGAGTACAACATTGCCGAATCGCGCGCCGACGGCACGATCGATCAAGCCAACGGAATGACTGCCTATGGATTTGAGTTCGAGGCGCGGGCGCACCTCCTTCAGAAGTTGACCGCTTACGCAAGCTACGGCTATACAGACGCAACCTTCGGCACATTTGTCTTGCCCGGCTACTTCAACTTCAACGTTGACGTCAATCTGGCGGGATTCGTGCCTCCGCTCACTCCCAAGCACACGGAAAGACTGTGGGTGAACTACGCTCTGCCAAAGGGTTTCAGCTTTTCGGTCGGAGAGCGCTTCGTCAGTCAGCGAGCAACGGATATCTACGATCTCTTCTGGATGCCGGCATACGCGATTCTCGATGCGCAGGTGATGTACCGCTCGAAGAAGATGGAATATTCCTTCAATGTGTTTAATCTTTCCGATAACAGGCATTATTACGTCAGTGCCATCGATGACACACAGGTATATCCGGGCCCGCCGATCAACGTCACCGGCACGATCCGCTATCGCTTCTAGCCGAGCGGCGATATTGAGTATTTTTGATGTGCCTGTCAGGAAGGCGTGAGCAGTGGCACGCTCCCGCAGCTCGCTGCAGGCTTCGTTGATATTCTTTCATCGGTGGCTCGGAGTTATTTCCTGCATCCCGTTTTTGTTCTGGTTTGGGTCGGGGATCGTGCTGATGTACCGCGATTTCCCGAACATAAGCGAAGCGGACCGCCTTGATCGCGCCACACCTCTCGACGCTTCCGCAATTCGGCTAACTCCTCAGCAAGCCTACGGTCGGTTGCAGCAAGCGTCACCACCGGAAAGCGCTCGCATCGTCATGGTGAATCGACGGTCCGCATACCGGTTTCAGACCGGCCGCGGTGAATCGATCGTTTACGCAGACGATGGAACGGTGCAGGATGAATCCGAAGGTGAATTTGCGCGGCAATTGGCAGCGGAGTGGACTGGACAAGCCGGGTCGGCCGCGCACGCCGAAGAACTCACCGAGCGCGACCAGTGGACAGTCTCAGGAGAATTCAGGCCGCTCGAACCGATGTGGAAATTTTCGTGGCCGGACGGCGAGCAGGTTTACGTCTCCACCGTCGTCGGCGATGTTGTGCAATACACAACCCGGCCGTCACGCATTGGTGCCTATTTCGGCGCAATTCCGCATTGGCTCTACTTCACGCCGCTGCGTACACACACGCGCTTCTGGAGTCGGCTCGTAATCTGGTTATCCGGCTTGGCAGCGATCGCAGCACTCGTGGGCATCATCGTCGGAATTTCCGTTTACTCATCAACTAAATCCGACGTGCCCACCGGTGTTGCACTCCGCATTCCATACGTTGGCGCGAAACGCCTGCACATGATCTTGGGACTGAGCTTTGGAGTCACCGCATGCACGTGGGCGTTTAGCGGAATGCTCTCGATGGATCCATTCCCCCGGTTGCAAGGTTCATTGGATGAGAGCGGCGCACGAATAGATCAGACCTTGCGAGGCGGCCCGATCCGGCTAGGCGCGTTCAACGAAAAGCCTCCCGAAGATGCCGTTCGACAGCTCGAGCGCAATGTCAAAGTGAAGGAATTGGAACTCGGGTCCTTTGTAGGCGAGCCTGTTTACATCGCAAAGGTCTCCCAGAATGAAGTGCGAATCATACCGATTCACGGCCCGGTCGCCCATGAATTCGGATTTCTGCGAATCGTGAACGCGGTCCAGAAGGTTTCGCAGCCCGCGCCTGTGAAAGAAGCGCGATTGGTCCCGCGGTATGAGGCGTACTATCTCGACCGCCACAACCGGTTACCTTTGCCGGCAATTTTCGTGCGGCTGAATGACGCAAACGAATCCTCGTATTACATCGATCCGAAAACTGCGCAGGTCGTCGAAAGCTACGGCAAGCGTTCGCGATGGAATCGCTGGCTGTATCACGGTTTACACTCGCTCGATTTTCCGTGGCTCTACGCTCACCGACCCGCCTGGGACATTGTGATTCTTACGTTGATGACGGGCGGAATGGCCTTGGCGCTTACGGCGTTGTTGCTCGCAATTCGTGTCCTGCGTAGCTTGTTTCCTGTCTAAAAAAAACCAGTTAGGGACGAGTCGCTGTATGAGCTATTCGGCCCTAGAAGTCGTCGTGAAACGCTACTTCACCTTTCACGGCAACTTGGTAAGCGGACACCCGCCGTTCGAAGAAATTTGTGAGTTCCTGGACATCCTGAAGCTCCATGAACCCGAAGGGATTCTTCGCGCCAAAAACGGGAGCAATCTCAAGAGCTTCCAGGCGGCGATCCGCGACATAGCGCAAGTAGGAAAGCATATCGTTCGCAGAAAGCCCGCCAACGCCTAAACTTAGAACGTCTTCAGCAAAGGCCATCTCGCAGTCCACAGCTTCTTTCAGCATGGCGACGACCCGGGTCTCCATCTCGCGATCGAAGAGTTCGGGCTCCTGCCGCCGAACTGTGCGAATGACTTCGAACGCAAACTGAATATGAGCGCTTTCGTCGCGAAACACCCAATTGGTTCCCGTGGCCAAACCGTGAAGCAGGCCGCGGGATCGAAGAAAATAAACATAGGCAAAGGCAGCAAAGAAGAACAATCCTTCAATGCAGCAGGCGAAGCAGATCAGGTTAAGCAGGAAGTTGCGACGTTCTTCAGCGGTGTGAATTTCGCTGAGCGCCTGTATCGAATCGATCCACTTGAAGCAAAACTCGGCTTTCCGCCGAATCGACGGAATGTTCTCGACGGCGTCGAAAGCTTTCTTGCGCTCCGCAGGCTCGGAAATATACGTATCGAGCAGGGTCAAATAAAACTCGACGTGCTGAGCCTCTTCAAAAAGCTGACGCGAAAGGTACATTCGCGCCTCGGGCGAGTTGATGTGTTTGTAGAGATTTAACACGAGATTGTTCCCCACGATCGAATCGCCTGTGGCGAAAAAAGCGACCAGGCGATTGATCAGGTGCTGTTCGGCAGGCGTCATGCGCTGGCGCAAGTGGCTCACGTCGGTTGAAAAGTCGACTTCCTCGACGGTCCAAGTGTTCTTGATGGCCGCTTTGTATTGTTCGTAGAAAACCGGATATTTCATCGGGCGAAGGGTCAGATCAAATCCAGGGTTCAAGATCATTTTTTCTCCTTCTCAGGGCTGCGTTATTGGCACGCTTCGCAGGATTCAGGATTTTCGAGTGAGCAGGCAACCAATTGGCCAGCGGAAACAGGAACAGTTGTCTTTGCGATTTCCGTCGCAGGGCGTGACCTAAGGTAGTACGTGGTTTTCAGTCCTTTTTTCCACGCGTACATATACATCGACGAAAGTTTTCCAATGTTTGGACTCTGGACGAAAAGATTCAGCGACTGGCTCTGATCGATAAACGCGCCGCGGTCCGCTGCCATGTCGATCAGCGACCTCATCGGAATTTCCCATGTGGTTCGATAAATCGCTCGAATCGCCTCCGGAATTTCCGCGATGTTTTGAATTGACCCGTCGGACAACTTGAGGCGGTTTCGCATATCTTCGTTCCACAGTCCGAGTTTCTTTAGTTCATTAACGAGGTAGCGATTGATTTGAAGGAAGTCGCCGGAGAGCGTTTCTCGCTTAAAAAGGTTGGAGACTTGGGGCTCTATGCATTCGTAGGCGCCTACGATCGACGCAATCGTGGCTGTCGGAGCTATCGCAATCATCAATGAATTGCGCAATCCCGTGGTACGAATGCGCTCGCGCAGAGCTTCCCAACGGGGCGCGTCTTCCGGCTGAACGTTCCAGTGGTCCATCTGCAATTCGCCTCCGGCAGCGCGGGTTTCGGCAAAGGCGGGATGCCGACCAAGCTGCGCGGCGAGCTCGCAGGAAGTATCCAAGGCATGAAAGTAGATTTCTTCTTGAATGCGCCGGGAAATTGCTCGGGCTTCCGGAGCATCGAAAGGCAGCCGGAGGGTAAAGAACACGTCCTGCAAGCCCATCAAGCCCAGACCAATCGGGCGCCATTTCCGATTCGACTCGCTCGCCGGACTGATCGGATAGAAATTGATGTCGATCACGCGATCAAGGAACTTTACGGCGGTGCGGACAGTCGCGGCGAGTTTTTCGAAATTGAAACCATCGGAAGTCACATGCTTCGCGAGGTTGATCGACCCTAGGTTGCAAACGGCAGTTTCCTGGCGCGAGCTGACCTCGGTGATCTCCGTGCAAAGATTCGACAGGTGCACGACATTCGAAGGCTTGGCGGTCTGGTTCGATTTCAGGTTGCAGGCATCTTTGAACGTCATCCAGCCGTTGCCGGTCTCGGCCAGCACTTTCATCATGCGAGCATAGAGATCGCGAGCTTTGATCTGGCGGATGAAGAGGCCTTCGTTTTCAGCTTTCATATACGCGGCGTCGAATGCCGGGCCCACAAGGTCCGGGAAATGGGGGACAATTTTGGGATCGAACAGGGACCACATCTCGTCCGCTTCCACGCGCCTCATGAATAGGTCTGGAATCCAGTTGGCGAGATTTAAATTGTAAGTGCGCTGCGCGCTATCGCCTGTGTTTTCGCGCAATTCGAGAAATTCCTCGACATCGGCGTGCCAAGTCTCGAGATAAACACAGCACGCTCCTTTTCGTTTCCCTCCCTGATTTACGGCCGCCACCGA
>JASHRM010000147.1 GCA_030037315.1 Candidatus Acidiferrales bacterium
CAGGTGCAGGAAAGGCTGCTCGAAATCCTCGCGCCCGACGGAAGAATACTCTACCGCAACGAACGATTGGGCGACCGGACGCTGGGCGGGGCTCCGTTCGCAGGCGAAGGCGTGCGCGGCTATTCGGGGCGCGACGGGAAACTTTCCGACGGCACTCCTGTGATTTTGGTGAGCCGCCAATACGATCTCGACGGGCGGATGATTCTGATACGCGTGGGATACAGCCAAGATCTGATCTGGAACGAGCTGAATGGAACGCTGCTGATTCTGCTGCTGGCCTCGCCGCTGATTTTCGGCGGCGCCGCGTACGCGGTTTATCTGGTAGTTGGGCGCACGCTTGATCCCGTGAGCAAAATGGCGTCGCGCGCCGAACAAATCAATTCCGAGCGCCTGAACGAGCGGCTGCCAATCGAGAATCCGAACGACGAGCTGGGACACCTGGCGCGCGTTTTCAACGCGATGCTATCGCGGATCGAGCAGTCGTTCGAACAGCTGAAGCGGTTTACCGCGGACGCTTCGCATGAATTGCGCACGCCGCTGGCGGCAATTCGCAGCATCGGCGAAGTGGGATTGCAGGAGAGCGTGACGCCCGCGGAATACGACGACGCGATCGGAAGCATGCTCGAGGAAGTTACACGGCTGACGAATATCGTCAACAGCTTGCTGACGCTATCGCGTGCGGACGCCGGGCAGATCCGGATGCAGGTCTCCGTGTTCCCGCTGATGCCGCTGGTGCGCGAAGCGGCGGAACTGCTGGAGGTGCTGATTGAAGACAAGCAGATCGCGCTGACAATTTTGGGCGACGAAAGCGTGGCGGTGGAAGCGGACCGCTTGTATTTGCGGCAGGCAATCGTCAACGTGCTGCACAACGCGGTGAAATTCACTCCGCGCGAGGGATCGATTGATGCGCGAGTCGAACGACTGAGCGCAAAAGAAGCGGAACTTTCGATCGCGGATACAGGTCCGGGAATTCCCCCGGGGCAGGCCGCGAACATTTTTGACCGGTTCTATCGGCTGGATCCGCCGGGAAACGGGGAAAATCCGGGGGCTGGACTGGGGCTTTCGATCGCCAAATGGGCTGTGGAAGTGAATGACGGCACGATCGGCTTGGATTCGGCGAAAGGCGGCGGGTCGCGGTTTTGGATTCGGTTGCCGTTGGTCGGATTTTCGCCGGCTGAGGAGGCGGGCCGGCTTGCGAATCCGCGGGTTCTCCGCAGAAGCTGACACTTGCAAGAAAGCAAGAGATTCCTCGATTTCACCTGGTGGCGTTTCGCAAAAGACCGCGAAAACGTAAATTCAAGCCGCTAGATTCCGCCCGGAACGACATACCCGGATGGGCGGCCAACACCGCGGCAACCTCGGGCCGCGGCCTGGCACGCCAGATGTAACAGATTATTCATCTTCGTATTACCCCACATTCAACCTGAGCCGTTATCAGAGAAGGCAAAAATATGGCTCAAAACTTCAGTTCTGCCGGCGCTGCCGGACCGGCTGGCTATTCCCGTCACCCGAGGGTGGCGGGAACCGCGGAGGCGTGTGCAGAAGAGAAACAGCTTGGCATTACGAACAGCGTCCACCTATACTCCCGGCTGCGAAAAGCTGGCACTGTGGGTGGCAGTTGCGCAGAGGGTCGCAATCGATGTCGAGGTCGCAATCGCAACCGGCTGTTTCCTTCGAAGTTCTCTACGTTTGCAAACCCGGCTTTACTTGAGTTCCCGCGTAAAAGGCGCCCGGCGGCCGCCTCAGAATCCCGCCTGAATCATCGCCAAGCGTCACGATTGGCAATTCAAGGCTTCGCGGGGGTTCGATCAAGGCGTTCGGCGTTTGATGCGTTTTCCCCTCGTAAGTTCTACCGAACAGCACAGTTGCGAATGAAGGGATGGTTCGGAGCGAGCCAAGGAGCCCGTCTTTTTTCGGCTCTCGGTCGGGTCAATGCGTAGAGCGTTGGCCGAATGACGCACCTTCGAACCAGCAGGGCGAGAGCCTTAGCCGTGAAGCACAGGGCTTTTCGAGTTCGGAAGTGTAGGTGGTCAGGGGTGTTTGGCAGTCAATCTTAAGGAGGAATGAATGCGAGTATTTGCAGCAACTATCTTGGCCTTAGGCCTTGCAGTTCTGCCAGCCATGGCCGGGACGGGAAACACGACTGACAAGGATTCGGCTGCCGGAAGCAATACAAGTACCGCGGCCAATACCAGCAGCACCGTTCCAGCGCCAGCGCCCAGCGCCAATGCCGGCGATAAGCCCGCGGCGGCAAATTCCCAGCTTGAAACCGAGCTACAGGAACTTAAGGCGCTTTTGGAGTCGCAGAGCAAGGAAAGTCAGCAGTTAAAGGATCAACTTCAACAGCAGAAAGAGCAGATGCAGGTGATGGAAGAGGAGCTGAACGAAGCCAAGAATCCGGCTCCACCACCGGCAGAATCTGAATCGACATCGGCAGCCGGGATCGGTCCGGCAATGGCGATTGCGAACGCAGCCAATGCTGTGCCGAATCAGGCGGATAACAATCCGGACCAGCCGGCGAGTATAAACATCAAGGGCATCACGCTCACGCCGGGAGGCTTCATGGCGGCAGAAACGGTTTGGCGCCAGAAGGCCCTCGCCGCCGACGTAAACACGCCGTTCAACTCTCTGCCGTTCAACGGCTCCCCCAACTCTCAGATGTCCGAATTCCAGGCGAGCGCCCGGCAGTCACGCATCAGCATGCTGGTGCAAGGGCAGCTTACCAACGTGAAGATCGGCGGATATTACGAGACGGACTTCCTCTCATCCGGCACGACTTCGACACCCACGGAGAGCAACAGCTACACGCTCCGCCAGCGGCAATTTTGGGGACAGGCAGCGTTTAGCAACGGCTTGACGTTTACGGGCGGTCAGCAGTGGAGCCTGATTACCGAAACCACTCATGGCATGGACAACCGCACCGAAGCTACGCCGATGACGATCGACGCACAATATAACGTGGGCTTCAGCTGGGCGCGGCAATACGGCGCTCGATTGACGTACGACTGGAACAACAAGGTTTGGCTCGGTTTCTCAGTCGAGCAATCCACGCCAACCGTTACCGTGCACGGCAACCCGACTGCGCAAGCTGCCGCTCCGACGCTAACTTGCACCACGCCGGGGACGAACAACTGCAGCGCGACCGGCACATACACGCTGCCAATCAACCTAAATCCGACGTTTGTAAACTTCCTGTTCGGCGCTTACGGGACGAGCAGCGGTCTTTACAACCCGCTGGGCAACTATGGGTATAACGACGCACCCGATTTCGTCCTGAAGGCGGTCTTTGAACCCGGCTTCGGCCACTACGAGATTTTCGGCATCGTGGGCGAAGTGCGGGACCGCATCTACCCCTGCGTTCCGATCACCGGCACAACTCCTCCTGCCGATTGTTCGTCGATTACATCGGGGCAGTTCGCGACGAACAAATCGGCGACTACCGGCGGAGTCGGCGCCAATGCACGCTGGAACTTGTTCGCCAAGAAAGTCGATCTCGGCATCCATTTCCTGGGTGGCGCGGGAATCGGCCGATACGGCTCAGGAACACTGGCTGACCTGACGGTTCGTCCGGATGGCACGCCTGTTCCAATTCACAACTTCCAGTCGCTCGGTACGCTCCAACTCCATCCGACCTCGAAGCTGGATATTTACTTCAACACCGGCGGCGAGTTCGACGAACGCACCGACTACATCAAGAGCGGATCCACGCCGAATGAAGGCTACGGCTATGCCAGCTTGAATAACTCCGGCTGCTGGAACGAAACGTTGCCTCTCACTGGCGTCTCGACGAGCACGAATCTTGCGGTTCCGACCGGCGTTGGCGGTACGACGGGCTTTATTCCGGGTCCGCTGGGCAGTTGCACTGGCGATACACGCAGGCTGCTCGAAGGAACTGCTGGTTTCTGGTACCGCTTCTACAAGGGATCGCGGGGCACCTTCCAGTACGGTATGCAGTACTCGAACGTTTACCGCGACACTTGGAAAGGAACGGCCGGCACGATCGTTTCGACCGGGCTGCCCAACAACGGTCAGCCTCACTCGGACGAGAACATGGTGTTCACGTCGTTCCGCTACTACCTGCCGTAATTTGCTGCAAATGAAAATCGGGGAGGCAGTTGGTTGCCTTCCCCGATTTTCGATTCAATTCGCGCGCCGCGTCCGGCTATTTGACCGCGAGGCGATTCAGTCAAAGCACTGCGGAAATCGTCGTCAGGCTTTCACGGCCTCAACGACGCTTGCCGGAGCCTGCGTCCGCACAATGCGCGCAAGGCGCAAGCCTGCTTTTTCAAAAAGCTCGGCGTATTCGGACTCCGTTCGTTCACGGCCGGAGGCGATGGCCAGCATTTCGAGATCGATCCACTTGCCCAGCTCCGGCTCATTGCCGGGATGGATTACGAGTTCGATCAGAACGACTTTGCCGTTTTTCCCGCGCATCGCGGCAGCGCAATTCCTTAGAATTTTGATCGCGTGCTCGTCGTCCCAATCGTGAATGATCGATTTCATCACGTAATTATCCGCGGGCGGCACATGCTCGAAAAAGTCGCCGCCTGCAATCTCGCATCGCGATTCGAGCCCTGCCTGCGCGATGGTGGACTTCGCGCCCTCAACAACGTGCGGCAAATCGAAAACGATGCCACGCAGTCCCGGATGCTTTTGCAAAATCATGGCGAGGGCCATGCCGTGCCCTCCGCCAATATCGGCCAGAGTGCCGGATTCGCCGAAATCGTAGCCCTGCAACACGCCGCGCACGAAATTGACGCTGATGGACGTCATCGCCGCATTGAAGGCGCGATTTTCGTCTGAATTCTGAGCGAAAAATTCCGATGAGGTAAGGCCGGTTACTTTCGTGAAAGCTGTGCCGCCCGTCTCGACGGAGTGCGTTAGTTCGCCGAACACGCGGAAGTGAAGCGGATCCGACAAAAAGAGAATCGTATCGCGCATCGATCCCGGAAAATCCTTGCGCAGCAATTCCGAAGCAGGCGTGTTGGCGAAAGCTTTCGGCGAGGTTTCTCGAAAGACGCCGATCGATGCGAGGGCGCGAAGGACACGGTAAAGCGCGCCTTCTTGCACATTGCACGCACGAGCCAATTCCGCGGCTGG
Organism: Candidatus Acidiferrales bacterium; assembly: GCA_030037315.1. Lineage (GTDB taxonomy): Bacteria > Acidobacteriota > Terriglobia > Acidiferrales > UBA7541 > Palsa-295. The sequence continues at coordinate 5,101 of JASHRM010000147.1, forward strand.
TTTTGGACCCGCAGAAATTAAGTCCGCAATGCCCAATGTCGCGACGGCGTACAGACACGCGGGCGCCATATAGCCCGTGGCAAACTGCATCAACTGGGCGTGCGGATTGGCAGCAGCGGCATTCACCGGACTGGACATCGAAACCTCCCTGAACAACCTGAGCGGGAGAGTCTGCGCGGGGCCGCGGCCGGTGTCAAGAAGATGAACAGGAGGCGGAACGCGACGCTCCCAGTCTGTGCGCAGCTTGTGGTACTGATAGATGCCGACCAGTGAGTCGCAGCGCGCGGAGGCAGTCATGAAACGCATTTCGATGTCGGGTGTGGTCCTGATTTTGATCGGAGCGAGTTTCGCCGCCATGGCGCACGCTCAGTCGAAGGAGAATTCGGGTCAGCCTATTGTGCTGCATGCTGCGCGGCTGCTGGATATCGACACTGGAAAGATTATTTCGCCGGGTGAGGTAGTCGTTCGCGGAGAGCGCATCGCGGAGGTCGGAAGCTCGGTGAGCCATTCTTCCGATAGCCGTGTGATCGACCTTGGCGATTCCACTTTGCTGCCGGGATTGATCGACTCGCACGTTCACTTGTTTCTGCATCCCGGCGCGGAGGACCTGCAGACGGTTGAAGAATCCGTGCCGCAGCGAACCATCAGCGCTGTGCTGGCGGCACGCGATGACTTAATGGCGGGCTTCACGGCCGAGCGCGACATGGGAACCGAGGGTGCCGGTTCTGCGGATACCGCGGTGCGCAACGCAATCAACGCAGGAAAAATTCCGGGTCCGCGCCTGCGGATCAGCGGAAATGCCATCAGCATCCTCGGCGGCCATGAGGATGCGATCGGCTACAATCCGGCGCAGCGTGTGATTCCGAATGCAACGTACGCGAATGATCCCGCGGAGCTGATCACAGCGATTCGTGAAGAAATCAAGGAAGGCGCCGATTTCATCAAGATTTATGAAACCGGCCACGATTCGATCGAGGACCGACAATTCTCGACGCCGTATCAATACACGGAGGCCGAGCTAAAAGTCGCCGTGGAGGAAGCGGCACGCACCGGGAAACGCGTCGCCGTACACGCGATGGGCGAACCCGGCACGCTGTATGCGGCCCAGGCGGGAGTTGAATCGGTCGATCACGCCTATCAACTGGGCGACGAAACGATGCGTTTAATGCGCGAGAAGGGGATCTTCGCGGTTCCGACGTTTACGATCAGCGAATATTTTGCGGAGCATCCCGAAACACAGGGTCAAGAAAAATTCGAGCGCGAATTGCTCGACTATCACGCGGAGCAATTCAAGAAACAGTTAAGCGCAGGTGTGCCGATGGCGGTCGGATCTGACGTAGGACCCTTTCCGCATGGGACGCAAGCGCGCGAACTTGTGCTGATGGTGAAATACGGCATGACTCCGCTGGCCGCACTGCAGGCCGACCTGCTCAACGGGTCGAAGCTGCTCGGATGGGAAGGCCAGATCGGCGAGCTAAAGCCCGGTTACTTTGCTGACGTGATCGCCGTGCCGGGCAATCCCCTGGAAGACATCAACGCTGTGACGAAGGTCTCATTCGTGATGAAGGGCGGCGTGATCTATCGGAAGTAACTGGCAGGGTTGACAAGGTTCCTCAGTCGAAACAGATGTCTCAGGGCACGATTTCCGGCCCCCCGCTATCGATTCGACCCAGCCGAGAAGCGCCTCTTGCGCCACCATAATGGATACGCCGCTCCGACCTTCAATGCTTGTGATTGGGCCGCGGCAGTATGCCAAGATGGGCACGAGGCCAGCGGACAATCGCGGAACACAACGCGAGGCCGTTCGGATCATGGAAGAAACCGCACACGCTAGCCGAGAAACAGCGCGAACCGCGACGCGTGAAGAAATCCCCGCGCTTCTTCACCATGCCGACCCGAATATCGTTCTGGGGCTATTGGACAATCCTTCTTTCGATGAGACTCACTTGTGCCTTCTGCTTGGACACAAGGAACTCTCGACCGCCTTGCTGGAGGAGATCGCGAACCGCAAACAATGGATGTCCAGCTACAGGGTGCGACTCAGTCTCGCTTCTCACCCGCGCGTGCCGATTGCTACAGGCCTGCGTCTTGCCCGCGAACTCTTTGTCGTCGATCTCGTGCAATTAGCTTTAGTTCCTTCGACGGCGCCGCCCGTCAAACACCTCGCGGAGGAGCTTATTCTGGTGAGGCTGCCCCAATTGCCATCCGCACAAAAGATGGTCCTCGCACGACGCGGCACGGGGCGAATTATCGGCGCGCTTCTGGCTGATGGGCAACCAGAGATTCTGTCCGTTATTCTAGATAGTCCATTTCTGAACGAAGGCCACGTTCTCAGGGTCCTGGCCAAGATCGCGGTACCGGCGCGCGTGGTTATTGCCATCGCCGAAAGCGGTCGGTGGTCGCAGCATTACAGCGTGCGACTGGCGCTGCTACGAAACCCGCAAACGCCTATCGCTCGTGCCATCGCTTTTCTGCCGAGCATCTCTACGGCGGATCTACGGATATTATGCGAATCTGCTTCTGTCCCGACTGCTTTGCGGCCACACATTCGGCGGGAACTCGCACACCACATGCAGCGCGGCACTAATCCAAGGAAAGGAAATCCCGATCCCCGAAGTTAAGTCGGCTCATCAAAACGTATACCCGGCAAGCGATATCCGGGCATTAAAGGCAAGGTCGTGGCCTGGGCCGAACACGTCTTTGAAGAAGGAATGCTCTATGTGCGTGTCCGTTTTTCGGACCAAACAGAATTGTGTTGGGTGCTGCAGACGGCCCATGTGATCTTTGAATCCGACCTGACGGACTGGAGCAGCGGAGACGCCAAGCAACTCGCCGT
>JASHRM010000148.1 GCA_030037315.1 Candidatus Acidiferrales bacterium
CAACTCCTCCACAAAACCGCCCACGACAAAAATCGACAGCCAGAACGTGAACGAGCCATGGAGAACACAGTCGTTTGACTCGCTTACTGCTATGGGCTGCCATATCAGCGCGAGGGCCCGACGAAATCCAAATATCAGCGAGCCGCCAATAATTCCTGAGGTAATCAGGACAGGAGATGGTTTCGTCCGCATGGCAATGGAAGCTAAATGCCACCCGCTGGCGAGACTCCGAACCGCCAGAAGCACGAGCGCATACTTGATCAGTAAGAGAGGTCTCCCTCGCTTTTCTTCAAGTCGCCTGAGCCCTTCGGGGAGAACCTGAGTTTTGTACTTGGCTGCCCACCGCGAGCCGGGGCCAAACCAATCGAAGACGAACATAATGATGGCGGGATAAGCCGCCAACACGACATACGCGCGCAGCTCAGTCAATGAACAATCCGATCAGCTCTGCGAGACTTCGAGTCTCGTAGGAGAATGGTGCAGGCCTTCGAATTTCGAAGCCCAACGATGCCTTTGAATAAAAACATGATTCCTTTTTGCTCGTCTCTCTCTGCAACGGTCTGAAGGTTGTTGAACTGGACCACGGGTTGTTGGTTTTCGCACCCGAAAGCGCGGTTCATAAGCGAATCCCCATCTAGCGCTAACCCGGATTTTGCCCTGACTTCCTCTATCACCCGGATATAGGCTTCGAGCGCAGCTTGTTTGTAGTGACCGTTAGATATAAGTCCTCGCTTATCCGCTCAATCTCCGGATGAACGCGATAGCGATCATGTGCTGTGGCCGCAGCGGGCGGGGCTAAAAACTCAAGCTGTTCGATGAACGCCAGCAGCAAAGCGCGGCGCTTCTCATGACCCTCTACGTGGCTTTGTTGCCATTTGGACGCAGACATTCCCGCGTAAAAGACATGATTCGTGGCACGAAGAAATTCTCGTGTTCTCCGATCAGGTTCGCCGTTGGGTTTCCCGAAGGCAGCATCAAGAACCGCGACAGTCGTGGACTCCCAACCCTCAATTTTCGGATCATCATGACGCAGCGAGATAATTTCATCGATCTTGCTGAGCTGAGTTTTGATCCGTTCGATTGCTTGATACGGGGCAAGGGTTGGGGATTCTGATTCCTTTTGCGGCGTCGTTCTGCGCAACGACTTCCTCCCGTCCCGATATTCCTGCTTTTTATGATAACGCCGAAGTCAAAAACCAGGACCCGCGACGCAGGGTGGTCCCTTTTTCGCGTGCCCGCCCGCATACCCGGTATCTCGTTGACTTGCTTTTGCCGCGCCCCTAACATTCTCGGCGGATTCCACACCTTGATCGGTCAAACCATCTCGCATTACCGCATCGTCGAAACGCTCGGCGGTGGCGGGATGGGTGTCGTCTACAAAGCCGAGGACACCGACCTGGGCCGTTTCGTCGCCCTCAAATTTCTGCCGCCAGCCGTCGTCCATGATTCGCAAACGCTTGAGCGGTTTCGCCGTGAGGCTCGCGCTGCATCAGCGCTCAATCATCCAAACATCTGCACCATCCACGAAATTTCGAGCTTTGAGGGCCGCCCATTTATCGTGATGGAATTTCTCGACGGCATGACGCTCCGCCAGGCAATCAGCGGACGTCCGCTTGAGCTCAACGAAATGCTTCAGCTCGGAATCGAAATTGCCGATGCGCTGGACGCAGCCCATGCGCAGGGAATCGTCCATCGTGACATCAAGCCTGCGAATATTTTTGTCACGCGGCGCGGCCACGCGAAAATTCTCGATTTCGGCCTCGCTAAAGTTTCTGGCAACGGCGCCGCTTCGTCGAATTCCGCTTCCGCCACGCAAGCAACCATGGACATGGCTCCAGAACACCTCACTAGCCCTGGCACGGCGATGGGGACCGTTGCTTACATGTCGCCCGAGCAAGCCCTCGGCAAGCCGCTCGACAATCGCACCGATCTTTTCTCAACAGGCGTGGTGCTCTACGAAATGGCAACCGGAAAAAGCGCTTTTCGCGGAGATACGTCCGCCGCAATTTTTGACGCGATTTTGAATAAAGCGCCTGTCGCTCCGATCCGTTTGAATCCCGATCTGCCGCCGCGCTTCGAAGAAATCATTAACAAGTCCCTCGAAAAGGATCGCAACCTGCGCTACCAGCATGCCGCCGAAATGCGCGCCGATTTACAGCGCGTAAAGCGCGATACTGACTCGAGCCGCCATTCCGTTCCTGCGGTTGTGGAATTCATCCCGGAAGAAAGTCCCGGCCCCGCGCCAGCCAGCGGCAAGACCACTTCGGCGAGCGCGCCAAGCGTCCCCGCAATTTCCTCAGCGGCGGTTGGAGATTTTCCGGGCGCATCGACAATCGTCGCAAAGCGCAGCCGAAGTAAAATGCCCCTGATAATCGGTATTACAGCGCTCATTGCTGTCGGCCTGATTGCATTCGGCGTCTACGCGTATTTTCACCGCGCGCAGCCAATACCGTTTGCGAATTTTTCCGTCGAGCGCGCCACCGAAACGGGAACATCCGAGCAGACCGCGATATCGCCCGACGGCAAATTCATAGCCAGCGTGCAATCGATCAATGGCCAAGACAGCTTATGGCTTCGAAATCTTCCCACCGGCAGCGACACACAGATCGTTGCCCCCACTGGAGACGCCTTCGTAACCCCGGCATTCTCGCCCGATGGCAGTTACATCTACTTTCGTGAATCCGCTGCGGGCACGAACGCCTTTAATCTGTTCCGCGCTCCCGTTCTAGGCGGCACGCCGAGTTTGGTGTCGAAAGATGTTGATAGCAATCCAACTTTCTCCCCGGATGGCAGGAGCGTGGCGTATTTGCGCGACAACGATCCCGAAATCGGCAAATGGCGCCTGCTTCAGGCCGATGCGGATGGCGGCAACGAAAAACCCTTGGTGATTCAGGCTGGTCTCTTTGTGTCGGGTGGGATTTCTTGGTCGCCAGACGGTCAGCGCATCGCAATCTCGCGCTTGAATCCAAGCGGAGCTGTGATTAGCGGTATCGAGCTATTCGATTTCGCCACGGGCCGCTTGAATCCCTTTGTGTCCGTTAACGACAAGCTTCTGGAGGGCATCGCATTCAGCCGCGACGGGCAATGGATGTTCGTAACGTACTCAACGCGAGGAAGCCGGCTATCGCTCGCCAATCAAATCGGCGCATTTTCGTATCCGCAGGGCAGCTTCCGCGCCATCACAAATGATATTTCCTCCTACGGCGGGCTCAGCCTTTCAGCCGACGGCAGAGTCCTGGCGACGGTCCAAAACCAGCACCAATTTGAAACCGACTTGGTATCCACGAAAGGAGTCCAGCAGGTTTCCGTCGTGCCGGGCATCGCCAGGCAGCAGCAGATCGAATCCGTCGATTGGACGCCGAGCGGCGACCTGCTATTAGCGGAGGGCGGTCGTGTGGTGAAGATGCATCCTGACGGAAGTGGCGGAACGACAATTGCAAACGATCCCTCTTCATGGATTCCCAGTATTTTCTCGTGCGGGCCCAATGCTCTCTCATTTGTTTCGTATTTCCACAACGGAAGCAATGACGCCGAATTCTATCGCGCTCAAAGTGATGGCTCAGACTTGAGTCAGATTGCGTCGGTTCCGTTGGGGACAGCCTGGACGTGCTCCGCCGACGGGAAATTCATCTATTACGTAAGCACTGCGGACTCGGTCGTGATCAAGCGGATACCGCTGTCAGGTGGAACTCCAGAAGCTGTTCCTGGCACGGCGTTTCCGAATTCTCTCATTACCTCCATCGCGCTCTCTCCAACAGGGAAGACGCTGGCAATTTCCATGGATCGCGAATCCCCGGAATCGCGAACCTACGGCGCGGTAATCGCGCTGGTCGATCTCACCAAGCCGTCTCCGGCAGTACGCTACATGAGTAACCTTCCCCATATCTTTATTTTCCGGTCGCGATCGTCGACAAGCAGTGCCTTCCATTTCACGCCGGACGAAAAGGCGCTTGCCTTCGTGATGTCACAGAAGGGCGTCGACAATGTGTGGATGCAGCCGCTCGATGGCTCCGCGGGGCGGTTGTTGACAAACTTCGGCGCGCAGCAAGTTGTTGCCTTCGCGTTCTCCGCGGACGCCAAGCAGCTTGTAGTCCTGCACGATCAGAGCCAGTCAGACGTGGTTCTTCTGCACGATTCGCGTCCCGCCGCGCATTAATCCTAATTTCCAAACGCAGCGAGCGCCGCACCCTCTGTGTCGTAGATTTCCAAAATTGTGTTCAGCTTGGTGAGAGCAAGCACTTCTAGAATTTTCCCCCGGATGCACGCCACTTTCATTTCCGCGCCAGCCTGGCGAACCACGGAATGGCAGCGCGCAAGCTCTCCAATGCCGTAGCTGTCGACGTATTCGACGCCCGCGAGATTCAGGACGAATTTCTTTGCGCCATAGCCCGTTGAGACATGGATCAAATCCCTTAATCGAGTGTGGCCATCCGTCAGTGTCAATCGCCCCGCCGCGTCAATCACGGTGACGCGGCCCACTTCTCGCGTTTGTAATTGCAACCCCATCACGGGCTGGATTTTCTGCACATACTACTCTACTCCGGCGGACTTCACTCTTAGGCCGATCGCGCCGGGTCGTTCGCTAGTGCGCGGGAGGCGCGTCTCCGGCCGCGCCTTGCGTCTTGGAGGGTTTTTGCATGATGAATGCCAGCGGCACCATACACAACACGACGATCGCCAGAATCGAAATCACATCGCGAAATGCAAGCGCGCTCGATTGCTGTTCGAGCATCATTTCGAGCTGTCCATAAGCCTTGTGCATCGCCTCCGCCGCACTGATTCC
>JASHRM010000149.1 GCA_030037315.1 Candidatus Acidiferrales bacterium
AAAAATCCTTCGTTGTTAAGCTACATAATTAATGGAAATGCTCTAGTACAGAGAATCGAGCGAAAACTACTATTTTCGGCCCACTTCGATGACTATTTGCGGTCCACCCCTGTTCTCCAAGTCCTTTCTCAGTCCAAGAGCGTCTCAGTTGTGAGGAAATTCTCCGCTGGCCAAACGGCATGTCCGTTTCACGTGGCTCACATGAGAAAGTGAGCGCTCGAGCTTTCGCGAAGTGTTCGAGACGTGATTGGTATTCAGGGTTATCGGGATTGAGGGAGAGAGCTAGTTGGTCGGCGGGCCTTCGACGGTGAGCTCGGGGCCCCAACCGGAAGTAGCGCTCGTGGAGGTCATGCGAAGGACAGCGTTTACGGCATGGATTTGCCCGCCATAAATCTTGAACGCTTCGAAGGTGACAAGCGCGCGGCCCGGGCCGTACTGCTTGGTGTTTCCGAAGTTGAGATACAGCAAGACAATCCCGAGCTGCTCGTCGACTGCCGCGACGCGTGCGCGGATGCCCGGATGCTGAATGATTTTCTGCGTTTTGATGTTCTCGCAGCCGGCGTGCGCACAACCGGCTCCTGCGGTATGTATGCCATTCTCGATGCGGTAAGCGTCCGAGGCAAACGGGGTATTGGCATGAACGAAGCTGCCGACCTTCAGCCCCTGCGGGTATCTCATGGCAATTTCGATCGCTTGAGCGCGAGAATCGATTACCGAGGCTGGTGGGACAAACGCCATTTGCTCGTTGCCCTTCCGATACCCGGCAGGATCGAATATGAGCGAGGATTTATCTTGGGGCACGACCATCGTTTCGACCTGGCTGATCTTGCCGTCGCGCTCTTTTAGGCGCAAAGCGAACAGCACGGGTTTATCTCCATCTACGAGCACGACGGCTTGGGTTGCGGCCGTGTGTCCCGCCACGTCGAGTATGTCCTGTCGATACGTGCCGAGGCCTGAGGCGGTGCGCCAGAGGTCATCGCCGAGCTTCATGACGTCACCGTTTTCCGTGAATCGTACGTTCGGTGCCACCGGTAGCGCGGCCGGGTCATGGGCGACCATGTCCTTCAAATACTGCGTGACCAAATCGTCGAGGCAGGCGCGGTCGCAGCCTGTCGCAACGGCCGGCCGTGTGGACAGCATCACCAGCGCTGCGACGATTGCAATTGCGCCAAAAAAATTCTGTGAGCGTGATCGAATCAAACTCATGAGTGCGGTTCCTCCGAGCGGAGATTTCGAGTTAGGTTCGCGACAAGGATTCCCCGACCCTTTTACGGTGCACAGCGACCCGAATCAACGGCCGTGATCGGAAAAGTGCTCCCACCCGGTAGGCGCGTCGTAAGGCACGCCGGAGTGTCCCAGGGCTTCAATCTCGTGAATTTTTCCGTCAGAGATCTTGAAAATGTGCACGGCCACATTATCAAAGGGCTTGAGGTTCATCGATTGGGACGTAATGCCCGGAACGCCGACGATTTTTTCGGTCCCTTCGTCCATCGGATGGCGGAACTGCGAAAAGCCCATGACGAGGCCCGTTTCCGGGTCGGCGATCATCACGCGGCGGGGCTCGATTCGCGTGATGTAGTCCATCACGTGGGTCTTCAACTGCGCGGCGCAGCCGAAGGAGCCGAGGACCTGGCGCGGGGTGGGATTGGCGGGCGGAGAGTTGCCAGTGGTTTGGATCCCGTTTTCGTGGCGTTCGCAGTCAGCCGCGAACGGTGCGTTATTGGCGTCGGCCGTGGTGACGGCGGTGTAGTACGTCCCTGCAATCTCCAGCATCTCCGCACGCGGGACGCGCTCGGATGGTGGCACCACCGCCAGCAGGCCGGGCCGCGGCGTCTGGAGATTTTTCAGGTTCGCCGGTTTCAGGTCTCCCGCCCATAGATGTTCGGCGGCGACAATTTCGCCGTGGCGGACCTTGAGGCGGAAATCCGCTTCGATCGGTTCGTTATTGGCGCTCATCATGCACAGCAAACCGACTTCCTGGGAAACCGGATCAGGTACGTAGACCTTGAAGGTCGTGGGGGGCGCATCGGCGATTTTCCAGAGGCCGTCGCCAGGATGCATAGGGACCGTGTTTTCGACGAATTCCACTTGCGGCGAAAGCGGAACCCGCGACGGGTCGTGGGAGACGAGCGCGGCAATATAGTCGTTCATTGCGCCGATCAGACAGGCGCGATCGCAATGCTCGGGGAGCTTATTCGCGTTCGGCGCGGCAAACAGCGGCGAACTCGCGAAAAACAAAATGACAATTGCAGTACTTAGGTTCCTCAATCGATTCTCCATTCCTTTCGGGCAGCATCATTCCGTTAAGTCCGAGCGCATCATACACGTTTCAAACTGAAGAAGTGTTCTTAGAGAGCCGAATGCCTCTGTTTACCGAGCACCGCGCTAGTTTCCATGATTTACAAGGCATGGGTGACCTCAGCTATTTCAAGTCTCACGTCAATCCCTGCGCCGGTATTCTATTCGAGCCGTGTCAACTATCGCGCGATCCCTTAACCGGTCGGCAGGTCGATCCGCCGCGATCTGTATTTTGCGAAATTACAATGATGGCAACTCGTCCTCGTCGAACAGTTTTCTTATGTTTGTGGCCCTTCAAACATGCGGGTTGCGGAGGCTCCACTCGTCCTTCCCCTTCTTCTGAAGAAATACACGTATTAGGAAAGCCGGTCCGCGGCCTTACGAGGCCACATCGGCGATGAGAGCAGGAGCCGCGAAACTCTCAGCGGCGTATATTGCAGTCACGAAACGAAAACGCTACTCTGACGCAGCGCCCGGGTGGCGGAATGGCATACGCGGGGGACTTAAAATCCCTTGGCCCTCACCGGCCGTGCCGGTTCAAGTCCGGCCCCGGGCACCATCCACCATCGGCCGCCGTTTTCATCAGCTCAGTCGACGGGAAAGACCAATTCCAGATTTCTAAAGACGCCCCTTCGTTACGCGCGAAATTTTCGCCTGACTCAAAAGAGGTAATGTTCGTGGACTTCAATGCTTCCCGGTTCGTGGTCGGAAATATTTCAACGCGAAAGCTAACTCCAGTCGCTGGTTCTGGGGCGAATGGATACGAGTACATCGTGTGCGACTGGAAATAGGTACGTCAGCCCCGAAACTCTCTTCTCGCCGTTTTCTTCTGCTCCACCGAGTGCTCCACGCCCAAGCATACCGGTCACTGCCTGGTAAGTCGGCAAACCGTCCAATTCGAGTGACACTTCAACTTGACGCCGTTAATCAGGAGTTGAGGCGGAGTGTTTGCTCTTCCGCATTTCGGTTGCGCTGCTTTTTTTCATCTGAACCCTGGTACCGGTGACCGGTTTTTTGCGGTTCAGCTATGGTTCGGGTTCTTCGACCTACCGTGGCTGGCCCCGTCGCAGACTCCACAGTCCGCGCGCCGAGAGGATGAAGGTGAAACCCCCGAGCCCGCCGAGCGCCCAGAGCGTCCAGACGAAGAAGAAGCCGCCGGGGGACTTGGCGATCTCGCCGTAATGTGCCCCCCTCATGTGCATGACGGGCATGGCTGCTGCGAACAACCCGACGAGCAGCGTGATGACGTACCCCGATCGCCGTTCGGCGAGCACCAGCGTCCCGTACAGCAACACAACGAGAACGGCCAACGCAATGTTTGAGGACTCCGCCTTCGATATCCCACGGACGATGTCGTCCGTAATGTGAAGCGTCAGCAAGAGGATCGAGAGCAGAGA
>JASHRM010000016.1 GCA_030037315.1 Candidatus Acidiferrales bacterium
GCAACCGCGAACGCGATCCTGACGGACAACAAAACCCAGATCGTCCAGGATCCCGAAGTACGCATCAGCGATGGCGAGAAGGCGTCGCTAAAGGTCGGCGACCGCGTGCCGATCGCGACCGGCAGTTTTCAGGCAGGCGTCGGCGTGGCGACAACCGGCGTGAATCCTCTGGTGAATACGCAGTTTCAGTACATCGATGTGGGCGTCAATATCGATGTGACGCCGCGCGTCCATCCCGATGGTGACGTTAGCATGAAGCTTTCGATCGATGTCTCGCAGATTACCGGGACCGATACGATCGGCGGCATCGCGCAGCCGGTCATCGGCCAGAAGAAAATTGAGCAAGACATCCGATTGAAGGACGGCGAATCGAGCATCCTGGGCGGCTTGATCGAGCGAACTCTAACGAAGAACGTAAACGGAATCCCGGGACTCGCAGAGATTCCAGGAATCAAATATCTGTTTGCGGACAACAGCAATGAAGTTGAGGAGGATGAAGTTTTCATCCTTGTAACGCCGCACATTTTGCGCCTGCCCTCGATCACGCCGGACGACCTGCGCACAATGGCGGCGGGCACGGATACGGAAGCACGGGTCTATCGCGACGATCAGGATGGGGCGAATATACCGGCAATCCCTGGCGGAACTGCAGCGCAGACTCCTTCACCCGCGCCTGCTCCGCAGACATCGACGCAAATTCCAGGCGCGCAGACAGGCTCGGCGGCTCCGAGCTCAGTCGCGCAATTGCACTTCGATCCCTCGACCACGACACTGAAAAACGGCGATTCGGCGACGCTGGGATTGGCCATTTCGAACGTAAACGACCTCTATTCGATTCCGCTGCTGATTCACTACAATCCTTCGGTCATTCAAGTGGAAGACGTGCGGAACGGCGGCTTCCTATCGGGCGGCACGCAATCCGTAGCGATCGTCCAGCGAATCGATCAGCAAAAAGGTGAGATTGTGGTTTCGGCAACGAGGCAGCCCAACACACCGGGCGTGAACGGATCGGGAACGCTGCTCGGGATCGTCGTTCGCGGACTTAGCCCAGGAAGCTCTCCTCTTCAAATCCTTCAGGTGAATGCGCGCGATTCGCAGCAACACACAATCCCGATTGTTTCGGGAACAGCCACCGTACAGGTGCAGTGAGCCGAAAATGAAGTCGACGGGGATTTGCCAAGCCAGATCGAAGAGGCTGGATGAGTCTGTCCCCGGGGCTGCGATGCATGGTAAGCAGTCGACGCACGCAAGTTCATCCGGCTTCACGCTCCTCGAACTTATCGTAACCTGCGCCATCCTCGTAGTGCTGGCGACGGTTGCGTTGCCGCTGGCACGCGTGCAGGTAACACGCCAGAAGGAAATGCAGTTGCATGACGCGCTACGGCAAATGCGCGATGCAATCGATCGCTATAAAGACGACGCCGACAAGAACAAGATTCAAGTGCAGGCTGGAACCGAAGGCTATCCGCCGACGCTGCAAACGCTGGTTGACGGCGTTCAACTAGCGGGCGCGCAGGACAAGAAAGTTCACTATCTTTCGAAGATTCCGACCGATCCGATGACTGGAAATGCGGATTGGGGAATGCGCTCCGTGCAGGACGATCCGGACTCGACATCGTGGAGCGGAGACGATGTATTTGACGTGTATAGCCAATCGACCGGAACCGCATTGGACGGCACGAAGTATTCGGATTGGTAAGTGGTTCGCTTCAAGTAAAACTATGACCAAGATTCGAAAATTCCGAAGCCAGCTCAACCGCCGGAGCACCAGCGAAGAAGGTTTCACGCTGCTCGAATTGATGGCAGTGATGACGATCCTGATCATTTTGATGACGCTCGCGGCCTCACGGTACGACATGGCGGTAATCCGGGCGCATGAATCCGCACTTCGCTCCGACCTCGACACGATGAACACGGCTATCCAGGATTACACACGCGACAAGAAAGCAGCGCCCACGTCGCTTGACGACTTGACGCAAGGACCCGACCAATATCTTTCAAGAATCCCCAACGACCCGATGACGGGCACGCCCGACTGGACCACGGAGAACTGCGATTCGTATCTCAGTTCAGATCAAACAACGCTGGGAATTTGCAGCGTGCATTCGTCGTCAAACAAAATTTCGCCATTTTCAGGCGAAGCCTATAGTTCGTGGTAAGCCCGCGAGATGCTGCGTTCTAATCGTCGGAAGAGTGCGGAATGGCCGCCGCCGTTCGCCCGACTGGCTTTTGTTGGTCCAGCCGACGCGACGCGCTGGCCGGTTTTGCGGCGAGCACCTGATCCCTGATCCAGTCGTAAGTCGCCTTCATTCCGTCGGCCAGGCGGCCGCTGGGCGCCCATCCGAGTCTCGAACGAATCAGGCGGTTATCGGAATTGCGTCCGCGAACACCCAGAGGCCCGGGAATCGACTCGATGCGCAGTTGTTTCCCGGAAATCGAGATTACGAGTTCGGCCAATCCTCTGATCGAAATCATTTCCTCGGAGCCGATATTCACGGGACCGGGAAAATCGGATTCCATCAGCCGGCGGAGTCCTTCGACACACTCGTCGATGTAAAGGAACGAGCGCGTTTGCGTGCCGTCACCCCAAATCTCGATTGACCCGCCGGTCGGGGCCTGAGCGACTTTGCGGCAGATAGCGGCTGGAGCTTTTTCGCGCCCTCCATCCCAAGTTCCCTGCGGACCAAAGATATTGTGGAAACGCGCAATGCGGACCCTCGTGCCGTAGTTGCGCATGTAAGCGAGGTAAAGCCGCTCGCTGAAAAGCTTTTCCCAGCCGTATTCACTATCCGGCGCCGCCGGATAGGCAGATTCTTCTGAGCAGATCGGATTCCCCGGATCTTCCTGGTTGTGCGCAGGATAGATGCAAGCGGAAGACGAATAGAAGAACCGGGCTATGCCGCTCTGGCGCCCGTACTCGAGGACGTTGAGATTGATCGTCGCTGAATTGTGCATGACGACCGCATCGTGTTCACCAGTGAAAATGTAACCCGCGCCACCCATATCGGCGGCGAGTTGATAGACGTCTTGCATGCCGTCGACGGCTTCGGCTGCGATTTTCTGATCGCGAAGATCGCCGATGACGAATTCGTCGGCCTCGGTCGAGGAAAACTCCGGATACTTCAGATCGACGCCGCGGACCCAGAAACCCTCTCGTTTGAGACGCCCGACAAGATGGCCTCCGATGAATCCGCCGGCTCCGCAAACGAGAACGCGAGTGCGAGCCATTGCACCCTCCCAAGCTATTCTCAATTCTGCCACAGGGAGGGGGCACTTCATCTACAGGAGTTCGAGGATCACCGGCAGTGAACAAACGGGAGGCGAGACCAACTAAGACGGAGGCAGCGGAACGGTTTCGAGCAAGAATTTCTTCTCATGCGAAGAGTGCTGGCCGCTGCGTCTGGCCGCTTTCTCGCGATATACGCCGCGATCGGCTCGATCCAGCATTGTCTGCGGAGTATCGGTAATTTGATAATGGGCGCGACCGACCGAGTAGCGAACCGTGATCATCTCGTTGTTGTGTTCAAACTGCGGCGATCCGATACGAACGAGAATTGCATCGATTTTTTCACGGGGACAATCCGGAAGAATTACCATGAATTCGTCTCCGCCGATTCGGACGGGCACGTCGCATGCGCGAATCGCTTTTCGGAGCGATCGGGAAAAGGCTTGCAGGGCCAAATCGCCGGCGGAGTGGCCGAATTGATCGTTAATGTCTTTGAAGTGGTCCAGGTCAACAAGAAGCACAGCCAATGGCTCATCGGTCCGTTCCGCGCGCAAAATTTCCTCGTTGAGGCGCTCCTCTCCAAAGCGGCGATTGTGGAGACCGGTGAGGGGATCCATTATGGAAAGACCGTACAATTTATCTGCGAGGATTCGCTGTTTTACGGCGACGTGCATTTGCATTGCAAGGCGGTCGCGCACGAATTTCGTGCGTCCGTGGCGCACCAAATCGCAGCTATAGAAGACAATCATCGCCGCCAGAAAAGCTTCGACGATGGCCGTCATTTCAAATTGACGATTGAGCGCCATGTTGCCCACCACGAAAACGGCAACAATGGCGGCCAGGGCCGCCCCGATCCGAAGCACGGTGCTGCGCCACGTGCTTTGCAGAATCCGGTCGAGCTCGGCGATGCTCTGGCGGAATATCTCGTGGTCGCTTAGATCAGACGTATCGGGCTTGATATTTCCGATCACAATGCACCGACACCAGTTTCGTCACGAGCATGCACCGGGACCATAGGACGACTGGGTAAGATGAAAAAACCAGGGTACTGACGGAGGGGCAAACGCGTCTAAAACCCCGCCAACCTCGACTTTAAAGGTAATGATGTCAAGACGTTAGCGGCCACCCGCAGTTTGGTTGATTTGGGCCGGAATGAAGTCCTGGGATACAGCTTGCCGCAAGAGATTCGGGGGCAGCAGCCCCTGCGCAAGAATGAAATCGTGGAACTTCTTCTGATCGAATTTTGAGCCGAGCGCCTTTTGGGTGTCCTGGCGCAACTGAAGCAGCCGGGTATAGCCGTAAAAATATGAATTGGCCTGGCCGGGCATGCGATAGGTGAAGCGCTCGACTTCCTCTTTCGCCATGGCGTCGCTCAAAACCACATCTTGCGTCAGAACCCGCATCGCGTCGGCAGGCTTGATCTTGCCGGATTGCAGCTCTGGATCAAGGAATGCCCGGGCCGCGCGAAGCATGCGAAAGTCGAGCGAGATCAGCTGGCCATCGAGAGGCATATAGGGCTTGGTGATGTATTCGGAATAAAGTCCCCAACCCTCGACGTTGGTGCTATTGAAAGCGTAAAGAGCGCGGGCGCGAGAGACACCGTGCTCGACCATCGAATCGAATTGCAGTTCGTGTCCCGGGCGGGCCTCGTGGGCGATCAACGTCCAGGACGCAGCGTCGTACGTGAAATCGTCCATCTTTTCGGTTTTCTTCTCGCCGGCCGAAGGCGGCAGATTGAGCGGCAACACAAGTTCGCCTTGCTCGCCATGGTTATTGAGCAGGGGCGGAGGCACCATGTGCGGTGCGGGCTGCTCGGAGCTTTCCGCAGCGCTCGCGATTCGGATACGCGCGGGACGATTCGGCAGCGTGACGAGATTCTGCTTCACGATGATCTGTTCGATTTCGCCGAGCCGCTTTTTATAGAACGGCAGGATTGCGTCGCCGGTGAGCTGGTCCTGTTTCAGCCGGCGGATCACGCTGCGATAATCGGCGTCTTTCCATCCGCGCTGTGCGGCGATTTTTCCTGCAATTTGCTGCATCTCGGCGAGGTAGACGTTGTACTCGCGGTGCGCCATGTCCTGGAGTTGAGTGATGGGAATATCGATGCCGTAGTTCTGCAGCCGGAGCGCATATTCTTCGGGAGGCAGGCGAAAATCCGTGCGCGCCTTGGGCAACACCTCTGCTTTGATCCAGGCGTCGTAATCTGCCAGCTCAGTCTTCAGTTTTGCGTACGGTTCTTCCCAGCCCGTGATGTTGTATTGCTTAAAGAGTTGAGGAATTCCGTCGACGTAATTCTGGTTGCGGCCAAATTCCGTTTCGATTCGCAGCTTTGCCGGATAGAGAATGTTCGGCTTCGCCATCTGCTCTTCCACGCGATGCTTCAGGATTTCGGTCAAGGGGGTGTAGCCCGGCGCGACACCCGCATATTCGCGCAGCCGCACGAGCGCTGCCTGCCGGCGTTCGGGCGCAACCTGATCGTCGAGAAGCACGCGAAGCCCCTGGTACACGTCTTCGCTGGCATTCGCAAACGGTACGTCGTGAGCATCTCGAAATTCGGTTTCTTTCAAGTCGAGATCGATGTGATGAAGAAGGATCGATAGATCCTGACGCACGTTCTTATCGGTTTCCGCGGCATAGGCGCGGTTGAGCTTGGCCTGGACCGCTCTGGTTTCGGCGACTTCGGCGTCTTCGTCCTGCTTGGTGGGCTGCGAGATCTTCTCGTCAAATTGTGAGAGACCCTGATGCGAGGCGTCCTCCGGGTCGTGCCTGTTATCCACATCAATCAGCAGCTGAGTATAGGAATTACTCTTAGCGATCCAGCTCTGGTCGGGACGGGCCGATTGCGGCTGCGCAGGGAGACCCGGGGATTGGGCAGCCAATAGTCCGGTTAGGAATGCGGCGGAAAGGACTCTGCGCAAGTTGTTCAACACACGAAACTCCTTTTGTGGCACCGCGGCGCGAATATCATTGCACGATATGGACGCGAGGGCGGAGCTTTTGTGAGCGTGGGGACAGAGGTCGGATGCCTGCAAAGCCTTATTGAATTGGATTTTTGTAATCGGCATCGCGAGGATCGATCGGCTTTCGTCCGGCGAACCCCTCGTCCTGGCGATGATAAAAGCGAATGCGATCTTCGCCAAGCCGCCAGCAGAGGTAAACTTCCTGCCCATCGATACGCGAGGGAAAATCGAGCAGACCAATCTCCAAATCCTTTACGATGCATCCGGTGGCATGAATGCGTTCGAGGGCGTTTCGAACGCCTTCCTCCAGGCGAGTGCATTCGAGGCGCAGATTCGCAGCCTCATCATAAGAAACCATCAGGCCCCCGGAACGCTGAATACGCTGCTGGATTTTTTCGATTTTGTCTTCGACGTCAGCCATCTTGCGGCGAGTTTCGATCGCTTCGATGAGGATCGGCTCCAGCTGAACGCGCAAGCGTTCGGCTTCGCGCAGAGAGAAAAGTTTGGATTCGTCGTTAGACATTGCCGAACCTGAGAAAGTCAGGGCTGCGGCGGTTCAGCCTGCTGATCTTGGCCGACCGATCAGCCGCCGATCGATACCATTGTACGCGAAGGCGGGAGGAATCCGGGTTCGTTAATACGATGGCCCTTCTCTTTTTCGTTTACGATCGACGCGATCTCATCCGCGATTTCCGAATCGGCGGCATCGTCGCGAAGCAAGAATTTCAGATCGTGATCTTCCTTGCTGAACAGGCAGGTGCGGAGTTTGCCGTCGGCCGTCAGGCGAATGCGGGAGCAATGTCCGCAAAACGGCTGCGAAACCGGCGACACAAGCCCGATTTCGCCCTTGCCATCCGCGAAACGATATTTGCGGGCGGTTTCACTGCGCTCGTGCACGACGGGCACCAAGGGCCAAAGAGCCGAAATGCGGCGATGCACTTCCGCTCCCGTGACGACCATATCTCGCGTCCACGCCCGGTCCGCATCGAGGGGCATAAACTCGATAAAACGCATAATCAAATTGCGATCGCGCGCGAATTCGGCAAAGGCCTCGACTTCGTCGTCGTTGATGCCACGGACCAAAACGGCATTTACCTTGACCGGACGAAGCCTGGAGGCTTGCGCTGTATCGATTCCGGCGATGACTTGGTCAAAACTCTTGGTGCGCGTGATGCGTTCAAATTTCTCTCGATTTAGCGAATCGAGGCTGATGTTGATGCGGTCCATGCCTGCGGCAACAAGACGATCGCATTTCTCGGCGAGCATCTGGCCGTTCGTAGTCATCGAGACGTCGGAGACGCCGAGACGCTTGAGTCGCGCGACGAAGTCTTCGACTCCTGCGCGAACCAGCGGCTCACCGCCCGTGACCCGCACCTTTCGAATACCCATGCCGACCAGGATGCGGGCGACGCGTTCGTACTCGTCCCAGGTAAGCAGATCGCCTTTGGGCATGTGCGTTTCGGGATTGGCCGAGCGGCAATAGACGCAGCGGAAATTGCAGCGGTCCGTCACAGAAATCCGCAGGTCGGTGATTTGACGGCCGAATTTGTCAGTTAGCGACATCGCATCGTTTGCCTGGCTGCCGCACATGGGCCATAAAAAAAAGCCCAAATCCGACTGGAATTGGGCGAAGGCTGGCGCTGCTACAGCGACGCCGGCCGTCCCCTTTCCAAAGGTGGAGAACTCGCTCAAAGCGAAGGCTCCACAGGGAGGAACGGGCGTTTCCACCCGAACCCTCGGTCCTCGCGCCATACTGTGCGGGACCTCGTCCGCCGGGCCATCGGATTTCTCTCCCTTAGGCCCAGTAGATCGGAGAACTTGATTGCGATTTTACGTGACAGCAAATGCAGAAT
>JASHRM010000150.1 GCA_030037315.1 Candidatus Acidiferrales bacterium
GTTGTGATGATTTTGCTGATCGTGGTCGTCGCGAGCGGCGTCTTTGGGGCCATTTTGCAGCACTACATGCCCAACATGATGACAACTCAGGTGCAGGCAGAAACGATTTTTGAGCAGATCGATCACGTGCGCCAACAGCTGGTGACGGAAGCGGATGCGCTGATTACAGCGGTAATGGACGTGAATATTGCGCTTGCTGTAGCAGCGGGGCCGGGGGCGAGCCTGAGTGCTCCAGTGGAGTTACAGTCGGCACCACGGGTCGAGAGCATTGCTCCCCTGCGCAATTTTTATCTGATTGAGGTGCGTCCTTTTCTGGAGAGCCGCAGCCGGAACGTGCTGCTTTCCAATCGTGACCAAGCGCGGGCCGCGTTCATGGGTTTGCGCACGTTGCTGCCCGCGGAAGTTCACGAAACGACGAGAAGCTTGGAGGCGATTTGCGATGAGGAGCGGCAGTTGCGCCGGCAGACCGTTCTCCATCATTGGTTACACGGCTGGCTGATGCTCCACGTTCCACTTTCGCTGGCGCTCTTATTGCTTGGTGCGGTGCATGCGGCTGTGGCGCTGCGTTATTGAAGCGCGATAGGTGAACCGTGGCCGACGCCAAACAAACCACCAAAAAACTGGCGCAACGAATCGACCTAAATTATTTCAAGCAGCCTCATCCATTCCGGCGCTGGCGATTTTGGCTCTCGGTTATCGCGCCGATCGCAGCGGTTCTCTGGATTGGCTCGTATGAGATTGCAGGAAACGATCGCGTGTACAGCGCCGGTGAAATGTCGGCAAGCCACAGGGTGCTTGGAACGAAATGCGGCGCCTGCCATGTGAAAGTTGTGGGAGGCTTCAGCGCGAAGGCAAGCGACGAAGCTTGCCTTTCATGCCATGACGGACCGATTCACCATGCGAACCAGACTTTCACGCCCCATTGCTCGTCATGCCATAAGGAACATCTAGGACGCGTTCAGCTAGCAGCGACAAGCAACGCGAGCTGCGCGCAATGCCACAGCAATCTGCAGACGAATGGCGCTGCGACGAAATTCGTGCGGGATATAACGACTTTTAATGGGGGCCATCCTGAATTTGCGGCTTTGCGTCCGGGCGCGAGCGATCCTGGCACGATCAAACTGAATCACGCGATTCACATGAAGCGCAACCTGCTCGGCCCGCATGGACCCGTGCAGCTCGATTGCGACGATTGTCATCAGCCGGCGATTTCTAGTGCGGTTCTGCATTTCGGTTCGGCGCACCAACAGAGTGCAGCGCCTCCAGCAATGCAAAAGTCGGATCTACCACTTCTAGTTGCACAACAGGCTTACATGGCTCCTGCCACTTACGCGAGACACTGTGCGGACTGCCATGGGCTGCAATTCGACAAGCGATTCACAGAAGGCGTGCCTCACGATACGCCGGAAGTGATTCACGCGTTCCTCGCGCAGAGATTTCAGACTTATATTGCGAGCCATCCCAGCGAGCTGCGCGAGGCAAGTCCCATGGAGGGATTGCCTCAAAAAGCCCGTCCTGCGCAAGTGCGGATTCTAACTCCCTCACAATGGGCAGCGGAGCACGTGGATGAGGCGGAACAACTGCTCTGGCGAAAAACATGCAAGCAGTGCCACACGCTGAGTTTTTCGGCGGGCGATGGCTTACCGGCGGTCGCAAAATCGAACATCACAACACGGTGGTTTCCTCACGCTGATTTCAATCACGAAAAACATCAAATGCTAAGGTGTGTCGAATGCCATCCAGGTGGACTGGCCAGCCAAGAAACCGCAGATATTTTGATTCCGGACATCCAGACGTGCCAGCAGTGCCACAATACGAGCTCTAATTCGGCGGAGTCGCGATGTTTTGAGTGCCACACCTATCATGATTGGACCAAGATAAACGAGGTGAAGGGCAGAACGACTCTGCCAAGCCTAAGAGGCGGCCAATAGCTATTTGGTCTTCATTACGTAGACACCATCCCAATCGGATTCAGGGGCACTTTCCAAAAATTCAAGCGCGCGCTGAAGGAAAACGCGGACCGGCCCATCGTCCGGATAAACAGCGAGCAGCAAACCAAAATCTCCGGCAGCTTTCTGCCAATCCTGCGAACGATAGGCTTCCATGGCGCGGTCGAACTGCTCGAGCAGGTCTTGATACTTCAATCTCTCGCTTTCTTCCCCCAGCAATTCGTAAATGGTAACAGGTTGCGTCTTGCCTTTAACACGGATCTTATCTAGCTCGCGAAACACGAACCGGTGTGCGACCTGCTTATAAGTGCCTTCGCTCACGACAATCTGCGTTTGATATTCCTTGGTGATTCCCTCGAGGCGAGACGCGAGATTTACGTTATCACCCATAACCGTCCATGCAAGGCGACGATCCGAGCCCATGTTTCCCACGTTCACCTCGCCGGTATTCACGCCAATGCCGATAGCAATCGGCTCGCGGCCTTCGCTTTTCCACTTCGCATTGAGTTTGGCAAGGCCTTCGCCCATCGCAAGAGCGCATTGACACGCACGAAATGCGTGGTCGTCTTGCGGATACGGCGAGCCCCAAAAAGCCATCACCGCGTCGCCAATGTATTTGTCGAGGGTCCCGAGAGTGGAAAAGATAATGTCGGTCATCGCGCCCAGATATTCATTGAGCAAACGCACCAGCTCGTCCGGCGTGAGGCCCTCGGAAAGAGTGGTGAAGCCGCGGATATCGCTGAACATGACGGTCAGCTCTTTCATCTCGCCGCCGGGACGAATGTATTTCTGCGGATCTTTTTCGATGAGGGCAATCACGCCAGGAGACAAGTATTGCGAGAAGCTTTTGCGGATTTTACGTTTTTCCCGCTCTTCGAAAATCATACGGTAGCTGGTGATCGCAGCGTAGTTGGCGACCAACGTTCCGGCAGGAATCACGAAACTGAGCCACCGCGCTTCATGCGCAAAATTGAAGTACACGAACCAAGTAAACGCGCCGAGCGTGAAAATGAGGGAGATCGTGGAATAAAAAGGCTGTACGCTGCTGAACCAAAATCCAAAGAGAAGACCGAAAACAAGGATGAAGCCAACGTCGATCATTTCCTCATCCAACCCGCGCCGCAGAAAAGCTCTCCCCCGATCTCTGCTGTGGAGCAGGTTGTCGATGATATTGGCGTGGACTTCCACGCCCATGTAGGGTTCGCCGCTATCGCCGCTCTCAAAAGGAGTGTTGCGAATATCGCCGACAGCCTTTGCGGTCGCGCCGATCAGAACGATCTTGCCTTTGAACGTGCCGTCCGGGACTGATCCATTGATGACATCCCACATCGAATAGTGCCGGTAAGTCCCGTACGGCCCTGCGTAGTTGATTAACGCGGTTCCATTTCGCGACTGGCGCAGCGTGTGAGTGCCAAACTGGATTCGTTCCAGGCCGTCTTCGGCGATGTAAGCAGCGATATCCTGATCGGGAATTTGTTCATATTGACGAACCACCTGCATCGCCAAAGAGGGGAAAAAATCCTGCTGCTGGTAACGCTCGATGAGGAGGGCGTGGCGTAACGTGCCGTCGGGATCGGGATTGATGTCGATAAATCCATAAGAAGCGGCGGCCTGAGCGAGCTTCGTGATGTTCGCTTCCGCGCCGGCAGCGACGGTGCCGCCGCTATCGATCCAAGCTTTGCTCAAGTCGAAATCGCTGCCATTTTTCGGTTTGACCTTGAATACCTGCGGAAAATTCTTTGCCCAAACGATATTGAAATATTCCGCTTCCAATTTTCTGTCGGCAGTTTTCGCGCGACGAGCATCCAGGAAAAGATGCGCGAGAACTACGTTGCCAGCTTTCATAATAGCTGCGGCAAATTGACTATCCTGGTCGCTGGCAGCCTCAAGATCTCTGATTTTACGACTCACGTCAGGCGATGCTGAATTTCCCAGTTCACCCCTCAGGCGCTCCAACCCCGACTCAGCAGAATTGCTCTCGGGTGTGGGAAAAGTTTCGTCGAACGCGATGACGGCGGCGCCGTCTGAACTGAGACGGTTTACAAGCGCGGCGTAGTTCCCGCGCGGAAACGGAAATGATCCGATTTTTTGCAGCGTTCTCTCATCGATACCGACAATTGCGATGCGATCATCGTGAGGGCGCGGCCCGCGCATGCCGAAGCGCATGTCTAGGGATTGCTCTTCGATATTTTGAAGGAAGGCAAAACCCGCGCGAGGATTGCCGGAAATGCCGGAAAAAACGAACAGGGCCAGGCCCGATGCAGTGATCAACAGCGCGAGAAGAAGATCGACACGAAGGAAAGAGGCTTGAGCAAGGCGGGCCCACCAGTCTGATCGCGCCGATTTTTTTTGCGTCATCGGTTTTGCGGAGAACCTCTTAGTGACTGACAAAAGCGCTCTGTAGCAACCCCAACGCGAGTGAGCGCCCCGTGACTACCGGGGGCACGCTCCTGACGCGGGATTTGTCTCGCAATTTACGCCCGAGTTGCGAGTCGCTACGACGCCGATTGCGATGCCGATAGCGGCAGCCGAACCCAAGAAGATCCAACCCGGGTGCCCCGCCGAGCCGGGACGGACAGTTGCCGGCATGGTGGTGGGCACGTCCGTCGAAAGCATCGTGCTCTGCTGAAGCTTGGCAGAGACGTCGGTCGCGTGAAATCCTCCCGGGGGAATCGCGGAGTCGATGACGACCATTTGCCCCGCAGATAAGGTGACGACCGCAGCGGCCTGCGCAACGGGAGTGACGGTCACGCGCCCTTGATAACAAACTACCGTAGTCTTCGTGCCCGAAAAGGCGGCGTAGAAATCAGTTCCGACGACACCGATCACTGCATTCGGAGTCTTGATTTCGAACTTGCCGCCGGGTTTTGTGATTTTTTCGACTTGGCTGCGGATTTTTCCGAAGTCCATCTCGAGCGAAGTTTGCTGCGATGCGGCATCGTGCCGCACGACGCGCAATTCGCTATTCGAGCCCACGCTGAGAATCGAGCCGTCGGCAAGGCTTGCGCGTACGCGGCCACTACGCGCGGTTTTCAATAAATCGTTCCACTGAAGATCATCCTTTACTTTGACGGGTTGGTCATTTCGGGTGGCCGATGGAATCAGAGCGTCGACTTGTCCCGCATGTTGCGACGAACTTTGAGGCGCACTGTAAACGGGCAACATCACGAGCAAAATGCAGAGAATCAGCGCGAGAAAATGCCGAATTGAAGTCAAAGTGGCCTCCTATTATGAAGGGGTATTCTGAGAAATCTTGGCAGAGGCGCTGTGGATATAAAAGCTTATCGGCCTGGCGCGTTGCGTATCTGATACGCCGCAAGGGTGCGCAGGATGGAAGCCGGAGCACCCACGCAAGTCCTGTGCAAGTCGCGTGAGGACGCCTCGCATCGCTTCTTTTGTTACTTGGGCCATGGGAGTGTGGAGTTTTTCGGAGTTTTCGGGCGCCCGCAAATACTCTAAATCAGAGATAGTTTTCGCTGTGGGCGTGTAGCTCAGCTGGGAGAGCACCTGCTTTGCAAGCCCGTATTACCGGGTGCCTGCCAGCGGGCTAACTCGTTGCAAGGGCTGCGCTAAGCCGTAACGATCCCCTCGGTTTCTGTCATCCTAGGTGTTCCAAAGATGTTCCAAAGTCGTGAGGAAAGATGCGGGCAGAATCCCCAAGCACCGGATCGTCCTGATTGAGCGCTCGGGACATTCTCCTGAATTCTTGAAGCCGCCACTTCTCGAACCGCGATTTCAAAGAAAGCTGATCAGGATTGATCTAGCTTATCAGCGCTGTCCCCTCTCCTCGACTCCACGTCCTGCTTCGAGTATGATGCGCGCCTGCCACCCTCTATGTGATTCGGTTTCTGCTCGGGCAAGTAATTGTGACTGCTGGCATTGAGCGTCTTTCGGGAGCCCGCCGACCGTTTCTTGTCGGCAAGTCATTATGGTTTGTAGTTCTCGCTGTCGTTATGATCGTGGCGGCGATCGTCCATTCCGCCATAGTGACACGGCTCGACAGCTTTACCATCGATGAGGCCTACCACATCGCCGCGGGGGTGTCTTATGTGCGGTACGCGGACTTCCGCATCAATCCGGAGCAACCACCGCTGGTCAAGCTCTGGGTCGGCGCTTTCATAGCTTCCACCGGCTTCCATCTCAATCCCATTCGTCCTTTCGCAGACAAGGCCGACGAACGCCACTTTACCGAAAACGATGTCTATCTCTCTAACGATTTTCATTCGGTGCAGCGCCGCGCGCGCATTGCGATGTGGGCGCTCAACGGACTTCTCCTCCTGCTTCTTGCGATCGCTCTGCGAAGAAGCTTCGGTTCGGGCGTCTCACTCGGCGCTCTGCTCATTCTTGTGGTCGATCCCACGGTAGCCGCGCATTTGCCGGTGGTGATGATGGATTTGCCGGTGGCGTTGCT
>JASHRM010000151.1 GCA_030037315.1 Candidatus Acidiferrales bacterium
GCCGATGCTTGTACTGATGTCGTTTTTCCTTTTCATCGCGCTGTCATCGCTCGCGCTACCGCCTTTGAACGGATTCATCGGCGAGTTCATGATTTTGATCGGCACGTACGTGGGCCATCATGCGTGGGCGTCGTGGGCCGCGAGCGGCGCGGTGCTTTCCGCGATTTATTTGCTATGGGCTTATCAGCGCGTGGCGCTGGGAGACGTCACCGTCGAGAAAAACAAGACCCTGCCGGATGCATCGTGGCGCGAGCGCATCATTCTGGCGACCGTAGCAGTTGCGATCATTTTTATGGGCATCGCCTCGCCGCTGTTTACCCGGCGCATGGCCGCCTCAGTTGACGCCGTGGTCGAGCGAATGAATCCGCCGGAAGATGCGAAGCTGCCGGTCGCGCGGCCAAAGCCAGCGACAACTTCGAGCGCGCAAGAGGCGGCGCGAGGAGATCGGCTCGCCGTACTCACGACAATTGCGATGAGGAGGACGCGTCCGTGAGCGGGTTCGCGGGGCAATTCGCGAGTTTGCATCGGCTTGCACCAGAAGTGCACCTTTGCCTTGTCGGCATCCTCATCATGATCATCGACCCGTTTGTGGGCCCGGCTCACAAACGGAGGCTGGGATGGCTCGGGTTCATCGGCGCGCTATTTGGACTCGTGGGCGTTTACTCCGCGAGCCAACATATTGGCGCAGCGTACAGCAACCTGATCACCAACGACGGGTTCAGCATTTTCGTGCATGCAATCGTAATTCTGGCAGCGGCGCTGGCGATACTTGGCTCACTTGATTACCTCGACCGCGAACGAATTCAGAGCGGCGAATATTACGCGCTGATTCTTTTCGCAGTTGCAGGCATGGGAATCCTGGCGGGTGCGAACGAACTGGTGACGGCGTTCGTGGGCCTCGAGATGAGCTCGATTTCGACTTACATACTCGTTGGATTCCGGCGTCGCGCGGAGAAGTCCAACGAAGCTTCGCTGAAGTATTTTCTGCTGGGCTCGTTTGCGACGGCGTTTTTTCTTTACGGGATCGCGATGATTTACGGAGCCACGGGCACGACGTACATCGACGCGATTCGGCAGACGCTGGCGCAAAACGGCGGAACCTTGCCGGGGCTCGTGGTCCTTGGCCTGGGACTGATCTTCGTTGGCCTGGGATTCAAAGTGGTGATTGCACCATTCCAGATTTACGGGCCGGACGTTTACGAGGGCGCACCGACGCCGGTGACGGCTCTCTTGGCGTCCGCGCCGAAAGCGGCCACCTTCGCGCTACTGCTGCGGATTTTCTATGTGGCGCTCGGCTCCGCCAGCAATTTCTGGTTTTGGGCGATTTGGATTTCGGCGGTGCTGACGATGTTTATCGGCAATCTGGCCGCGCTGGTGCAGACGAATGTGAAGCGGATGCTCGCGTATTCGTCTATCGCGCATGCGGGTTACATCCTTGTGGCTTTCATCGCGTCGACGGAATTGGGCGTCGCCGCAGTGCTCTTTTACCTTGCGGCATACGTGCTGATGAAGGTGGGAGCGTTCCTGGTGGTGACGCATCTGGGGCAGCAGGGAGAGAAGCGGCTCGACATCAAAGATTATGCGGGACTTGGATTCAAGGAGCCGGTGCTTGCGGCGACGTTCTCACTATTTCTGCTCTCTTTACTCGGTTTGCCAGCGACGGCGGGATTCCTCGGGAAATTCTTCGCATTTCAATCCGCACTCCAGGCGCATACGGTGCAGCATGGTCCGTGGATCATCTGGCTGGTGGTGATTGCGGCAATCAACAGCGTGATCGGCGCCTACTATTATTTGCGGGTGATTATTTCGATGTACTTTGCGGAGCCGTCTCTCGACTATGCGCCGTCATCCGTTACACCGGCGCTGGGATTCGCGCTGTTCGTCGCAGCGATCGGGACGCTATATCTCGGCATTTTGCCGGCGCGCGTGCTCGACTTGGCAAAAGCGGCCGCCACTTCTCTTCCGATATTGCGGTAATCCGAGACGTTCAAACACAGAGATAGCTGAGTAGTCACAGAGGACGCGGGGCACGGCTGTCCTAGACAAAAAAAGCGCCGGGAGTCGCATTCCAGCGACTCCCGAGCCTTCTCATTTTTCTCTTCGATTGCTTTTGCTACTTAATCAGAACGACCACGAATACGTAAAGGGTGAGCGATTCGATAAGCGCGACGCCGACGAAGAACGCGATGCGGATTGCTCCGCTAGCGCCCGGATTGCGAGCCGAACTTTCGCATGCGGCTGCTGTCGCACGTCCCTGGCCAAGACCGCAACCGGCTGCGGCAACGCCCAGCGCGAGTGCGGCGGCGAAGTCGATCCAGTCGTAAGATTTTGCCGGAGCCTGCGTGCCCTGCGCGAACGTCACCGGTGCGAACACCAACGCGATGACCAACGCGAGTAGAAACCATGCTGCTGCTTTTTTTGTCATCAGCTTCTCCTATGAAATTCCGCCAGGAGGTGGTTGCCGGAAGCCTTGGGGAGGCTGCGGCCTCACGCTGGAGGATTTGATGCCAGATTAGTGCTCTTCCGCCGTCGCCAAGCCGAGATAAATGATCGCCAAAATCGTAAAAATGAAGGCTTGCAAGATGGCTTCGAAAATATGAAAGACGCTCAGGACCAAAGGGATGCCGATGGGCGCGATCGCTGAGGCGTAGCCAGCCGGATTCAAGTGCCCCAGGAACGTGAACAACCCGATCGAAAGGCCGAGGAACGAAACGAAAATTAGTTCGCTTACGAGCATGTTGGCCCACAACCGGACGGTGAGCGAGAGAATTCGCGCGAAATGGCTGAAGGTTTCGATGACCACCATCAGCGGCGAAATCGCGAGCACGGGCCCCATGAGAGTTTTAGCGTAGCCCAGCGAACCGTGTTTCTTGACGCCATGCGTGTTGTAGTAGAGAAACACGACCGTGGCGCATGCGAGCGGAACGGTGACTTCAGCCGTGGGAGACATAAAACCCGGTATCAACGCCGCGAGGTTGCAAACGAGAATGAATATTCCGATGGTGCCCATGATCGGAATGTGCCGGTCGGCGCCGTGCCCGACTACGTCGTCGAGCAGATCCTTCACGCCGACTCCCATCGGATTTGTTAACACAAGCTCCATAACTTGCTGCGTAGCGCCTGGCTTTTCGGCTGAGATTCGCCCTTTGAGCCACAGAAAGAAAATCACGAGGAAAAGAAAAACCACAATTTCCATCGAGAAGAAGTTCGGTATCGGATATTCGGGATTTTTCGGAGTGATATGCAAGAGCCCCAGCAAAGCGGCCGCTGGTTTGGCTAGCAACGCGTTCACCAGCTTGGTCACACCGAGAACTTGCTCTTCGCCCATGGCTCTCCTGAGAAGAGGCGGACTACTTAATTTGTTTCGATCGGAATTATTGCGTCTTCCAACGGTGCTCGCCGAGAATCAGCTCGTAGCCTGCCTCCAGCACGACCGCCGGGACCACAGCTACCAGCCCGCACAACACCGCAACTGC
>JASHRM010000152.1 GCA_030037315.1 Candidatus Acidiferrales bacterium
GAAATCCTTCAGCCGCTTGCGGATGAACATGCCGTTGGTGCAGAGGTAAATGTGTTTTTTGCGATTCAGAATTTCGGAGACGAGCTTGCCGATTTCCGGATACATGAGCGGTTCGCCGCCGCAAATTGAAACGATGGGCGCGCCGCATTCATCGACTGCTTTCAGGCACTGCTCGACAGTAAGAATTTCGCCGATGGTCGACTTATATTCACGGATGCGACCGCAGCCCGTACACGTGAGATTGCACGTGTGCAGCGGCTCGAGCATCATGGTGAGCGGAAACTTCTTTTCGCCGCTCATCCCTTTCCGGGCAAGATAGCCCGTCATGCTCGTCAGCATGCTAAGAGGAGTCCTCATCCATTACCCCCAATATCCATTCGCGTGTTCGATCTCCTGCGCAGACACCTGCACTCCGATAAACCGGCGCTTTTCTTTACGTAGATTATCGTAACGCGCCAGCGCGTAGAGCGGGAAAGAATTTCGATACAAGTGATATTTCAAATAGAACACTTGCGGGAAACCCGTGCCCGTGAATTCGGCCTCGTCCCAGGTGCCGTCGTCATTTTGGTGCGCAAGCAACCAGGAAACCGCGCGACCGACGGCCGGATCGTCCGGGCTGGCGACGGCGAGCAGTCCGATTAGGGCCCAAGCCGTTTGCGACGCGGTGCTCTTTGCTTTGGCTTTCAGCTTTTCATCGTAGTAAGAAAGGATCGACTCGCCAAAGCCGCCGTCTGTATTTTGCACCGAGCGCAGCCACGTGGCGGCGCGTTCGCAAGCCGGCTGAGAATGAGAATTCGGGCCGGCCGCTTCGAGCGCGCGAAGAACGCCACTGGTGCCATAGATGTAGTTCACTCCCCAACGGCCGAACCAGGAGCCATCGGCGCACTGATCCTTGAGCAAAAATTTTCGCGCTCGATCGACAACGGAATGCTTCGCGTCCCATCCCATTTGGCCGAGACATTCGAGGGCGCGAGCCGTCACGTCTGCCGTCGACGGATCAAGCATCGCATTATGATCGGCGAACGGAACGTTGTTCAAGAATTGCAGGTTGTTTTCATGGTCGAAGGCGCCCCAGCCTCCGTCAGCATTCTGCATGCTGAGCAGCCATGCGAGGCCACGACGGATCGACGCGCGTAGTTTCGCCGGCTCGGGATCGGCCACGCGGCCAAGAGCCATGAGAACGAACGCCGTATCGTCAACATCCGGATAGAAGTCGTTGCGAAATTCGAAAGCCCATCCACCCGGAGCGGCTTTCTTATTTTTCACCTGCCAATCGCCTGGGCCGAGAATTTGATTCTGCACGAGCCAGCGCGCTGCGGAGAGCAAAGCCGGATGAGCGGGATCGAGCCCCGCTTCCTCAAGCGATACCATCGCGATCGCCGTATCCCACAAGGGAGAAATACAGGGCTGGACGCGAAGCGTCTCTGCGTCTTCATCCTCGATTTCATAGCGAGCGAGGAAACCGGTTTCGCGCGCGAGCAAGGGATCGTTCGTGTCGCCGCATTCCGCGAACAGCGCGAAAATGGAATTCATCATCGCGGGATAGATCGTACCAAGTCCCTCACTGCGCTCGAGCCGCTCAAGCATCCATTTGCGCGCGCGACCCAGCGAAATTTTGCGAAACGGTTTCCACGGTGAGCTGTCGTAAAGCTTGATGGCGCGATCCAAAGCCACAAAGAAATTTTTCCAGGAGACCACGCGACGGTCCCACGCCAGCGAGTGCGGACGCGCACCGGGTGAAGTCAACAGCTCGTCCACCGTCACACCTTCAGGCAGCCTCCAGCCGGGCTTATGCGCGTAGACGATTGCCAGCGGGATCACGATTCCGCGCGTCCAGGACGACATTTCGAACAGGTTGACCGGAAACCATTCGGGAAGCAGCATCAACTCCGGCGGGATGGCCGGAACGTAGCTCCAGTCGATTGCATCCACCATCGCGAGATAAAAGCGGACGTAGGAATTTGTCGACTCGAGACCGCCGAGTTGATGAATGCGCTGTTTCGCCCGCTGTAAATGCGGAGCCGATGCGGAATCGCCTGCGAGACGCAAAGCCACCCAGGCTTTTACCGTCGCGTTGAGCTCCGAGGGACCTCCATAGAAGATGTTCCAGCCGCCGTCGGGAAGCTGGCGATCACGAATGTACTTGGCGAGCTTTTCGGTTTTCTCAGATTGCAATTCGCCCAAAATATGAAGGTAAAGAATGTAATCGGATTCAAGTGTGGTGTCGGCTTCAAGTTCACCCCACCAGTAACCTTCCTGCTTTTGCGAGGAGAGGAACCAATCGACGCTGCGAGCGATAGCTTCTTCGAGAGGCGACTCGGCGACACGCCGGGGAGAAACCGCCGCGCCATGCTGGGAACCGGCCCGTCGCGGAGCCTCGACCCGCAGTTGTGCTTCCGGCGTCATTAACCCCTCAGAAATGTCATGTCGCGTTTGGTTTGTGGTCGGGCCGCCAAGCCAATTTGCCCTGGCTGCTGCGCAGAACCAGCCCGGACCTGATCGATTTGCGTGGCCCGGTCAGCCAATGTCCCAGCGATCCAAAGAGTTACAGGACTAGTCGTTGCTATTATCTTTTGTAAACCGCGAACGGTCAACCGAAAAGGCTGAAGCTCTATGAGCCATCGCCAACGGATGGGATGGCGCGGATGCCCGGGAGGCTGCCTCTGCGTGTTTCACCGTGCCAGCGAACCTGCATCGAACGTGCGACGATCTATCAACTACGAACGGGGTTTGGTTGACGCTTCGAGTTTGCGCAGGCGATCCGCCAGTTCGGGCAGACGCGCGAACCAAGCGTATTGCTCCTTGAACTTGTCGAGGGGCCGCGCGGGCGTGCCCCAAACAACTTGACCTTTGCGGATTGTTTTGCCCGTCGGAATGCCCGCTTGCGCGCCAGCGACTGATCCGTCTTCCAGGTGGCAGTGATCAGCGATGCCTACTTGGCCGGCAATCAGGACGCTTTTGCCGATGGTGCTGCTGCCGGAAACGCCTGTTTGCGCGGCGATGATGGAATGTTCGCCGATTTCGACGTTGTGGGCGATTTGCACGAGATTATCGATCTTCACGCCCTTGGCGATGCGCGTGGTTTCGAGCGAACCGCGATCGATGGCGGTATTTGCACCGATTTCGACGTCGTCCGCGATTTCCACCGAACCAATCTGAGGAAACTTCCAATTCCGGCCTTCGCCGCTGACGTAGCCGAAGCCGTCGCTGCCAATTACTGCGCCAGAATGGATTTCGACGCGATGACCAATTCGTGCGCCGGCGTATAGCGTGACGTGAGGATGAAGGATGCAGTCTTCTCCGAGGCGAGCGCCGTGCCCCAAAAAGCAAAATGCAGCCACCTGAGTTCCCGCGCCGATTTGGACTTCATCTTCAATGACGACATAGGGACCGATGCTCGCACTCGGTGCAACTTTGGCACTGGGCGAAATGATTGCTGACGGATGAACGTAGGCATGCGTTCGCGTTTCCGGTAGGAGCCACGCGGCTGCCTTGGCGAACGCGAGCTTGGGATTAGCCACTTCCAAGACCGTTTTGCCCGCGAAACGTTCGCCCGGTTTCGCGATCACGGAGGCGGCGGCAGATTTTTCGGCGCGATCTCGATGTCGCGGCGATTCAAGATAGATCAGATCTTCCGCACGGGCCCGCCCCGGCGACGCGACGCCCGTGAGCACGGCATTTCGGTCGCCAGTCAATTTCGCGCCAAGGTGTTCTGCAAGTTCAGCAGCCGTGCGTTTCATGGAGCCTCCGTTAGCTTCGCAAAAGCGATGGCAATCATATCAATGCGAGGTTTCCGCCGCATCGCGAGATCCCGATGATCGTCCTCTAAAAGGCGTCGTGCCTTGTGATAGTGCTTTAGTCTTTTCCAGAAACATCAAAAAAATCCTGGTATTTCCCGAAATGGGAAATCACCAGCGTGGGACTCCACGATGTGTCGCGAAAACTACGTCCGTATTTTGGGGGCTTGTTATGCCGAACTAGGCTGGCTAGAATCTGCGCCCCTCAAAGCGAAATTGTGAGGTGTATCGATGGAGACGGCGCACGCTGGCTGCGCTCGCGTTGTTCTGGTCGAAGCCAACCGGCTCAATTGTCAGCTCCGAGAGACTGCGTTCCGCCCGACGCGGATGCGAGTAGAAATTGTCGGCTCAACACCGCTTGCAGGTTTCCGGTTGCTGGAACAGCTTCGAGCGTTACACGTCAAGACGCGCGGGATCGTCTTGCTTGATTCGCATGACCGGGATCTCGTTGTGGATGCGTTTCGCTGCGGTGCGCATGCAGTTGTCTTTCGCGATGAGCCTATCCAGACGCTTGCGCGCTGCATGCATTGCCGTCAATCAAGGGCAAATTTGGGCAAATAGCGAACAATTACAGCTGGTGGTGGCGGCCTTGGGACAAGCTTTTCCCTCCACTTACATTCTGATTGCTCAAATTGGGAATACTTGAATCTGGGAAAGGACACACAGAAGACTGCAGAAAAGAGCAAGACAGCGCAGAAGTGGAGCGCAGAATCGATAGCGCCGGCTAGCCGATACTGATCGTACGCGTGCCGCGGCGGTTTCGTTCGCGCGGGCTCGATTGCTTTAGCACGGTGCCGAGCTGCACCAGCAGCTTGCGCAGCCTCGCGCGGTCTTCGAGCTCGATATCCACTACTTCAAACGCGCGCGCTTGCGTGTTCGCGTCGCGAACAATCGTCTGCGCCTTTACCAGTTTCTGCGCTGCATTTAATTTCAAATCGACTACGCTGCCGGGATACAGGCTCTGCTCGCAAACCGCCACTCCTCCGCCCAAACCCATCTCGGGAATGTCCACGCGATAATTCTCTTTGAGATTCGTTGTAAGGGCCGGAACGGGCTCTTCAAGCCGCAGCCGGGGATAACGGCGCTGACGGATCGCCGACGATTCAGGATCGCTATCCAGCAATTCGATGGAGAATTCGGCAAGGTTCAATCCACTGGAAGGGATGAAGGATCGCATCCAATCGGGCTCGATTTTTTCAAGCGCTTGCAATGCAACCAGCCGCAACTCGGAAGGATTCATCCATCCCCACGCCTTGCGCGCTTCCGCCACTCTTCGAAGAATGGCGTCCGCAGCCGATGTCCGCAGGCGGCCTAGAGCTTCGATTGCCTTCAATCGCAGGAAGTCCGTGGAACCTCTTGGCAAGTCGCCCTCGGCAATTCGCAGCAACCGCGTATCGGCAGACCGTTCGCCGGCCATTCCGATTTCGTCGATGGCCAGGGGCTTGATCAGCGGGTTAAGCAGGTCAAATATCTGAAGCAGCAAGCGTCCCCGATCGGGCGAACCGCTTGCGGCAATCTGCCTTACGATCCGATCGTGCGCATTGTGCTTCCATTCTTTCATGCGTTCGGGGAGCACCGACTGGACTGTCGCCGGGTCCAATCGAGTCAGGATTCCCACGGCATCAATCGCGTGGTTCGGCGCTCCATGCCGAATCTGCTGGCGCAGGTGATCGAGCGCTTCGGGACCGAGCGATTGCATGATGGAGACCAAAAGCTCGCTATCTTCGCGGAATCCCACGCGGCTGAACCGGCTGGCCAGTTGTTCCGCGGCCGTATGAGGCATCCTGCGGAGCAAATTCTTTAAACCCGGCGGCGCCTGACCCACTCGCAGTGAATCCTCCAAAAATTCAGGCACGCGATCTTCCACCGCGATGCGTGGCCGCAAACTCTTGGCGGCTCCGACCCGCGCATTCTCGATAAAACTCAGCATTTCGACCGAGCGCTGTATGGCTGTATAGGAGTGAACGCTCATCGCCTCCTGAGAAAAGCGCACGAACGCAGCGCTCAGCAAACTGCGTAACTGGGGATCGTTTTCCTCTGCAAGACGCACGCCGATTTCGCGGATCGCATCGACAAAGACCACCCGGTCGCTTCTCGCATAGAGCGACGCCAGTTCCGCCAGGCCAGTCGCGGTTTGACGGCGCGCCTCGGCTTGCTCATTTTTGAGGCCGCCCAAATAGCTTTCCAAAATTCGCTTCGCCGCGCTTTTCTCGCCTTTTGCGGCAAGAGACTCCACGTATTCGCGTACACGCGACGGAGGAACGCACCAGGCGTTCGTCGATTCGAGCACGGATTTCTTTTTTTCTTCCGAAACCTGGCCCCAAAAATTTTGTGCCAGCAGTTCCTGTTGCGAGGGCAAATGAATACCGGCGCGAGTCATCCTCTCTTCGTAAGCGCCGATAATTTTGCGCAATCCTTCGAGTTCCACGCTCATGCTGGCCAGCGTTTCGTGCACCGCATCGACTTTCAGATCGCCGCGCTCATACCTTTGCAGCGCAAATCGCACCGCAATATGTTCCGCAAGTTTCAGCAGAGTGGGCTTGTCGGACGTTTCAGTGGGAGTCTGCGCTGCAATCGCGGCGAGCGCTTGGCTCACGCTGAACCGGGCGCGTTTCGGCAACACCGAAAGCCGCGACTGAAAGGAAACAGGATCCAATTTCTCGGAGCCTTCGTGCGCCCTCGCAATCTGGCCGAGAACCTGAAGGATTCCCTGAAGTTCATCTTCCCTCAGGAGTCCTGTGTCGAGTGGAAGCGTGCCTTTCGATCCTCGCGTCGATCGGTTGCCATGAAGTTCGTTGAAAATAGAGCCGAATCGCGACGGAGGAACAGCGGAACCAGCAGTTCCCGAGAGCGGCCCTGATGGATTATTGGATCGAACAGGTTTTGCATCGGCAATCGTGGGATCCGCCACAGTCGTCGTCGCCCCGGCTGCGGGATCCTTGAACCAAAAACCGCGTGTCTTCGAATCGATCGGAGTGCCGCTCCCGCCAGGCGCGCCTTCGGTGCCGATAATGTTCCAGCTGCTTCGACCACTTGCACCACTTCGAGCGTTTTCGCCGGCACCTTCGGATGCGCCTGTGTCAAGAACTCGCGTGACGGGTCCGTCGGTTCCCGCATTTCTTCCTCCGCCCCATCTCAGGCTCTGCTCGCCGCCAAATCCTCCGCCTTGGTAAAACGATCCTCCCGTGGAGGAGCCCCCGCCAGAACCGCCGCCTCCGCCGCTGCCTCCGCCGGTGCCCGAGTCGCCTCCTTCCCCGGCGCCGTCGCCTTCGGAATTTCCGTTTCCTCTCTTCGCCTCCGCAGCGGCGATTAACTGCAGCAGTTTCTCCGGATCGTTCAGCAACTGATCCGTTTCCTCCAAGTTCATTCCTAGTGTTCGTGCGGCGAGCTGCGCGGCCATCGTGGTCTTTGCTACGGCGGAATCGGCCGCAACGAAGACAACTTCGTTTACATGAATTTCCGACTGGCCTTGCAAAGCTCCCTTCAACTGCTCTGCGAGCTGCGTCGGCTTGGTGCCGTGCGAGGTTGGGAAGGCACGAACAAAACGGGCCAGGGTCGAGTGCGTCACCTTGGAAGAAAAATGAATGCTGGCGATGCCCGCCATTGAAAGCATATAGGCGAAGCTCTTTTCGGCGGCCGCGGACTCGAGCGGAGTCCCATCGAGAAGCAGATTGTCGCCCGAAACAGCTAGCAACAACCCCGCCTCATCGTCTGAACCCATAGCGGTGCGAAGTTCCGTCCAGGCAGTCTCAAATTGTCTGGCCGTTCGCGGATGTCCAAAATCGTACATCCGAGCGAATTTCAATAGAATGTTCAGGCTACGAACGAACGCGCGCGCGGCGGTGAGGCGAACCTGAGCTGTTTCGGCCATGATGAGGCAGGTCTCCCTGCCCTCAATCGACTATGGATGGCTGTACCAAAATGAACAATGGTACCCGTGTCCTGTTTGGTACTAACGGGTGGTCCTACCTAGAATAGGGACAAAAGTCCCGCGCCAGCCGCTAGCGGTGGGATGCGCGGCGAGCCAGCCAAACCGGGAATTCGGCGGCGCTACTGAGAATCGCGACGGCTCCGAATTTTTTCAGTTGCGCACTCCGCGTGCGCCGAGCCGCGCTGTTTCGCGGAAGGACTCCGACGAAGGGGATGCGCGCCTTTTGCGCGGCAATGGCGTCATCAACGTTGTCACCGAGATACAGGGAACGGGCCGGATCGCGCCCGTTGAGAATTTTCAGCAAACCCTGGGGATCGGGCTTGGGGTGATCGATGTCTTCGACCGTAACAATTTGCCGAAAAAATTCGCGGACGCGGCAATGATCGAGCGTGTAATCGGTTTCCAGACGCACGCGGCCGGTGAAAAGGGCAAGCTCCGAATGCTTTGCTAGTTTTCTCAAAACCGGACGCGACAGCAGCCATTTTTCCCGGGACACATTGCCCCGCCCGCTCTCTCCCCAATACAGGCTCACGAACTTCGCCTTTACTTCCGCGTATTCGTTCTTCCCACCCAGGGATTTCACCCATGCCGTCGATAGCTTCCAGTCATCGTTGTAGCCCGACTGATTCTTCCAGTGATGCAGCTCGCGCGCGGTTACTCGCTTTCCCGTGAAATGACGCACGGTTTCCAGCACAGTTCGATGAAACGATTCGCGCACGTCGACAAGCACGCCGTCCACGTCAAAAATGATGACTTGGGGATACTTGCTTGCAGAGGTGGAATTTCCGCGCGGAATCTTCTTCACAAATTTTCTTGGCCCGGAGGACGATTTATTCCGAATCGGACTTATCCGCTTGTTCGGGAGTATCGCGAGGCGGAGCATCCGCCGAGTCGGGATACGCCGCCTGCTGCGTTCCGTCTTCGAGGGACTGTCTGGTTTCTTCCAGAGAATCCGAGGACCACGTTTCGCCCGCCAAAAATCCGCTAGGCGCCATTTCGCGTTCGACCGCAGACGCAAGCGGAGCTGGTTCAACCCCGGACTCACTCGCGGCGGCGCTGGCAACGCTCGGCGCTTCGGATGTTTTCGGCGCCAAAACCGCGAGCCGCTTTTCAAGAAGAGCCGCGAGCAAATCGACCATTTGCTTCGCGGCACTGCCGTCCGGATCCTTCGCGGGATTGTAAGCGGAGATATCAATTGCGGCGAGATGCTCCTGTTGCGTGGCGACTTCCAGCGCGGTGCGCGCTTCTTCAAAGCTCAGGCCGCCCGCATCTGGATGATTCGTCGCTTGAAAATTTTCGATCACGTCAACATCAACATGCAGAACGAACTCGTAGCCCTTTCCTGAAATGCGATTGATCGCTGCCTGTGCGGTTTCTCTGGCGCCCGCGCGATGAATGTCGTCAGCCGTATAGTGGCGCAAAGGGCTGCGATTCAGAAATTCCTGCTCGCCTGAATCGATTCGGGCGACGCCGAACAGGGCCACGTCAGGCTCGCGAACCAAAGGTGGCTCTCCCCAGAACCGCACCAGCTCGGCGGCTCCTCGCCCAATTACGTGCGAAATCACCATGCCATCGACGGATCCGGACTGCGTGGAAGCGGGCGTCTGCAAATCGGCGTCGCGGTCCATGTAGAGCAGGCTCACGTGACGGAAATAGCGGCGCAATCCAGCGACCGTTGCAAGCACTACCGAGCAATCGCCGCTGAGAATCAACGGAAGCGCGCCCGATTTCACCGCTTGTTCAACACGGGGCTTCAGAGCTTCGAGCGAGGCGAGAACGCGCGAAACGTTGCGCGCGCGAGGACTATCGTCGTCGGGCTGGTAGACGTACGAAGGATCATCACCAAGGTCGGTAACTTCGTACCCCGCGGCGCGAAGGCGATCGAGCAATCCAGCGGCGCGAAGGGCTATGGGCGCGGCCTCATGTCCCGCGGACATGGCAGCCGCACTCGTAGGAGCGCCCAAAACGGCAATCTTCTTCGGCTGGCGGACGATTTTGACCGCCACTCACAGGCTCCTTGCGTTGTGCTGTTACGCGGGCGAACGCCGGCCCGTTAATTCGTGGTTCGTCCCAACTTCGCGGCAAGTTCCGCCGGAAGAGTGAAACGCACATCTTCGCGAATCAGTTCGAGGTCACGATGATTCGTGAATCCACACGACGAGAGGCGCTGGCTCACCTGCTCGACCAAAACTTCCGGCGCCGAAGCGCCGGCGGTGAGTCCGATGGACTTCACGCCGTCAAGCGAAGCCGCATCGATGTCGTTTGCGTCTTCAATCAACCGCGCAGCGACCCCCGCGCGCTGCGCCACTTCAACCAGGCGATTGGAATTTGAGCTGTTTGCCGATCCGACGACCAAAATCAGTTCGACTTCGCGCGTCAGGGCTTCCACGGCTTCCTGCCGATTTTGCGTCGCGTAACAGATGTCGTCCGATGCAGGCCCAACGATCGATGGAAACCGCTGGCGCAGGCGCGCGACAATTTCCTGCGTGTCATACAACGAAAGCGTTGTCTGCGTAAGAAACGCGAGACGCGAAGGATCTTTCACTTCGAGCTTGTCAACCTCTTCCACGCTACCGACAACCAACGTTTGGTCTGGCGCTTCGCCGGATGTCCCGACAATTTCCTGGTGATCGCGATGGCCGATCAGGATCAGCGTACGGCCCTCGCGCGCAAATTTCAGCGCCTCGAGATGAACTTTGGTGACGAGAGGGCATGTTGCGTCAATGACTTTCAGGCTTCGCTCTTTGGCTTCGGCGCGAACGCGCGGCGGCACGCCATGCGCGCTGAAAACGAGCACCGCGCCGACTGGAACTTCCGAGATCGACTCGACGAAAATCGCTCCACGGCGACGCAACTGATCGACGACATAGCGGTTATGCACAATTTCGTGGTGCACGTAGACAGGGCTGCCATACGCTTCGAGGGCGAGTTCGACAATATCGACGGCGCGTACCACTCCGGCACAGAAACCGCGCGGACGCACACGCACGAGGGTCTTCACGCTGTTCGTCGTCCCTTGAATCTGTGTAAGGCTCAATGTTTTCTCCGGGAACTGAGCAATCTTACCTGAAGGCCCGGTCGTCTGCCAATTTCTTTGGTAACTGGTTGCACCAGTTAGCCTTCTACAATCGGTGCGGTCGAGCAGGGGAGATTCGACGGTAGAAAACTTTATGCCGTTGATTCATCGGAACTGGTGGGCCAAACCGTGATACTTTTTAGTCTCGGTAACCGAGTGGAGAACAGGCGGCATGGGCAAATCTGCGGACATTGTTCACGGTAAGCTTTTTCTCGATTGAGGCGAACTGCGGCCTTAATTTCACCGATCAAAGGAGATCGTCCCATGAGTGCGGTTCCATATCTCGCAAGACGCTGTGCCACGCTGGCGACCATGGCAGCGATAGTTATGCTTTTTGTTTTTTCCGCGAAAAGCTGGGGGCAAGGCGCGAATGGCGGCGGAGATTTGGCTGGATCATGGCAAGGGTCACTCGGCGGCGCGCTGAGGATTGTGCTGACGATCGAGAAAGAGGCGGACGGAACGTACAAAGGAATGCTCAACAGCGTCGACCAGGGCGCCGTGCTGCCGATGAGCAACATCGCGCTGAAAGACGGCGTATTTCATTTCGAGATTGCTCAGGTCGGAGGAACCTTTGAGGGCAAGATGAACGCAGACGGCACAACGATTGCGGGGACGTGGACGCAAACAGGCGTGCCGTCACAGCCGTTGAGCTTTACGCGGCAAGCGCAGACAGCGGCGGCGACGCCAGCGCAAGGCGCTAAGAGCGCGGCTCCAGGACCTACGCCGAAGCCGATCACCGCGCCCCTAGATGTTTCGATTCCGTTTGCTCCGAGAGCGTTCAAAGCCGACGGCAAGTGGCAACTTGCTTACGAGCTGCACATCACGAATCTGGCGGGAGCGGATTGCGAGCTCACTTCGATCGAGGCCGTGTCTGACGGTGTGACGGAAAAGTCTCTCGTGAAACTAGCGGGCGTCGATCTGACGCCGGCCATCATGCACCCGGGACAGAAGGGCGAGGATGCGTCGAGAATTCCGGGAGGAGCAGTCGCCATCGTTTACATGTGGGCGACGGTAGCCAGCAGGGACGACGTGCCGGCAGCGATCCGCCACAAAATCGTCCTAAAGGTGGGAAGCTTTCCGGACGAAATCACGCTCGAAACGCCGCCGAGCCCGGTCAATCGCGAACCGGTCGTAATCATAAGTTCGCCGCTGAGCGGCGATGGATGGCTCGCGGGAAACGGGCCGTCGAACACGTCCGGGCATCGACGGGCGCTGATCCCGGTGGACGGACACGCGTATATTTCGCAGCGCTACGCCATTGATTGGGTCCAGCTCAATCCCAGTGGCACGACGTTTCAGGGCGATCGGCTCGACAACAAGAACTACCGAGACTATGGAACCGAGGTTCACTCCGTTGCCGACGGCGTTGTGACCGAAGTGAAAGACGGTATCCCGCAAAATACGCCAGGCGCCAGCTCGCGCGCGGTGCCCATCACGCTAGAGACGATCGGCGGCAATCATGTGATTGTGAAAATCGCGGATGGCGTCTATGCGGGCTACATGCACATGCAGCCGGGATCGATTCGCGTGAAAGTGGGCGATAAGGTGACGCGCGGACAGGTGCTGGGTCTTCTGGGAAACAGTGGCAACTCGACGGAGCCTCACCTGCACTTTCAGCTGTGCACCGCGAACTCGACGCTCGGCTGCGAGGGAGTTCCTTACGCCTTCGCGTCGTTCGAGGTTGAAGGCAAAGGATGGGGCTGGAAAGCGTCTGATTCGCATGAAGCGCCCGTTGAGCACCAGATGGAGATGCCAACTGAAGGCGAGGTGGTGAACTTCTCCGCTCGACCAACGAAGTGAAGCCTGCAAGTTAATGACGCGGAGTATCGATCATGCCGCAAGTGATCGCGGGCGGTCCCATCGAATGAGACGGGCATCGCACGCGATGGCGAAAGGCCCCACGCTCACACACCGAGCGTGGGGCACCCGCAAAGTCAAAACCCACACCCGCAGGCCATTCGTCCGTGTGCTATTGCGAGGTCCGAAAGTTCCAGAGCAGGTCATGATCTTCGATCCGTACCGCCCGCTTCGTCCCTCGGCACCGCTTCAGATACCGACCGGAAGAGATTGACGAATCCTGCGCCCACTGCGATGACGCCCCGCAGAAATCCAAGACGACGCTACAGGCACAGATTCGGTGGCGCCACCTGCAGCTGTTCGGGCCCAATGGGTTCTGTAGTGCTACACAAAGTGTCAGACCGCCACCGACGAGGTACCTGCGGCCCGAGTTCGCTTCGTCTTGAACTTCAAACCTGCCGCCGTTAACCAACCGATGGCTATCAAAAGAGTGGCGGGCCAGTGCGCGAAAGTGCCAACCAGAATTAATGCTGCGATCACCGGGAAAACCCAGAACTCACTTTTCTTCACTCTAGGCCTCCCGTCCCGGAGCGTCGCTCTGAGCTTGTCTCCGCATGATTGGACTGTCGAGCTATGCTATCGCCTCCGCGCTGGCAGAGTAACGTGCCGGTGCGGCGGTAGTCCAAGTTGTCATTCCCGCCGGTTCCTCACCCGGACATGCTAATTTGTCTGGAACGTCATGCGTCATTTGGCCTTCTAATACACTGCGGCCGAAACAATGCAGCGCTCGCGGTGACCAGCAAGGCACTGGCGGCAAGCGAATCTGTATGTTATGAAAGCAACGGCGTTGGGGGGAATTCTTTAGAGATGCGAAGATGTTCGGGGAATGAAGCGCGAGAAACGCGCTGGTCTCTAATCGTTTCAATCACAGCAATTCTAGCTTTTGCAGGAGCTTTTCCACGCGGTGCATGCGCGCAGGCGCCGCCAGAGCAGCCCCCTCAGCACTTCACTCCTGATCTTGCGGATGGCAAGCAGCAATTCCAGCAAAACTGCTCCGTTTGCCACGGAGTGGACGGCGGCGGCGAAGAAGGTCCGGATTTGCACGGCGTCGGGGCGAAATACAGCGATGCGGAGCTGCAGAATATCGCTCGCCGTGGAATTCCCGGCACAGCAATGCCCGGATCGATGACGATCAGCGAGAAGCAGGCCGTGGATATCGCCGCGTATGTCCGCTCTCTTGGCGCCGTGGCAACGGAAACGAGCACGGGCGATCCGCAAAAAGGCGAAGCGGTTTACAAATCGAGCGGCTGTTCTGTTTGCCACATGATTAAAGGACAAGGCGGCGATATCGGCCCAGAACTGACTACCATCGGATCCATGCGGGGTCCAGCGAGCCTGAAGCAGCGCCTCGAAGATCCGGGCGCGAATTTGCCGAAAGTCGGAGCGGGGTTCATGTTCGGGAATAGCTACACGGAATATGTGATGTATCGCGCGGTCGAGAAAGACGGCCATGCGATCGAAGGCATGCGTATCGGCGAGGATTCGTTCACAATTGATTTGAAGGATGCTACAGGCAAGATTCACGCGCTGTGGAAACCGGACTTACGTTCGCTCGAAAGAGAGCCGGACAAATCGATCATGCCGAGCTTCAAGGGCACGCTTTCATCGGCGCAGCTCGATGATCTAGTGGCGTATCTCGGCACCCTAAAGGCTGGGGCGCAATGAGACCGCTGCGCTACGTCTTCATAGTGGGCGTTTTCGTTTCACTGAGTTTCGGCTACGTTCTGGCGCAAAACTCGACCGGCGAGGTTGATGTGACCTACGACGAACTGCTGCATGCCGACAGCACGCCGCAAAACTGGCTTATGTATGGCGGCGACTACAAATCGCAGCGGTTTTCGCGGCTCACGCAAATCAATCGCGAGACGGTCCACAATCTTCGGCCCGCGTGGATCTATCAGCCCAATCGTCCCTCACCGCCATTTGAATCTTCCGCGGTTGTGGTGAACGGAATCATCTACGTCACCGAGCCGCTCAGCACGGTGACGGCTCTCGACGCGCGCTACGGCACGAAGCTGTGGACCTGGTCGCCCAAAATGCCGGACCGGATTTACACGATTGGCGTGCATCGCTCGAACCGCGGCGTCGCGATTCTCGGCAAAACGGTTTTCACCGAGACGCTCGACGCGCACCTTGTGGCGCTCGACGCGCTCACAGGCGCGGTGAAATGGGACGTGCACGTCGACGACAATAATCAAGGCTACGCGATGACGGCCGCTCCGCGCGTGATCAACGGAAAAGTGATCGTGGGAGTT
Source organism: Candidatus Acidiferrales bacterium (assembly GCA_030037315.1). Classification (GTDB taxonomy): domain Bacteria; phylum Acidobacteriota; class Terriglobia; order Acidiferrales; family UBA7541; genus Palsa-295. The sequence goes on from JASHRM010000152.1 coordinate 14,917, forward strand.
TCCGGCGGCGACGTGGGCATTCGCGGCTTCATCGACGCGTACGACGCGGAAACGGGAAAGCGGCTGTGGCGCTTGTTTACGATTCCGGCGCCCGGCGAGCCCGCTGCAGACACTTGGGGCAAGGATATGAGCGGCACCGGAGGCGGAGGCACGTGGGGCACCGGCTCCTATGATCCGGAACTGAATCTCTTATACTGGACCACCGGCAACCCGGCGCCCGATTACAACGGCGCAAACCGAGCGGGCGATAATTTGTACACGGACTGCATCCTCGCCATTGATCCGGACAACGGGACAATCAAATGGTATTACCAATTCACTCCGCACGACACGCATGACTGGGATTCGATTCAGCCGCCGGTCCTTTTCGATGAAACCATGGACGGGAAGCCGCGAAAGCTTGTGGCGCAGGCGAATCGTAACGGGTTTTATTACGTCCTCGACCGCGTGACCGGAAAATTCATCACGGGCGTTCCTTTCGTCAAGCAAACCTGGGCAAAAGGAATCGACGAAAACGGCAAGCCGATTGTGCTGCCTGATATCGAGCCGACGCCGGAAGGAAGATTGACCTATCCCGATGGACACGGCGGCACGAATTGGAATAGCCCCGCGTACAGCCCGGAAACAAAGCTTTTTTACGTTTCGGCGCGCGAGACCGGCGCTTACAACATATCGGGCGAGCCGAAAGTGCATTTCCCGGACTTCGGCGGCGGAGGCAGAGTGAATCTTTCCGGGGATGAGGTCTGGGGAGCGATTCGCGCGCTCGACGCGACCAGCGGAAAATTGAAATGGGAATACAAAATGATTGCCCCCGCGGAAGCGAGCACGCTGGCGACGGCGGGTGGGCTCGTCTTCGCTGTCAGCGATGAGGGCAATTTTTTCGCACTCGATGCCGCGACTGGTAAGCTGTTATGGGAATTTAGTGTGGGCGGCACAAACGCGGAAACGAACCTCATCACATACGAAGTGGCCGGAAAACAGTACTTAATCGGCGCTGCGGGAGACTGCTTTGTGGCGTTCGATCTGCCTTAATTCGGGGGAAAGCCATCATGAAAATGAATCGACGAAAATTGCTTTCGCTGCTGGGGATATCGCCGGCCCTGCTCGCAGAGTCAACTTCGGCCGCGGGACAAAAGAAAAAATCCGCCAGCGGCGCCGCGGCTGAACCCAAGATCACTGCCGTCAGTCCCAAGGGAACGCCACCGCCCATCCAGCTCTATGCAATGGCACCGCGCGCCAGCTCGCTTGAAGGCAAGACCATTTACGTCGTGGACGCGACCAGTTTTGATGGCAGCGAAACTCTTCTGAAAAACATGCAGGCTTGGTTTCAGCAGAACATGCCGTCGGTAAAAACCGTCTTCCGGAAAAAGGCCGGCGTCTACGCCGAGGACGATCCAAAGCTCTGGGCGGAAATCAAGGCCAACGCTTACGCGTGCGTGATGGCCATTGGTCATTGAGGCGGCTGCGCCCCAGCGACCGTGAGTCACTGCGTAACGATGGAAAAGATGGGCGTCCCCGCAATTCCGATGTGCACGAAGGCCTACACGGAATTGTCAAGGCTGACTGCGGCGCGAGAGGGCATGCCGCACTTGCGCGAAGTCTTCACTCCTCACCCTGTGGGCGGCAAATCCAGCGCCGAACTCGCCGCGTATCTTGTGAATCCCGATCCCGTCTCCGGGGTACAGATCATGAAAGAGATCGTCGACGATCTCACCAAGCCGCTCACACCTGACGAAATGAAGAGCGGAATGCAGTCCATTGCCGCGGGGGCGGCGACTTTCGGTCCGGACACCGCCGACAACTTACAAGAACTCTTCATGAACAACGGAATGACCGACTACATGCCGATCATCATTCCCACCGAAGAAAAAGTAGAGGCGATGCTGAAGGCCACGAGCCACAAACCTGAAGAAGTGCTCAGGACGCCGCTCCAGGGCGTGGGCTACACGTCCGCCCGCTGGGGTTACGACGTGAGGCAGGTGGCAGTGAACGCGGTGATGGCCGGATGCAGGCCGGAATTTTTCCCCGTGGTGCTGGCGATGGCGTCGATCGGACCCCTGGGTCTTTTCGGCTCGACCACATCGTCGAGCAGCGCCATCGTGATCAACGGGCCCATTCGCGACAAGCTCAACATGAATTATGGTCTCGGCGCTCTTGGACCGTTCGCGCAGTCCAACGCGACCATCGGCCGCTCTTGGACGCTGATGGGCAAGAATCTCACCAACGGAGGCATTCCCGGCGACACTTACCAGGGAGGACAGGGCAACCAGCTCGACTACAACAATTGCGTGATTGCCGAGGACGAAAAGAATAGCCCATGGCCTCCGCTGCATACGCAGTTCGGATTCAAGCCGGAGGAGAACGTGGTCAGCATCTTCGGCGGGCCCGACTTGCGCCAGGGCCATGGCGCCAAGGGCGCCGGCGCCGAGCCGGCAATGTTCGATCAGCAGATCAGCTACATGTGCCAATCGCTGGTCGGCGGGTCCGGCGCGCTGGCGATTTTGGACCCGCTGGTCGCGCGGCGCCTGGTCGATCAGGGCTACGACACCAAGCAAAAGCTCATCGACTGGGTTTGGAAGAATACGAACCGAACGGTGAAGGATTTCAAGGAATCATTTCTCGCGCCATTCCATCTGTACCCGCTCGCGCTGCAAGGCCGCGAACCCTATGCCAGCTGGTACAAAATGCCCGACGACGCGATGATTCCCTTCTTTCCGCGCGCCGCCGACATCAATATCGTGGTTTGCGGTGGACAGGCCAACGCGTTTTTCCAGATCGCGAACATGGTCCACGGGCGAAGCGCGTCGATTGATAAGTGGACGTAGTCGCTTTCGAGGACGCGCGGGTTCGCGACAATTTGTATCATTGCGGCGCAAAGGCGAGCAGCACGTTGCCGGGCATCGCGCCGAAGCCCGGATAGCCTGAAACAACGAAGGCCATTCCTCCGGCGATCACCGGCCCCCCCACGTCGAGCGAGCCACCTTTTGCGTCAACGCGATTGACGGTGTCGAAACCGTGCGCGGTGTCCACGTCCCAGATAATTTTTCCATCTTCGGCGGCGTATGCGCGCAGGTGTCCATCGATCGAGCCGGAGAAAACCGCCCCGGGGATCGCGCTGATCGCTTGCGACTGCGCGGGGCTGCACGGGCGCCGTTCGCCGCATCCGGGCGGCGGGGTTTTCCATAGCAATTTCCCGTCGGCAACTTGATACGCGGAAATTCCTCCGCCTTTCGACGGATCGGGGCCTCCGCGTCCAAACGCGAGATCGGATACGGCGACGTAGAGGACTGTGCCGTCCGTCGCGGGGCCCCATTGCACGCCGCCGAGAAGTCCGCCGAGGCCCGCCCGCGCGTGCCACAGCAATTTTCCTTGCGCATCAGGATCGACGGCGTAGATCATTCCCGATTTTTGCCCGAGCAGCAGGGCGCGCTTGTGGTGCGGCAGCGAAACCAGAATCGGCGATGCGCCAATGTCGAATTCCGGGACGGTGGGCGGCAAACATCCGGCAGCGGGCGGCGTGCCACATTCGATTTTGTAAATGTCCTCCTTGTCAAATTGCGTGGACCAGAGAATTTTTCCCGTCTTCCAGTCCAGCGCGACAACAGCGTCGCTTGTTTTCGTATCCGGCTCGGAGTAATTGTCTCCGGTGCCAACGTAGATTCGGCCTTTTGCTCGATCCACAGTCGGCGCCGACCAGATCGCCATGCCGGAAGGTCCCATGACCGTGCGGCCATCCGGAGTCTTGCCTTGCGGCGAAGGCGTCTCGGTCGCCATGTACGATTGCCAGATAACTTTTCCTGTGGCCGCGTCCATCGCTACCACGCTGCCGCGGAACGTGCAGCATTCGTAGTCGGGGCGCCTGCGCGACTGCTCTTCGCCGGAAGAAACCGGGACGTACAGCTTGCTGCGGAAGTACGTGGGCGTGCCGGTGATGGTGGCGGCGGGATGAGAATCGGCTTGCGTGTGCCAGAGAGGTTTTCCCGAGCCGAGTTCAAGTGCCGTCACGCCGCCGCCCGCATCGCCGAAGAAAACAGCTTCGCCAGCCCCGGCGCTGCCGATCACAATTCCGGAACGCACCGGCTTTGTCGCGATCGTTGCCCAGAATGTGCAGCCCGTCGCGGCATCGAGCGCGTAAACGGAGCCATCATTCCCGCTGACGTAGACGCGCCCTTGATAAATTGCCGGCTGCGAGCGGACCATTCTCACATTCGGAATGCCGAA
>JASHRM010000153.1 GCA_030037315.1 Candidatus Acidiferrales bacterium
AGATCCTGTCATCCCCGTTCGTTCGAGAGGGTCTAGGCGCAGGTTCACCAGAATTGGCCAATCTGGTTTCACGGTACCTCCAAGCCAGCCGCCCGGCTGGTCGATGAAGCGGTATTTGTAGTCTCCGATTCGCACCGCGCCCATCGTGCTTTCCGCGAAGTAGACGATTTCGTTCCGCTTGGAGGCGCCCCGGCCGGTAATCAGATCAAGTTGGTTGTATCCGTCAAGATGTACTTTGTAGGTGCGATCCCCAAGCTGCTTGCCTTTCTTTAGCTCGTCCACGATGTTTGGATTACCTGCTGCCGCTAGAAACGTGGGAAACCAATCGAGGCCCGACATGATTCCGTTCTCCACTCTGCCTGCCGGGACTTTGCCCGGCCAGCGCACGATGCACGGCACGCGGAAGCCGCCCTCCAGCACCATACCCTTGCCGCCCGCAAACGGCGTTTGTCCGCCATCAGGCCAAGTGAAGTTTTCCGCGCCGTTATCTGTGCTGAATACTACGATTGTGTTTTCGTCCAAGCCGTCATCCTTCAGCTTTTTCAGTACGGAACCAACAATATCGTCCACTTGCGCCATACCGGCTTCATAAATAGTCCAACCATTCTCGGGTGTGCGCATCTTCTGATATTTCGGAGAAAGGTGCGTCAATACGTGCATGCGCGTAGGGTTGAGCCAGACAAAGAACGGCTTACTTTCACTCTTTGCCTTATCGATGAATGCAAACGTGTGTTCGAGAATTATGTCGTCCACAGTCTCCATGTTGTACTTGATGCCCTCTGTCGGATGTGGTGGCAATGGACCTTCATCGACAATCTTCTGCCTGCCAACTTTGCCCCACCGGGGATCGACGGTCGCATCGTCCTTGTCTAGGGCGAAACAATGCAGCAGATTTCGCGGCCCCACCTTGTCCTTTAGCGCCGCCGGATATCCTGCGTGGAATGGATCCTCCATCGCATCCAGGTGGTAGAGGTAACCCCAGAACTCGTCAAAACCGTGCACCGTCGGCAAGTATTCGTTGCGGTCGCCAAAATGATTTTTGCCAAACTGCCCTGTGACGTAACCCTGGGCCTTGAGAGCCGTGGCGATTGTCGGCGCCTGGTCTGGCATGCCAATCTTTGCGCCCGCCTGTCCCACCGTGGTCAAACCCGTGCGGATCGGCAGCTGGCCCGTAATGAAATTCGCACGTCCCGCGGTGCAGCTCGCTTCCGCGTAATAGTCCGTGAAGCGCATTCCTTCGGCAGCCATGCGGTCGAGGTTCGGCGTCCGGCCCGCCATCATTCCTTGGTTGTATGCACCAACGTTGAACCAGCCGATATCGTCACCCATGATGAAGATTATGTTTGGCTTACTTCCGCTCGCCGTGGTCGATGCCATCGGATTTCTCCTTTTGTCGTTGGGCTTACGCGCGTGCAAAGTATCCGTTCGTCTTCGCAGGGCGGCACCTGTCAAAAGTAACCGTCCCCGCCTAAATCCTGGTTCATCGCCTCGTGACCGCAAAGCGCATTGATCAGAGTGAAGGCATGAGCACGCTCGCAGCTTTATTTTCAGAGTTGCCTTCCCATCTATCAGTACACTCATTTAGCAATTCCAATGAGCGAGTGAAGAGATCCCTGGCAGGCAAATGGATGAAGACCAAGCTACCAGTTCGGCAATTAATTCTGGCGATCGGATACTTGCTGGCAGCGGCTGGGCCGGTGCGCGCACATCATTCCCGCGCAATGTTCGACGTGTCCAAGAACGTTACCTATGAGGGCATCGTCAAAGAATACCGATGGGAGAATCCACACTGCCACATCGTTATCGCAGTTGAATCTGGCGCGAACAACCAGCCCGCAGCCGGCATTTGGAGTATTGAGGCTTCCAGCGTCAACTTGATGGTCGGGATGGGCTGGACTCGCACTTCGTACAAACCAGGCGATCCGATTACGTTGGTTGCGCACCCGATGAGGGACGGCTCAAAGGGCGCTTTACTTTTTTACGCAATCAGGCCGGACGGCACGCGCCTGTATCGCGCGGAGCATCGTTACACCGGAGAAAAAGAGTAAAGCCCGGACCACTTCCAGCTCGGCCCGGGCTTATTCAAATCGCGGAAACTTTTAACGGGGATTCGCGAAACTCATCGGAACGCGGACGCTCGTCTGAAGAATAGGCAGCGCGATCGTTCGCGGGTCGCTTGCGGGCGGCTGGAAGCTTTGTCCACCCTGGCTCTGCACTTCCTCGTGAAATTGCCGCGCAAACTTCTCCCATCGAACCGGGAACGGGAAACGATGGTTGGGAAGCCCCGGCCCCCGGTTCAATGTGTGTTTCTTCTGGAATGGCTTGTCGATGAAATCAGTGCCGGCACATTCGCCGTTGTATGCGTATCCGGAGAAGAACATTTGGCCGCTTGGCAGCGGGTTGCCGTTCGCGTCGTTTAGGCTGCCGATGAACCAAATCTGATTCCCATTTGTATCGTCCATCGCCATTTCAACGACGCTGCCAACAGCTACGCCGGCGATTGACCCGGCCGTGGGGTCCGTGCCCAATATGTCGCTGTCGGTGATGGCCTGTCCGGTCGTCAAACTAAGCGCACCCGTCTGGCATGCGCCCATTGTTCCTGCTGGCAAGGTAGCTGTGCCAGTGATCGAAAAATTGCTGTTAATCGTGAAGTCAATTGTGGATTGCCCCGCGCTCGGACTCCCGCCATTGACGAACGCGACGGCCCAACTACCTGGGGCGCCTGTGTTTCCGCCGGTCGCACCAGAGCTGAGCGTAGTGGTGTCTGCCGCGTCGTGCGCGCCGCTCTCGTTGGCGGTACTGAGGATTATGGAGTCGTTTGCAGTCCCGACATCCACTTGCCAACTGGTCGGGCGACCATTTGCATCAGTGCTGACCTCAATGAACGCTGTCGAACCGTCTGTGTCTGTGACGGTGTTCTGCCCGTCGGTAAAGGAGAAGGCGGTGATTGATGCCGGGGATACAGTGTAGTTGGTGAGATTAGCAGCTAAAGCTGTCGACAACGAGAACGACCCTGACAGCGCGCACCCGGATGGACAGTTGAAGCCATCAGCGAAGGTCGTATAAGGATTCCCCTGATAGGAATAGGTATAGCCGTCGCCAAACGTGCCAACGTAATCGCCTTGGACTGCCGAAGACTCGTAAGCGGTCAAAGTAAAGTTGCCTGTATCGATCGTCGAACCGCCGCTATCCAAAAGGGTAAAATTTCCCGTGACGCCGGTGCTGAAGTTGCAGGCGTGACCCGAGGCGAAGTTAAAAAGTCCGAATGTGCCGTCCGGGAACGTTACGCCGACATTGCCGGTGATGAAACCAAAACACGAGATATTAAAGCTAGGTTCATCTGTCCCTAAGTCGCCGCCGTCCACGGAATTTGTCTGGGAGAGCAAGTTCTCAAAATCGCAATC
>JASHRM010000154.1 GCA_030037315.1 Candidatus Acidiferrales bacterium
GAATTCCTCGCGATTTCATACTGGAAAGAAAAGAAACAGCCAGTGATTGTCGTGCGCCTATTCAATACGGTCGGCCCGCGTCAGACCGGCCGGTACGGAATGGTCCTTCCCAATTTCGCGCGGCAGGCCGTGGAAGGCTCGCCGATTACCGTATATGGATCTGGCGAGCAATCCCGGTGCTTCTGCGACGTACGAGACACAGTACGGGCGTTTTTGCTCCTCATCTCCAACGACAAGGCTGTCGGCGAGGTCATCAACATCGGCAATGATGAGGAAGTTTCGATTGCGGAACTTGCAAAAATAGTGAAGGAACGCGCCGGCAGTAATTCCCCGATTACGCTAACTCCCTACGATCAAGCCTATGAGCCAGGTTTCGAAGATATGCCGCGCCGCGTGCCCTCTCTTGAGAAACTTCAAAAGCTGACGAAGTTTCGTCCGACCACGCCGCTCTCTGAAATTGTGGATCGTGTGATCCATCAGTTTCAGAACAAAGCCGGATCGGAAGCGGCTTCATCCGGCGCAGGCGCAGTTTCGGCGACGGCTGCATCCAACGTTTAGCGCAGCGAACATCGGGATCCATTTGCCGATATGCCCCATGGAAACAATGTTAACGTAGTGACGTAGCCGTTCTTCGGCGGGCAGGCACCATAAAATCGTTTCGTTCCGATAATCGATGAGTTCGATCTCCGATACAAACCGGGGCGCCCAGGCGAATTTGTCTCTTCGGTTCGACGATCCGCGCTCGGCTTCCCGTCAGGGCCTTGATCGTCCCCGCAACAGCACAACGCTTTCCGTCATCGTTCCCGTTTATAACGAACAGTTCTTGGTTGAGGCCAGCCTTGCGCGATTGCGCGTTCTCGATGAATCGCCGCTGCTGGATCTGATCAAAGTCATCGTAGTAGACGACGGTTCCAAGGACGAAACTCCCGAGGCTATAGCGCGCTTTCGCGCGACTACTGAGAGCGAACGGGCCGGAAGCAGCAAACTCAAATGGGTCTGGATTCGGCATGAAAAAAACAGCGGAAAAGGCGCTGCCATCCGTACCGGCCTCGTTCAGGCGGATACCGAACTCGTTGTCATTCATGATGCCGATCTCGAATATCACCCGAGCGATCTCCTAAAAATGATCGGGGTGTTTCTCGCCGAGGATGCCGATGCTGTCTTCGGATCGCGCTTCATGGCGGGTGGCTATAAGCGAGCCCTTTTCTTTCGCCATGCGATGGGGAATAAGCTCCTCACTTTGCTGACCGATATCGTCTGCGATCTGAATCTCACGGACATGGAAACTTGCTACAAGATGGTCCGCACCGATTTGCTGAAGAGCATTCCGCTTGAGAGCTCTACTTTCGACGTTGAGGTCGAACTCGCAATTAAACTGGCAAAGCGCGGCAGTCGCATCTTTGAAGTCGCCATCAATTATTCCGGAAGAACATACCAGGAAGGCAAAAAGATCAATTGGAAGGATGGCGTGCGCGCACTGCGGGCCATACTTCATTACGCCATCTCCGGAAATATTTTCGTGCAAGATCCCAGCGGCGCCGAAATTTTGGACCGGCTCAACAAGGCGCCTCGCTTCACTCGCTGGATGGCCGACGTAATATCTCCCTACATTGGCGACCGAGTTCTCGAAATCGGGGCCGGAATCGGCAACATGTCCATGCGCCTGATGCCGAGAACCATCTATTGGGCCACGGATGTCAACACGCACTATCTCGATTACTTGAGCAGCCTCCGCGCGACGCGCCCGTATCTATCAGTTGCGTATATCGACGCTGCTGATGCGCAAACATATCCTTCCGCGGGATCGACCTTCGACACGGTAGTCTGCCTCAACGTGGTTGAACATATTCAGGACGATGAGGGCGCGCTCCGAAACATTCGACGGCTGCTCGCGGAAGGCGGCCGAGCCGTCATTTTGGTTCCTTTCGGCCCAGGCCTTTATGGAACTCTGGATGAGGTTTTGGGCCATTGCCGCCGCTACACGGAAGAGCAGCTTACCGCCGTGGCCGTTAAGGCCGGGTATCGCCTTGAGCGAATGTTAAGATTCAATCGACCCGGCGTGATCGCGTGGTGGCTGAACGGCAAAATTTTCCGGAGAAAAACGTTCGGATTGGGGCAAATTCGGCTGCTCAACATACTGACGCCGCTCTTCCGTATTCTGGATCCATGGCTCCCGCTCCCGCCGCTTTCGATTATCGCCATACTCGGAAAGGACAGCGATCCGGTCGTGCTGTCATCTTCGCAAACCCGTTCTAGTCCGGCCCAGGTATCATAGATTCCACTCAGTCACTCGCAAACGACCTTGGGAAGGATTAGCATGCATCGCCAAGAAGCGACCGCAGACTCGTCCCAAGCGGGAAAGTACAAAAAAGCTTTCCTGGTCATTTTCCTTCTCACGTTGCCGTTCGTGAATCCCTGGGTGCGTGGCGACGGTGTCGGTTACTACGCCATTGCGCGCTCAATCCTGATCGAGCACAAGCTGGATTTCACGCAGGATTGGCTGCATGCCAATACAAGCTTTC
>JASHRM010000155.1 GCA_030037315.1 Candidatus Acidiferrales bacterium
AAGACGACGCCCAATTGCGTGCGGTAGGAATCCAGCCGCACGGTTGAGAGATCGACACCGTCCACCAAGACGCGGCCGGAAGTCGGGACATAGAATGCGGCGATCAGGCCGATGATCGTTGATTTGCCGGCTCCTGATGGCCCGACAAAAGCGGTGATTGCATCCGGCGCCGACCGGAAATTTACTTCGTAGAGCACCGGCTTGCCAGTTTCGTAAGCGAATCCCACATCCTGGAAAACGACGCTGCCTTCGACGCGATCGAGGCGCACGGAGCGCCGCGGGTCTTTATCCTCAGGATATTCGTCGAGCACTTCGCGGGTGCGCTCGAGGCCAGCGAGGGCTTCGGTCATGAGCGGGCCAATTCCCACGATTTGCGCCACGGGTGCGACGAGCATCGCGAGGAAGGCCAAGTACTGAAAGAATCCGCCGGGGGTCATGTGGCCCGCGAGAATCGTCTTTGCACCAAGAAACATGATCGACGCGCTGACGATCCCCATGAGCACGGTGCCGGAGGCGCTCATCAGGGAAGTGGCGGTCAAAGTTTGCAGGACGTTATCGAGCAGGCGCTTTACCCCGAACTCGAAGACCTTTTCTTCCCGCTCTTCTGCGTGATAGCCCTTTACCACGCGCACACCGCCCAGGGACTCGGTGAGCCGGCCGGTGACTTCGGCATTGATCTTCGGACGGGCACGATAAATCGGGCGAATCGTTTTGAACGCGTAGCTCAGAGTTGCCGCAAAAATTGCGAGGAAGAAAACGGCGGTGAACGTCATTGTGGTGCTGGCTTTCAGCAGAAACGCCAGCGCGAAGATAGCCGTCATGATTCCGCCCACGAAATCGACCAGGCCCGTGCCGATCAAATTGCGCACGCCCTCCACGTCGCTCATGATGCGCGAAACGAGCGCGCCGCTCTTATTCGCGTCGTAGTAGGAAACGGGCAGGCGGCCAATGTGCGCCTGCACGCGGATGCGCAGGTCCGTAATCATTCGTTGCGACGACTTCGAAAGCAGCTGTGTGAGGGAATAGGACGTGATCGCCTGGATGATCGTGGCGATCAGGACCGCGAGAACAAGCGGCGTAAGCAATCGTACGTGCCGCTTGAGAACCACGTCATCGATCAAGTATTTCGACGACGCTGGAAGAACGAGCCCAGAGAGCCGGTTGATCGCCATCAGCAAAATTCCCAGCGCCAGAATTCCACGGCGTGGATGAATCAGCGCCCACACATCGGGCAGCATTTTCCAGGTCGCTAGCTTGCTCGTTGGCGTGGTCGAGGCCGGTCGGCCCGATCGCTCGGCCCTTCTGGCCTCCTGGCCTGAGCGCGGTGAGGAAAAAGTGAGCATTCTAAGCGTTCAATCAGCTTCGAAAGATTATAGCGGAAGGACGGAACCGCAATCGTGGCTTTTGGAGGCCGAATTTTCAAGGATCAGCCGATGAAGCACGGCAACGTGAAGGCAAAGATTTTTTGCTGGCGCGGCATGCCGTGCCCCTGCGAACCGTCAGGCAGTGCGCGCGGCGATCTACAGCATCGGGGGCATGTCGCTCGAAGTGCCGCCGGCTGCGGGAACGTAACACTTCAGCGCGTAGTCCATGACCATGCGGTCCGCGTTGAAGCGCCAGCCGAGTGTGCGAATGGTGCGCTTCATGCGCTTGATCCAGCCGCGGGGCAAGCCATCGCGGTCCCGCTCGTAATAAAGGGGCACCACTTCATCCACGAGCGTGCGGTAAAGATCGCCGCCGTCGCGCGCGTCGTGCACATCAATGTTGGAATGCGTCCTGCCGGTGCCGATCGCGAAGCCGTTCAGGCCGTCGTAAGCTTCGGCCCACCAGCCATCGAGCACGGAAAGATTCAGGCCGCCATTGAGAACTACTTTTTGCCCGCTGGTACCGGAAGCTTCGAGCGGGCGGCGCGGATTATTCAGCCACACGTCCACACCCTGAACAAAATACCGGCCCACGTTGATGTCGTAGTCTTCGATGAAGACGAATTTTTCGGCGAAGCGCGCGTCGCGCATCAATTCGGCGATCTGCTGCAGCATGCGCTTGCCGGGATCGTCGCGGGGGTGGGCTTTTCCGGCGAAGACGAATTGCACCGGGCGCTTAGGGTCGTTGACGATCGAGCCGAGCCTTTCGATGTCGGCGAGGATCAGATTTGCTCGCTTGTAAGTTGCGAAGCGGCGCGCAAATCCAATCGTGAGCGCGTCTGGGCTGAGAATCGTGCTGAGGCGCTGAATCGATTCGGGCGGCTCCATCCTGCGCTGGGCTTGTTTCACGGCTCTGCGGCGGACAAATTCGATCAGTTGTGACTTCAGGCTGAGATGCGTTTCCCAGAGTTCACCGTCATCGACATCTTCGATGCCTTCCCATGTCTTGGCTTCGCTGCTGTGCGTGTGCCAGTTGGCGCCCAAATGGCGGTCGTACAGCCGGTACATCTGCGGCGCGAGCCAGGAAGGAACGTGGACGCCGTTGGTGATGTGGCCGATGGGCACGGCGTCTACAGCTTTGCCGGGATACAGGCCTGTCCACATAGTGCGCGTAACTTCGCCGTGCAGCGCGGAGACGGCGTTCGCGCGGCGACAGAGCTTCAGCCCCAAAACGGTCATACAAAATTCTTCGTTGTTATCCTCGGGACGCACACGGCCGAGTGCCATCAAGCTTTCGTGCGAAAGGCCAAGGCTGTCGCGCAGTGGTCCGAGGTGCTCTTCGATCAGATCCGGATGAAAACGATCGTGGCCTGCGGGCACGGGAGTGTGAGTCGTGAAAACCGCCTCGCGATAAACGCGCGGCAGAACTTCGCCGAAGGAAAGCCCCTCTTCCTGCATACGCGTGCGAATCGTCTCCAGCAGCGCGAAAACACTATGGCCTTCATTGAGGTGAAGAACCCCGGGCGTGATGCCCATCGCTTTCAGTGCGCGAACTCCGCCGATGCCGAGCAGCAGCTCCTGACGGAGACGCAAGCGAACGTCTCCCCCGTAGAGGCGGGAGGTAAGCTCGCGATCTTCCGGGACGTTTCCTTCCACGTTGGCGTCGAGCAGGAAAAGATCGCAGCGGCCTACGTCGATGCGCCAGACTTTCGCGAAAATGGGACCGCGCCGCGTGTCGATTTGCACCGTGACCGGCTCGCCATTGGGACCGATCGCGGTTTCCATCGGCAGGCTGCTGACGTCTGTTCCCAGATACTCTTCCTGTTGCCAGCCGTTGCGGTCGAGCCACTGGCGGAAATATCCCTGGCCATAAAAAAGGCCGACGCCGACAAGCGGGATGCCCAGGTCGGAGGCGCTTTTGATGTGATCGCCCGCCAGCACTCCCAGGCCGCCCGAATATTCGGGGATCGACTCATGCAGGCCGAATTCGGCTGAAAAATACGCGACTGGACGCGGCCGCAGCACTCCAGCGTAACGCGCGCCCCAAGTGCGATCCGCTTCGAGGTATTCGCGCAAGCGGCGATACGCATAATTGATTCGTCCGTGCAGCACCAATTCCGCGGCGCGCTGTTCGAGTTTGCGCAGCGGCAATTCGTTCAGCAGTGTGATCGGATTGTGATTGGACTGATCCCACCGGGCCGGGTCGAGATCGAGAAAAATCAGGCGCGAGTCGTGGTCCCAACTCCACCAGACATTGCGGGCGAGCGACCAGAGACGCTCTTGAATCGGCGCGATGAAGCGGTCCAGCGTTCGCGCTTCGCTTACGACGGGCGCCACTTGTGCTGCGGCGCGCGACAGCGCGTGAATTTCTTCTTCGCGAAATACGCGGGGCTCGGTGGTCTGCACCACAAGCACGCCTTGCAGGACTCCGCGCTCAACCAGCGGCACGCCGAGAAACGATTGGTAACTGTCTTCGCCCGCTTGAGGGAAATATTTGAATCGAGGATGATTCTGCGCGTTTTCGACTGCTACAGGGCGCACTTGCTCGGCAACGAGGCCTGCGAGGCCTTCATGAATCGCCATGCGAAGCGTGCCAATACATTGCGGGCGCAAGCCGACCGTCGCCGCAAGAACTAAGTTATTGCGATCCGATTCGAGCAGGTAGACCGAGCAGACGTTCGTCGCAAACCGTTTGGCAATTAGAGCGCAGACGTTCGCGAGTGTTTCGGCAGGACGGCCGCCTTCCTTGGTCAGGTTGGCGATTTCCTCAAGCGGAAAGATCTGGTTGATCTCGGATGTTTGAACGTCGTGACTCATGGCCCCGGAATTTTGCCCCGTTGTCGCGATCGCGTCTTCCGACGCAGGTCCCACTCTTCTCTTATCTCATGCCTTTGCGTCACCAGGCACGAGGTGCTGCCATCCAAGTTTCTGAGATGCAAATGTCACAGCGCCGGGCGGACTGCCTCGGAAAAAGTTTTAAGGCCAAGCGGAGGCGAAGTCCAATTCAAAATTCGGATTGCCAAAATAGAATGGCCACCTTATCGCTCGCCACCAGCAATTTCCGGCATGGATTCACGGATGCGGACGCCTGCGTCGTGGTGTAATCTCAAGCGGAAGCGGATTGTGACCTGCCGGAGGGGTTGCGCATGTCTGACAAAATCAAAAAGAGCGACGCGGAATGGCGATCGCAATTGACCGATGAGCAGTATTACGTAACGCGAAAAAAGGGGACAGAGCCTCCGTTCACCGGCGAATACGAGCACACGGAAACTCCCGGCACATACGTATGCGTTTGCTGCGGCCAGCCTTTGTTTGCTTCTGATGCCAAATATCATTCCGGTTCAGGATGGCCAAGCTACTGGCAACCGATCGCGGAAGAAAACGTAGACACAGAGACGGATGCGAGCCATGGGATGGTGCGCACAGAAGTGATGTGCAGCCGGTGTAACGCGCATCTCGGACATGTTTTCGAGGACGGACCGAACCCCACGGGACTGCGTTACTGCATCAATTCGGCCGCGCTCCGGTTGGTGGATGAGGCCGAAGGGAAAAAAGTGAAGGGCGCTTAACTCGGCAAGTGACGCGCGAAAACAATAAAAGATATCCGGCAGGCTTCGCTCAAAATGACGGCGTTATATGCCGGCTCGCTAGTGATCCAGCAAGATGAGGTTCGGGTGCTGATTTCCGGAATCTGTCGGCAGGATTCGGATGCCGTTTGCCGAGACTATGTAGAAGATTGAGTTGGTCGGGAAACCCGCCGGCACGGGCGAGTTCGCGAGCATCGTTCCGCGGCCATCGGATGCGAGCGTCGAAAAACTCGCGCTCAAGGGCTGAGCAAGATTCGGCGCGCTGGTAGCAGGCGCATCGATTTCGTCGATCTGGCTTACCGTGTCTCCGCTGCTGTCCGTCTGAACGATATCTCCCAAGCCGTCAAACGCCACTTGGCCAATCACATTGGGGACACTCGGCTCGGCGATGTACGGTGCACTGAGCGTGTATCCGCCGATTATGGATGCGTCCGCGAATGGCGCGCCGGATTGCTGCTCGAGAGTGCCTGTGGTTACGTTGGAATCGCTTCCGATCAGGAATCCGCTGCCAGGTCCCGTGAGATAAGCGGCAGCAAGACGGGTGGACGCAACGGCGGATCCCAAGCCCGTGAAAGCTACGTGACCGCTTGTATCCACCGAGCAAGTGCCTGAGAACGAAGGCGACGTAACAGTGCCGCCGTTGTTCTCGTCATAGTCCAGTGAAATTGAGTTACTGCTGTTGCAAATCGGCGCATTGAGGAAGCCGATGAAAATATCCGAGTTGCCGCCGTTGTTAGCAATGCCGCTGGCGACGCTCGACCCCGCTAGAACGGTTTGATTGAACACGGTGGTTGGCTGTTGGAGAAGCATTTCTCCGCCGAGCCGGAAGCCGGCCGGCGTTCCCGTTTCGCACGAATTGGCTGGACTTGGAGGAGTACTATTCACGTCGCACTCAACAAATACCAAATCGGATGGTGAGACGAAATAAAAGATGAATTGCAGGGTAATCTGCGGAGTCGTAGTCGAGGGAGCGAACGTCAGGGTCAACGCTCCTTGGTTGGTGCTCGAGACGAGCGAGTATGACCCATTCATCGAGAATGCTTGCGGCGGTGATGACCCGCCATCGAACGTGCCGGCGTCGTTGAGATCACCTGTAGCCGGAACTAGACCGCCCGAACTGGTAGCGTGCACCGTGCCCGCAAGGGCGGCCCGCTTTTGCGAGGAATCCTGCCCTGCAAACAGGAAAGAATAATCGCCGCTGAAACTCGACGCCGAGAATGGCGAGCCCGAAACAGGCTTCAGGATGCCCTCGCCATGCGTCTGAAGCGTATCCGTGTTGGTGGCCGTTGAATTGTCCTGGAAGAAGCGAGCTTCGCCATTCGAATCGAGGACGAGGTGATAATCGGTTGTCACCGTCAAGGGCTGCGTGGTACCGATCGTTGCGATCAACTCCATGGTGCCGCGCCCGTCGCCGCTCGAGTCAATCGAATATGTGCCCGTCACTGCCGCTCCCGTCACAAACGAGGAGACGCGGCTGACGCTCTCACTGCCGAGCGTAATGTTGCCGTTGCCATCAGTGGTAAGGCTGCCGACGATCGTCACCGATCCATTCTTGTCGAAGCCATTAAAGATGAACGTGTATTGGCCGCTCAGAAGCGTGTTGTTCTTCGTGCCTGCCGTGATCTGAATCGTGAATTGTTTTGTCGACGTGGCCGGAATGCTTTCGGAATCCGCGACCTGCACTGTGAAGGTTGACGTGCCGACCAGGATCGGCGTCCCCGAAATCACGCCGGAGCTGTCGATTCTCAATCCGGCCGGCAATTGGCCGTGGACGATCGACCATGTGTAAGGCGCCACTCCGCCCGTAGCCGTCAGGCCCACATTGTAGCCGGTCGCCGTCATACCCGCAGCTAGGTCTGGACCAGAAGTTGTAATCGACAACGGCGTGGGCGGCTCGATAGTGATCGAAAGCATCAACGGCGTCGCCGGCGCAACTTGGCCCGGCGCCGGCAGGGACGAATCCTTCACCTGCACTTCAATCGAATAGGTTGCCGGATAAGTGATGGCCTGCTGTGTCGGAGTCCCGGAAATTTGTCCCGTCGTTGTATTCACCGAAAGTCCCGGGGGCAGGCCGGCAATCTCCCCGGCTGGCAAGCTCCCAGCGGGTGTCGGCGTCACGGTGAACGTCAGTGGCGCCACGCCGCCGTCCGCGACGATCGTCGTGCTGTATGGCACGCCGTAAACGCCCGGCGGCAGAGAGGTCGTCGTGATCGAGAGAGTCGGCGGGGGAGTCACGGTAATTTGATAGGACTGCGTAACCGGAACCGCCCCGCCGCTATCTGTGACGGTTACATTGAAAGTGGTAGTGCCGGATCCGCACGGCGTACCGTTGATCGTTGCCGTTCCGGACGTGGTCGAATAAACGAGCTTGAGGCACGCGGGCAGCCCGGTGTTCGACAGCATGTAAGGAGACACGCCGCCAGTAAACGAAATCGTCTGAGTGTAAGGAACGCCGTTCGCGCCATTGGGCAGCACGCAAGGCGTGCCGTTGGGCGGACTTGGCGGATTGCAGGTTGTAACTGTAAATAGCGGCGGCGGGACTACGATGATGGTGGCCGTCTTTGTGACACCCGGATCGGCATTGGAAATGGCCGTAAGGGTAATAGTGGTTGAAGCGGTCGTGCTGGCAATCGCGGGCGCAGTATATGTGACAGTGAATGAGGTGTTGTTTGAAAGCGTACCGCAGTTGCCAAGCAAAGTACCTGTACCAGAGCAATTGGACTGCTTCGAAACGCCGAAGCAGCCCGCCTCCGTGGAAGTCAGGCACCATTTCACGCCTTCATTTTTCGTATCGCCGCCGACTGCGGCAGTGAATTGAAGCGTGCCGCCTTCGTCCACGGTGAGCACTGCGTTTGGAGTCGTAAGCGTGATGCTGATTTGGGAGCTGCTGCCACTGCAACTGCACAGAAAGATCAATGCCAGGCATGCGGCGAGAGCCGACGCCCAGCGGATCCAGCTCATGCGCGAAGCGAAATTTGTTTCGGTTAGATTTCCACGAGCCGCACTTCGTCGCATTCGGGCGTACCCCTTCGGTTTCATCGAATCCGGTGTGTTTTTCTGCTTCGGACACGCCCGGGCAAGTTCCGAAAGCCCCACTCTGCGCTTTCGGCGCCTACAGACAAACGAGTTGAATAACAAAAAGGGGCGGAGAGTGTCAACGCAGTTCTCGATCCGCGGCCCTCGGCGGACTTTTGGGTTTTTCGATTCAACGAATCTCACGGGAATGAGCCAGCGCCGCTGCGCACAGGGCCCATCTGGTCAGGCATCTGGATGCGGCCAGGGCAAAGCCCGTTGCCTTGCCATTTCAAGCTGGGAACACTTCCGGCTGAACGGCTGCGGCAACGCTAAGTCGAACTTCTCGCATCTTTTATAAAGGCGGCGAGAAAGGTTCCATTTTCTTCAAGGTGCCCTACAGTTTTTAATTTTGGACGTTTTTTTGATATAAGAGAGGCGTCCGGCGGGTTCCGGGCGAGTCTGTTGCTCTTCCTCTTCATATTTTATTCGGAGGATCGACTTGATTGAGGTGCAGGATCTGACCAAGACCTATGGTCAGGTCACAGCGGTTGACCACGTTTCATTCAGCGTCAATGAAGGCGAAATTCTAGGGTTCCTCGGCCCGAATGGCGCGGGCAAAACCACGACGATGCGCATTCTGACCGGCTACATGCCGGCCACTTCAGGGACGGCGCGCGTCGCTGGTTTCGACGTCTTCCAGGATTCGATGCAGGTGCGCAGCCACATCGGGTACTTGCCCGAGGCCCCGCCTGTGTATCCCGATATGACGGTGGCGAGCTATCTCGATTTCGTTCTGCGCATCAAGAATGTGCCTTCGGACAAGCGCCGCGCGCGGATTGACGACGCCCTCGAAAAAACCAAGATTAGCGACAAGCGCAACGAACTCATCAAGCGACTCTCGCGCGGATACAAGCAGCGTGTGGGCCTTGCTCAGGCGCTGGTTCACGATCCATTGGTCATTATTCTCGATGAGCCGACCGTGGGCCTTGATCCCAAGCAGATCATTGAGGTCCGCAACCTGATTAAGGCGCTTGCCGGCACGCACACGATTATTTTGTCCACGCACATCCTGCCCGAAGTGAGCATGACGTGCGATCGCGTGGTGATTATCAACAAAGGCAAAATTGTCGCCGTCGATACGCCGCAAAACCTGACCACGCAGTTAAAGGGTGGGCAGAAAATCCACATCGACACGCAAGCGCCCGAAAATCCGCTGAAAGATTTGCTGAAGGGCATCCCGGGCGCGAATCGAGTGGAATTGAGTCCCGCGCGCTCCGATGGCCACATTACCGCAACCATCGAAACCGCGTCCGGCAGGGACATTCGCAGCCAGATTGCTTCGGGCATTGTGCAAAAGGGCTGGCCGCTTTACGAACTACGCGGAATGAACATGAGCCTCGAAGATATCTTTCTCGAGCTCACCACGGATGACGCCGCGCACGCTACGCCGTCTAATTAACCGGAGGAAATGATGCGGAGTATGTACGCCATTTATCGCAAAGAGATTGGGCACTACTTCGTTTCGCCCGTCGCGTACATCGTGGTGGCCCTGTTCATCTTCTTGACGGCATATTTTTTCACTCTCTACCTGACAGACGCAATCTTGCAGGCGTATCAGGCCCCGCCGGATTTCGATGCGCCGAGCTGGATTTTGCGGCTCTTTCTGGGGCTGATCGCACTGGTCGTCTTGTTTTTTATTCCGATGGTCACCATGGGGCTTTTTGCCGAAGAGCGGAAGCGCGGCACGATCGAACTGCTCATGACCTCGCCGATTCGCGAAGTCGACATCGTTCTCGGAAAATTCTTCGCGTCACTCACGATGTTCATCGCGATGCTTTTGCCGACGGCGATTTTCCTGGCCGTGGTCTGGTTCCACTCCGATCCGGTTCCGCCGTTTCGCATGATCTTGGCGGGATATTTGGGAGTGCTGTTATTCGGCGGATGCCTGCTGGCGCTCGGGCTGTTTCTTTCCTCGCTTACCGAGAACCAGATCGTAGCTGCGGCGCTCACATTCGGCGCTTTTCTGATTTTGTGGGCGCTCGACTTTGGATCGCGCGGTTCGGGACCAACGGCGCAAGTCGTGTCTTACCTCTCGGTGATCAATCATTTCGAAGATTTCACTCGCGGAATTATCGATACGTCAGGCCTGATTTACTACGTGAGCTTTATCGTGTTTTTCCTTTTCTTGGCTGTGCGGTCGCTCGATTCAATGCGCTGGAGGCGAGCTTAATCGTCCGCATGTGGCCGCATGGCAGGCGAAATATTGGGAGGCAATGATCGGATGAAGTGGAATCGGAATGAAATAGCGGAAATCATCGCCAGTATCGGCGTGGCCGGATTGATCGCCGGCTACATCCGCTATTCCCTGCAGGGTGAACTTCTCACATTCAGCAAGATCCTCTTGATAGCAGGCGCCGTCCTGTTTGTTGCGGGAATCGTCTTAGGCTTCCGGGGAATCATAAGGTTTTTCTCCCGGCGATCCTCACAACTCGGCACCAATACGCTGATCTTGTCTGTGGCTGTGCTCGCAATCCTGGTGGTGATTAACTATCTGGGCTTCCGGCATCACAAGCGCTTCGACCTGACGACCGAAAAGCTGTATACGCTCTCTGACCAAACGAAAAAGGTCGTTGGCGGACTCACGCAAGACGTCAACATCGTTCGCTTCGTCAGGCAGCCGCCCGCGAACGATAGTCTTCCCGACTTGATGAGCGAGTACAAAAACCTCAGCCGCCATGTGAAATTTCAGGATGTAAATCCGATTGAAAAACCGGACGTCGCCAAACAGTATGGCGCAACGCACATGGGCGATGTGATTGTCGCGTCCGGCGCGCGCAAGTTGCCGCTGGAGCAAAGTCCTGACGCAGAGGGCGGATACACCGAGCAGGACATCACGTCCGCGATCCTGAAAGTGACGCGAAACAGCGTCAAGATGGTCTGCTTCGTCACCGGCCACGATGAGAAATCGCTTACCAGCCAGGATGCCACGGGCTACTCATCCGTCGACGACGGATTGAAAAAAGAGGGCTACAACACGGATTCGATCAATCTGGTCAGCGAAAATGCCGTGCCAGATAGCTGCAACGTCCTGGTGATCGCTGGACCCACAAAGGCTTACTTCCCGCAAGAAACGGCGATGGTGGGCAAGTTTCTCGATGGCGGCGGAAAAGCGCTGATCGAAGTCGACCCGGAAACCGATCCGAAGCTCAACGACGTCTTTCAAGCCTGGAACATCGACGTAAACGACAACATCGTCGTCGACGCCAGTGGCGTTGGCCGTTTGCTGGGCACCGGTCCGGAAACGCCACTGGTGGTCGACTACGGCGATAGCCCGATCACGAAAACCTTGCAGGGAGGAATGACTTTCTTCCCGCTTGCGCGCACGGTGACGATCGCCGATAAATCGAAAACCACTCCGGACGCGGTGGAATTGCTGAAAACCTCGCAGCGAAGTTTCACGATTCCCAAGCTGGTGCACGAAGTCACGTTCAATCCGAAAACGGCCGGCCCGCTCTCGCTGGGTGTCGCTGCGAGTCGCAGCGTGGACAGCAAAAGCGCCCGCCTGGTGGTGCTGGGCAATTCACGGTTTGCCGAAAATGACCTGGTTGGTCTGCAGGAAAACGGCGATCTTTTCTTCAACACCATCGATTGGCTGGCGCAAGACGAAAACATGATTTCTATCCGCCCGAAGCTTCCGACCAGCAGACGAATCACGCTTACCGAATCGCAGGCCACCGGCCTTAAATGGTTCGAGCTTGTTTTCCTGCCCGGCATTGTGGTGCTGGTGGGAGTCACGATGTGGTGGAAGCGCCGGTAGGAAGTTTCGCAGAACGCGATGATAAAAAAACCGACTCTGATCGTCCTGATCTGCGCGATCGTCCTCGGCGGCGCCGTTTACTATTTCGATTGGAGAAAGAGCAGCGAGCCCAAGCCTTCCGCGGATGTCGAAAAGCCTGCGTTCACGTTCCAGGCTGCGGACGTAGTTTCGTTTACACTTTCGCATCCGGCGCAGCCTGCGCAAACTCCTGTGAAATTCGAAAAGCGGGGCGAGGCGTGGCAGATCGTAGATCCCGTCGATACCGATGCGGACCAATCGACGGCGGATGGCATCGTGGACGCCGCTGCGGGGGCCGAAACGATGGGCACCGAGCCGGGAACGGCCGACCGGCGCAAGGCGTACGGGCTCGATCCAGCTCAGGCGGAACTCCAACTGCATTTGAAAAATGGCGCGACGCACACGATCCTGATAGGGAATGCGAGCTTTGGCGGCGATTCGGTCTATGGAGTAGTCGACAACGGCACCACCGTCTCCCTCTTGCCGCAGCTTCTCTCGACCGTCACGAACAGAAGCTTGGACGATCTTCGCAACCGCTCGCTTTTGCGCGTGGATAGCTCGCAAGTTGCTTCATTTGATTTGAAAAACCCCTCCGGCCAGCTTGCGGCAAAGAAAAGCAACGACGAGTGGAGGTTTACGACGCCGAGCGATTCGCTCGCATCGCATGATGCTGTGGATTCGCTTCTGCAAGGCGTGACCAACGCGAAGATGGTTTCCGTCGCAAGCGAGAAACCCGAAAATCTGGCCAAGTATGGACTGACTGCGCCCACAATCACCCTCACCGTGGCCGATAGCAAGGGCGCCCGATCCACGCTCGAAATCGGCAAAAAGGACGGCGACAACTATTTCGCGCGCGATGAATCCCGGCCGATGATCTTTCGCGTCAGCGGAGATGTTTACAAAAAGCTCGATGAAGGCTTTGCCGATCTGCGGAACAAAAACGTCGTCCACCCCGACTCCGCAAGCATCCAGATGATCCAAATCCACGATTCAAGCGGCGAAATCGACCTGAGCCAGAAAAAAGATAGTCCAGGCGACTGGATCTTCGACGCGCCTGCGGACCAGAAGGGCAAAGCCGCTTCCGGCGCCATCGTGATTGACGCTCTGAATAATTTGACCGCGGACGAAGTGATCGATCATCCGGCCGCGAATCTGCTCGCGCAGGTTGACAAGCCGGCCGTGAGCGTTGTTTTGGTTGGCAATGGAAAGACCACCACGGTGAAGATTTCCAAGGCTTCAGGGGATTTTGTCTACGCGCAGTCGAGCGACAGCAAATCGCTTTACAAGCTGAAGAAAAGCGTTCTGGATAATGTCGATTTCAAGCCAGCAGGCTTGGTGCTGTGATTTCGAGTTAGGCGACGGCCTGATCGCATGCCGGCGTAAGATTGGCCGGCCAGGTGGCCAGCAAGAGGACGTTTCCATTTACGGGCGATACGCGGATGTAGTAGGTCGTCGAATCGCTCGTAACCTCATAAAATCCGTTGCGTTTTGGGTCAGGGACCAGCGTTGCTCCTCCTGACAGCACGTCTCGCAACGCTAGCATCGTCGACTCAGGATGGTTTCTGGCGCTTTCGATTCCGACTTCGTTATCGAGATTTGTGACCATTTCGCTCTCAGCCCTCGCTTCTCAATACGCATCCAGCCGTGATAAAGTTTCACAACCTATTCAAACTTACCCATTAGACTCACGAACCGGGAAAAAGATAGACAAGACTGAAGTAGCGGCTGATGTAACCTA
This sequence comes from Candidatus Acidiferrales bacterium, assembly GCA_030037315.1. Classification (GTDB taxonomy): domain Bacteria; phylum Acidobacteriota; class Terriglobia; order Acidiferrales; family UBA7541; genus Palsa-295. Next base: position 13,540 of record JASHRM010000155.1, read on the forward strand.
ACGGTATTGCGGGAGCTACCCGTCAACTTGCCACTTGCGTCTGCTCTGTAAAGTTGCCATAGTCGGAAAAACTTGGGGGAGTCCAGCGTGAAGAAAACAAAGGCAACGGGGTCGAGCCGCTTTCACCGGGATAAACGCCGCAAGCATCGCCACTGGCAGGTGACCGTCTACTATCACGATGGCGAAAAGTTTGCGCGCGTTTATATCGATCGCGATCGTGCGGAGCGCTTTGCCGATCGGCAAAAGAAGTCGCCGATAGTGAAGTCCACCCGGATCCTGGAAGTTGACTAACCCGTCGGAGCAGCAAACCGGGCCCACTCTGTTGGTAGATTGTGCTGTTCCGGCTCGGCGATGAGCCGGTTTTCCCTGTGCGCCTGACCGCTTGTCGCTCTTTTATCCCCGTGCTATAAAGATTTCACACTTACAGATTGGCTTCTTCTGCGGGATTCGTATAGTGGTAGTACGCCACCTTGCCAAGGAGTCTCCTGCGGTTGTTCACGGTAGAAGGCACTTGTTTCCAGTAACGACCTAGAGACCAAGGCTGTTGAAAGTAGGGCAGAGTCGGCCGGAATAAGTGAAGTTTAGTAAAAGTAGCGCCCTCCCTAAAAGGCCTCAAATTCGACAGTTTGGGTCAGTGGCCCTAATCCGAAGGTCGCTAGAGGGCGTCAGGGCTTCATAGCGGCCCGTAACGCGATACAGGGTATCCCTAGGGGCGACGAAGCGGTCTCTCAGAGCCTTGGGCAGAGAAAACCCTCAAGGTTCCTCGAACTTCCGGTCTCATTTGCTGATGATTTTCAATCTCAGTAAGGCGACCAAGAAAGCATTTTGCAAGACGGTCGATGAGGATATAATCCGCGCACTTTTTTAAAGAAAGTCTAGTTCAACCCCGCGTAGGAACCGTCTGCGGCAAGAAAATCGCAGGTGAGACACGGAATCTTTTGCCCAATTTAATCATGTTTGGCACACTCAACCGCCGCTTGCCGTTAACAATCTCTGAAACGACAGTTTCGGTTCCGAGTAGAGGAACTAAATCCTTCTGGCGAAGTCCGTTTTGCTCGATAAGTTCACGCAGAACTTCCTCCGGGGAGGATGCGGCAATTGGATATTTTTCGTTTTCATATTTTTCTATGAGTGCCGCCAACACACGCACATAACCCTTATCTTCAGCCGAGAGACGGCCCCGCTCTTGAAGCTCAATGAGCTTGTTCGTGTAATCCTCAAGCTGAGCTTCTGAGGTAATGACTGTCGGAGTGCGACGATCCAATTCGTATTTTACGAGGTTCATTTACAGGTATTCCTTCCTGTCGTACACCGCATGGCTCACGATTTCTTTTATTATGACCAGTTTCTCCTCAAAATTAACAACCGCCGCTAATCTAGCTTGGTTGCCCGCAATGTTGAAAACGACGTATTTTCCAACTGGGTCCGCCGTGTTGAAGGTTTGCTGTATATCGTTGTTGCAAGTCCACTCGGCACCTTTGACGATTGTCGTCCAATTGCGTAACGACGCTCTCCAGCCTGAGTGTTTCTTGTGGGCGTCATCAATCTTCTTCTGCCCTATTATCTGCACTATGCATCTTCGCAAAATTGCGAAGTCTTGTCAAGCCCTTTTTCGGTGCAACCCAAGCTTCAATAACCTAACTTCCCAGCCTGTTTCTGACGATCACGGTCAAATACGGTTGTTAACGATTGGTTTCTTGATTTTGGTAGAACTTTAGTAAAACTTGCGGCATTATTTCTGTAAGTCGTTGATTGCGGGATTCGTATAGTGGTAGTACGCCACCTTGCCAAGGTGGAGGCGAGAGTTCGATTCTCTTATCCCGCTCCATTCTCTCCTGCGAGTTCCTATCTTATTCAGAAAGAAACCAATCTCGCTGCATCCATGTTGTTGTAAATTCCGCTTTTGCTGATGGCGAATCGCATTATCGCGGTAGGCAGCCTTCGCGCGCCGAAACTTGACGCCGTGCGCGACGCACTGGCGGTGATCGCCGGGTTGCTGCTGCAGGGCGAGCGATTCGAGGTTATCGGCGTCGATGTCCAGAGCGGCGTGCGTCATACGCCGCTTTCGCGGCAGGAAATGATGGCCGGCGCACGGCACCGCGCCAACGAATTGCGACGATTGGCGCAAGAGCGCCCGGAGAGCTGGGAGTATTTCGTCGGCCTCGAAGGCGGCGTCGACGTGATTCATGAAAATGGGAATCGCCTGGTTTTCCTTGAGAACTGGGCGTGCGTTGTGGATGCCACAGGCCAAGAATCGTTCGGCGGATCGGGCGCGATTCTCTTGCCTGAGCCAGTTGCGACGCGAGTAGTCGATGACGGCCAGGAGCTAGCTCACGTAATCGACGATTTTGCAGGGGAGCGCGGCATCCGCGACGCGCAGGGTGCCTGGGGCGTGCTGACTCGCAACGCGATCACTCGCCGCGACGCCTTTCGCAACGCCGTAATCAGCGCCTTCTCTCCGTTTTTCCCTGCCGCGTCCGCCAACCCCGCGCGTGATTCGTGAATCTCAGCCCACAGGAAACAAGCTCGGGGGTGGCGCGCCCTGTTCACCTCGCGCCCAAAAAGCAATAGAATAGGCGCCAAGGCAGCCATGGATTTTCGGCCGACACTCGCATTTGCGGCGCTGCTGGCAGTTGGGGCGGCGGACGTTAGCGGTCTGCTGCCCGCCGGCCCCGCCCCCATGAGTTTTTCCACGGTTAGCCTTGCCAGCGAGACGATTGCGCGCAGCTCCCCGCCGATCACCGTAAAAGACGCTTCGCCAAGCGACAGTAGCCCCACGACGTTACAGCCCGAATCGCGGCTGCTGCTGATCCGGTACGTTGACGGTGAATTCGCAAAGCTGCTGAAGTCGCTGCCGGGCGGCAAAAAAGGTTTCACCGTTTGGGTCGGCAAGCCCGTCGATAAGCAAAAACTGAGCGACGCGCTGCGTCTTTACGGCACCGCCGCCAGCGAAGGCGACACGGTTCAGATCACTGGTTTGGAGTTTCATGCCGAGTCAATCGTGCTCGAGATCAATGGCGGGTCGAAAAGGCATTTTCACTGGCGCCAGCATTTGCAGGTCAGCGTCGGAGGCGCTGCGACTCCGCCGCCCGCCGTTTCGGGTCCGCCGGACGTCACCGGCGCAACGCTCGTGCTCAACTTTGGCCGGCCGCTGCCCGATATGAGTCCCGATGACCTGAAAAAGGATCTGGGCATGGTGATGGATTTTTCAAAGCAACACTCTTCCACGGTCAATTGGGTCGATACGCTGCCTCCTCAATTCCAACAGGCCATCAAGGATAAGCGAGCCATTGTTGGAATGGATTCTGAAATGGTCATCGCGGCGATGGGACGCCCTGACAAGAAAGTCCGTGAGAGAGATGACCAAGGTGTGGAGAACGAGGATTGGATTTACGGCATGCCGCCCGGGCCGGTCGTCTTTGTCACTTTTGTGAACGATAACGTCATCCGCGTGAAGCAGTTCAACTGAGCAAACCTCGCCGCACTCTGCGTGGGATCCTGGCCTTCGATGAGCAGTCGCTGCCCGTGCTGCGAGTCTTTTGCGACCTCTGTGTTGCTGTTTTGTTCTTCGCTGCTGAGTGGTCGCCTTCGTTGACTTTTCCTCAGTCACACCCTAGCATCATCGTTTCGCATCCAATTCCTTTGGATTCTTCGCGCAGCGATGATTTCCTAGCCATATTCCGGAGGTGAAATGTCAGTAAAGGTCGCGATCAACGGGTTTGGACGCATCGGACGAAACATCTTCCGCGCCGCCTTGGGCGATCCTTCGATCGAAATTGTGGCCGTAAATGACATCACGGATTCCAAGACGCTCGCGCATCTGCTCAAATACGATTCCGTGCTCGGCAACCTGCCGAACGAAGTGAAGCACACCGAGGATTCCATCTCCGTCGATGGCAAGAGCTTCAAGGTTTTTCGCGTGAAAGATCCCGCGCAGCTCGATTGGACCTCGGTCGGCGCGTCGATTGTCGTCGAATCCACGGGCTTGTTCACGAAGGGCGACGACGCGCGGAAGCACATCCGCGGCTCAGTGAAGAAAGT
>JASHRM010000156.1 GCA_030037315.1 Candidatus Acidiferrales bacterium
TGCGAGATGAACTACTGTACTCCGCAATCGCGATTCTAGTTGTTGCCATCGCGATCCTCATTGGATTCTATCGAGCGAAAGCTGGGCTGCCGCTCGGGCTTCCAGTTAAGTGGATGGGTTTTGCAATTGTGACTGGGCTTGTGTTCCTGAATGCGTTTCGCTCTCGCAGAACCTACTGGAGCCAACGCAGATTTTGGGTGCTCATGGCACTGTTTTCGATTTTTCACTTTGCCGCTGGAATCCTCGTCGTTGCGCGGTTAGCAAAAGTCGGGCTGATTGATTTTGCGGTCGCCACGCTCTTGGAGTACTTTGCCCTTAGCGCGTATCTTGATCACTTCATGAAGCCCGGAGCGGCTGGCCCGTGAGGTAGCTTGACGATTTTGAATTTGGGGGTGCCTCATCGTCGCGGTTTTTGCGACGGTGGGATGCCGTCGCCTTTCGAGGCTCGCCCCTGGGCAACCGGATCGATTCCCCCCGGCCGGCACCATGTTCTTGAAGAAGCTTGCGTTGATCACGGAAAGAAATTTTTCTTCGGCGGCTTGACACGGGCTGCGCGAAGAGATTCTCCTTGACAGCGCGTTAAAACGGCCCCTAAATTCCACACCAGTGATCACCGGGCGGGACCTATGCCCGGAGGAGTGTCGCCATGGCTGGTGAACGTAAGCGAACGACGAAACCCGACGTAAGCAGAGCCGTCGTAGAGAAGGCCCTCAAGGACGCGAGGCAACGAATCCAGAAGCTTGACTTGGAACTGACGCGCATTGTGGAAACGTTGCAGACGGCCCCGATCTGCCAACACCTATATATGCCCTGGCTTGGCAGGTCGAAAAAGCTGATCCGATCCAAGAAGGCCAAGCGCAGCCGTTGAGTAGTCTGCGCGCTTGCGCCAACCTATAACCTTCCGAGACACTACATTCCGCCAGATGCGGTCCACCTCTTCTGCTCAAAAAACCGCCGCAGTAAGCCGGAAAAAACGAAACCTGCGATTTGTCCGTTCTCGCAACGCGCAGCTGCGGCGCAGTGCAAATGTCGTGTGCTACTGGAAGGACAACCAACTCATTTATCACAATTACTTGAGTGGCGTCCGCATCGCTGCGTCTCCGCTCTGCACATTGATACTCGATTTTTTCGGCCGCTGGCGAAGACCGGCAGAACTTATCAAATCGCTCTCTCGATTCTCAGCCTCATCCGTCCTCCGTGAGGTAGGCCGCCTGTGCCGGCTTTCCCTTCTGGAAGAACGGGGAAAGGAGCATCCGCGCTCTGGTTCAATGCGGGCCTGGGCCGCGTGGTCCCCCGAAGCGAGTTTCTTTCATTTTGCGACCAAAGATGTGAAGTACCGGTTGGAATCGGAGATGAGCCGGCACGAGCTCAAACAAGAGATTCGCGTCCATCCGCAGCCCGCTTTCTTCAAGCGCTACCGCGATGCCGCCGACATGCCTTTGCCGCCAGTGCCGCAGGCTCGGGAAAGCGAATTTGTCCGGACGGTATATGAGCGGCGCACGTGGCGTGAGTTTTCCCGTGGCCAGCTTCCCCTGGAAAAACTTGCCCAACTCCTTGGGATGACGTGGGGCGTAACCGGATACGTCGAAGTAGACCTACTTGGTCGCGTGCCGTTGAAAACCAGCCCTTCCGGCGGGGCCCGCCATCCGGGCGAGGTTTATGTGGCAGCTTTGAAGGTGCAGGGTTTGCGCGAGGGCCTTTATCATTATTGCGGTGATGTACATCGCTTGGAGCGCATTCGGGAAGCTCCAATGAGGCGGCGCACTCAGGCCTACCTAAGCGGGCAATGGTGGTATGCCGATGCCGCAGCAGTTTTCTTGATGACCGCCGTTTTCCCGCGCAACAGCTGGAAGTATGGGTACTCGCGAGCTTACCGCTCGGTCTTGCTCGATGCCGGGCATCTTTGCCAAACGTTTTGCCTGACCGCGACGTGGCTCGGCCTTGCGCCGTTCTGCACAATGGCGCTCTCCGATTCGCTGATTGAAAGCGACCTCGGGATTGACGGCATCACCGAGTCGGTCTTATATGCAGCGGGGGTAGGTCTACGCGCGCGAGGCGGAGGAGAGGAATTCTGCCCGGGCGGCCGAGAAATGAAACCGGTGAAATGCTCGACGGGCGCTAACGACCGTTGATTCCGCTCAATTGCTCCATGCGTTTCCGCGCGTCGGCCAAGAATGGCGCATCAGCATCTGCCTGAGGCTGATAGGACAGAAATTTCTGAAAATTCTTGAGCGCCGCCGACCGGTTTCCCTGATCAGCGTATACGGATCCGAGTTGGTAGTAGTCGATTACCACGTGGTGAAATGCCGGCGCGTCGCGGCCTTCGCAAGCCCGCTCCATGGGCCTTCTTAAAACCTCTTCGTAAGAGGCTGCCGCTTCGGATAGCTGCCGCTCTTTACGATAAGCTCGCGCTTTCATTTCCACAATTTCGGCTGCCTCATAGCCCTGCGATTCGCCTGTCAGCAATTGAAGGGCGGCCGCACCGTTCCCCACAGCAATATCTATCTGTGCTTCGAGCTTGGCGGCGGAGCGCTTGGCTCCCGCCTTCTCGAGCTGCTCCAGGATGCCGCGAGCGGCGGCAGGATCTCCCATCTCGGCAAAAGCTGCGCCCACCATTTGCAAGAGTTCCGGATCCTGCGTGATTGGCGCAACCTGCTTTGCCTGACTGCGTGCTGCCTCTGCACGCCCTTCATCAATGAGCAGGTTCGCTAAGTGCAAACGCGCGGCCGCTTCGCTGGACGCGTTGTCCGATTGCTTCGCTATCGCGATGGCCGTCTGATCTTCACTTTCTGCGGATCGATAATTACCTTCACTGGCGTACGAATCAGCCAGACCGCGATGCGCATCGGTGGCATAGGAACCTCCCATATTGGCCAGACGATTATAGAAATTCGCGGCGCCGGCTGTGTCTCCGTTGCCTGCGTGGAACATTCCAAGGTTAAAAAGAGCAGATTCATCGTCGGGGTGCGAATTCAGATTCTCTTGCTCGGTTTCGATTGCCCGGTCGACACGCCCCGCAAGGAAATTACAATAGGCGACATTATCCCGGATGCCGGGCACGTCCATTCGCCTTAGCACGGCCTCTCCTTCGGCGATTCCCTGATCGTATTGTCCTATCGCGCAGTACGCGACCGAGAGATTGGTTTTTGCCGAATAATCGTCAGGGTACAAATCCAGAAGGACACGATAATTGTCGATCGCCTGCGGGATGTCGCCAGTCACAAGCAGATTGTAATCTCCGAGGATTTTTCGATGCTCGCGCTCGGTGAGGTGCTGCGGCAATTCCTGGGCCTTTTGCGAATAGCGCCTCACGTCATCGAAGCGGTTCAAGTGGAGAGAAACCACGGCCAGATATTCGTAGGCCATCGCAAATTGCGGATCGAGTTCGATCGAGCGCTGCATTAATTCTCGAGCCCCGCGGGGATCGCCAGCGTAAAGCCTTCGCTTCCCCTCTGAAAAGTAACGGATAGCGTCCAGCGAGGACGAAGTTACTTGTTCCAGCGGAAGGTTCGTTTGCTGAACCGAATCATGCGATTCGCCTAACTGGCTGCGAATCTGAACTGCGGCCTTGCCCAGTGCACCGAGCACCGCTTCTTTGTTCGGGGCGGTAACTTGGACTTCGCCCAAGGACTCTCCGGTAACGCAATTCACGGCTCGCAGGCCGAGAACATACTCACCGCCCAGGGTGGTTATCGAACCTCCCAGAACGGCTGTACTCGAGGTGCGTTGGCACACCTGATTAGCGAGGGGTTGTGTGAGTCTCGCGTCGGGCGGCTGTTCCATCAGTTGCAGCGTCTGTGCCACCTGCTCGTCGGAAAGGATATCCAAGAACCTCGATTGCGTGAGTTGTGCGGAAAGCCCCTGCTTTAGCGTGTCGTCAAAAATCGGGTCTCCGGTCGAATTGGTAAAATCGGCGAGAACTATTGTGTGCGCGGGGCCTAGAGGGTGCATCTTGCGGGAGCGCACGAGCCAACCGCCAACCATCAATGCGATGACAAGTATCGCCGCTCCAGTGGCTATCGCCCATCGAGGCCAAGATGACCTCGACGGTTGTGACCCCGGCTCAACGGCTCGGGCCGTACTGTCCGAATCTGTGTCGCGCTTTAGCCGCTGCAAATCGGTGCGAATGTCAGACGCGTGCTGGTAGCGCAGATTCCGGTCCTTCTCCAGAGCCTTGCTGATGATTGCCTGGATTTGGGGCGGCAGGTCCGGATTCACGTGAATTGGCGAGACGGGAGTACGGTTTAGGATGGCGTCGAAAATTACTGCGGAAGTGTCTCCGCGGAATGGCAGTGCGCCCGTGGCCATTTCGTACAGCACGACGCCGAAGGAGAAGACGTCTGAGCGCGCGTCGAGTTCCTTGCCGCGCGCCTGCTCGGGAGACATGTATGCGACGGTTCCGGGCGCGGAGCCCGGGGTCGTGAGTTGCGTTTCCGGCAGCTCCGTGGTTGCCATGGAACCCGTCGCGGTGGACTCCGCGGGTTTGGCCTGCGCCGTCAGCTTCGCCAGGCCGAAGTCAAGAATCTTCGCGTGTCCTCGCTGGGTCACAAAAATATTGGTGGGCTTGATATCGCGATGGATGATGCCTCGCACATGAGCCGCATCGAGGGCATCCGCCACTTCCACTGCCAGGTCCAGAAGCTCCTTCACGTCTAGCGGCTTGCCACCAATGAGACGCTTCAGAGTTTGCCCTTCGAGCATCTCCATAGCGATGAAGGTTCTGCCGTTCTCCTCGCCAATGTCGTAGATGGTGCAGATGTTCGGATGATTCAAAGCGGAGGCGGACTTGGCTTCGCGGCGGAATCGTTCGAGGGCTTGGCGATCCTGCGAAAGATTATCGGGAAGAAACTTCAGTGCGACAGAACGATCAAGACGAGTATCTTCAGCCCTGTAGACCACACCCATCCCGCCGCCCCCGATCTTTTCGATGATGCGGTAGTGCGAGATGGTCTGCCCAAGCAGCGACTGCGAATCTGCCATGGTGGAGTCATCTTAGGTTGTGCGTTTGAGACAAGTCAACGAATCTGCCAAGATTCGGCTGCATGCTCAGCACGAATCTCCCAATCTTTGCCCCGTAACGTCCGTAATAACGAAATTCGGTTAATATCTCGCCAGCTATGAAGCTGGGCTGGAAAGACGCGATTGATGCCGTTGGGTTCCTGCTCGGGCTGGCGATTGGCGTGTTCCTGGCGTTCATGCCGTTTCTGATCGAA
>JASHRM010000157.1 GCA_030037315.1 Candidatus Acidiferrales bacterium
TCGACCGCCCCATCCGTTTCATTCTCTATAAAGCCATCTACGACCTGCCGTTCATCAAGCCTTTCGCGAAAATCATCCGCGCGATTCCGATTTCGTCCGAGCTGCGCCCGCGCGAAATGATTCATTCGCTGCGCGAGGCCACGCAGGCCATCAAGAACGGCGAAATCGTCTGCATCTTCGCCGAGGGACAGATCACCCGCACCGGCGGCCTGCTTCCGTTCCACCGTGGATTCGAGCGCATCATGAAAGGCGTCGACGCGCCCATCATTCCCGTGAATCTCGACGGCGTGTGGGGCAGCATTTTCAGCTTCGAGCGCGGGCATTTTTTGTGGAAGCTGCCGCGTTCCGTCCCGTATCCCGTCACGGTCAGTTTTGGCAAGCCGCTGGCGTCTACAGCAACCCCAGTCGAAGTTCGCCACGCCGTCCAGGATTTGCAGACGGAGGCGTATCAGCACCGCAAAAAATATCTGCACACGCTGCATCGCTCGCTGATTCACACCGCGCACCGGCACCCGTTCCGTTTCGCGATGGGGGACAAGCGCCGCCCCCGGATGACTCGTGCCAGTGTGCTGCTTAGCTCGATTTTTCTCGCGCGACGCTTGCGAAAAACCTGGGCGGGTCAGGAAATGGTGGGGATTTTGTTGCCGCCGTCTGTGCCGGGAGCGCTCGTAAATTTTGCAGCGGCGCTTTCCGGCAAAGTCGCCGTCAATCTCAATTACACAACTTCGGATGCGGCGCTCGCCTCTTGCGCCGAGCAGTGCAAGCTCGAAACCGTGATCACCACGAAAGCACTGCTGGAAAAAATCCCACTGAAGGTTCCGGGCAAAACGATCCTTCTGGAGGAAATTGCGGCGGGATCAACGATCGGCGAGCGCATTATGGCCCTTTTTTTCTGGTTTTTGCCGGGCCGAATACTTGAACGGATTCTCGGCGGACCCGAACGAAAATCTCTCGACGATCTCGCCACCATCATTTTCTCCAGCGGCAGCACAGGCGAACCCAAAGGCGTGATGCTCACGCATTTCAACATCGCCTCGAATATTGAACAGTGCGGCCAGGTGTTCATGTTTGATAACAAGGATTGCCTGCTCGGTATCCTGCCTTTTTTTCACTCCTTTGGATTCACGATCACGCTGTGGTTGCCGGCTGTCCTGAATGTGAGCGTGGTCTATCATCCCAGCCCGCTTGATCTCGCGGCTGTCAGTGAACTCGTCCGCGATTATCTAGTCACATTCCTGATGGCGACCCCCACGTTTCTGCAAGCGTATATGCGGCGTTGCTCGCCGGAAGACTTCGGCAGCTTACGATTCGTTGTGGTCGGGGCCGAAAAACTTCCCGAGCGCGTAGCGGTCGCATTTGAAGATCGTTTTGGCATCCGGCCACTTGAAGGCTACGGCGCAACGGAGTGTTCGCCCGTCGTTGCCGTGAACACGCGCGACTTTCGCGCGCCGGGCTTCCGACAAGTTGGCGGAAAGCGCGGACGTATCGGGCATCCACTGCCGGGAATCAGCGTTCGCGTTGTAGATCCCGATACGAATGGACCGCTTCCCTTTGGTACGCCAGGCTTGCTGCTGGTGCGGGGGCCAAACGTGATGCTTGGCTATCTCGGCAAACCCGAAAAGACGGCCGAGGTTTTGCGCGACGGCTGGTATATGACCGGCGACATCGCCGCCGAAGACGAAGACGGATTCCTCACGATTACCGATCGGCTCAGCCGGTTCAGCAAAATCGGCGGCGAAATGGTGCCCCACATCAAAGTCGAAGAGCAGTTGCATGAGCTTGCCGGCGCGACCGAACAGAAATTCGTTGTCACTGGCGTTCCTGACGGCAAGAAAGGCGAAAGACTCGTTGTGCTGCACACCTTGAAAGCCGAGGAATTAAAGTCTGTTCTCGAAAATCTATCGCAGAGCGGCCTGCCCAATCTCTGGATTCCGCGTGCCAACCAGTTTTTCGCAGTCGAAGAATTCCCGCATCTCGGCACCGGCAAGCTCGATCTGCGGAGAATCAAAGAATTAGCTCTCGAACTGTCACCGGCCGAAAAGGAACCGGCTTGAAAACCGTTCACATGCCGAACTGCGCACTTCAATTTCGAGCAAAGCCATTCGATTCCACTTTTTCGACCTTCGGCTATTGACTCTTGATTGAATGATTCCTCTCGTGTAAGTTGGCGAACGCTGGAGAGTATTCGGCATGTTTCGAGGCGACAAACACAATTCGTTGCCAAGGCAAGCGAGCAGGGCGCTGCGCCGGGATTGTGGCCGACTTCGCTTCCGTCCCGCAAAGCAATCAATCTAAGCAGCTCAATCGTTTCCAAGGCACCTAAAGTGCCGCCAAGTAGCAAATTGCGGTTGCTTCATCTGCTGGTATCCATCCGAGCGCAAATTTTTGCTGGCGAAAAATTCCGCGGCGCGCCGCAAATGCGGCGCCGCATAGCCGAAGCCCAAGTGCGCTTCAGAAAGGCAGACGCCAATGAGCGTTCACGTCAGAAACGGCACGCCGAGTCACGGACCTTCGCTTTGCGACACGTGTGTGTACGCGCACGTAAAACGTGGCTATCGCGAAAGCGACATCCTGGTGTTTTGCGTCGCCACCGACCCCGCGCATCGCGTGCCGTTTCCGGTTCGTGATTGCACGGCGCATCGCGATAGAACGCGTCCATCGCTTTATGAAATGGAAAAAGTCGCGTTCACGATCACACCACGCGAGCCGAAGCGGCCCGGATTCGCTCCGGAAAGCGAACCTGAAACCGTGGCCGGCGAGATCGAGTTGAGGCTCGACGAAAACGGATAAACGGACGCAGGTTGTCCGCCGAGTTCTCGAACGAACAGGATGGGGCTGGGCAACAAGGCTTCGTGTACGCGACGCAGTCATGCTAGCCAGTCACGTACAAGGGGTCATCTCAGCCTCACCTGTCGCTCGGGAAGTAATTTGAAGCCACAAGAAAGGCACGGCGAAATCCTGATCGCCGTGCCTTTTCTTTGCTCCGCTAGAAAATGCCGAGTTTGATGTGCAGGAATTTTTTGGGGTTGGTGCGGAAATCGCTGATCAACATCCGCATGTCGCCCGTGAGCCCTGTGAGATTGTCATACAGCTTCGGGTCGGTGAAGAATTTTCCGAAGGTGCCTTCGCCGGAATTCAACTTATGCGTAGCATCGCGCACATTCGCTGAGGCGTCTCGGAGGTTCGCGAACAAAACATCATCCGTCGCGAGTTTTCCGAGCGTACCTTTGCCTGCGCGGATATCGCCAAGCACCGCGTTGCCCTTTTCCGCCATGCCTTTGATCTCGTTGTACGCGCTGGGATCGTAGACGAACTTTCCGGCGGAGCCTTTTTGATCGCGCACGGCGCCGACCACGTCATCGAGCTTGCCGACCGTGTCATTCACTTTGGTATAGAGCTCGTCAGAAGCGACAACCTTGCCGATCGTGCCGTGGCCTTGCTGTATGTCGCCAATCATCGCGTCGACTTTGCCCGCCGCGTCGTTCACGTGATTGTAGAGCGATGGGTCATTCAGGAATTTCCCGAGCGTTCCCTGGCCTTTGTTGACCTTGACGATGATGTCGCCGATTTGCGTCGAAAGAACGCCGAGATTCTCGACGACGTCCGCGCCGCGCTGGACGATGGCTTTCATGTCGGCTTGCTCCGACCCGGGCACCACCCCATTTTGGGGAATCACGGGGCCCGTAAGGCCGCGAGTGATGCTTACGTATCGATTCCCAAGTAATCCTTGGGTTACGAGCGTGGCGTTCGAATCCGTACGAATCTGATCCTGATATTTTTTCTCGATACGGAGCACCAGAGTGATGTTGTGCTCGTGGTCCTGGGGATGTGGAGTCAGGCGCAGCGATTCGACGTTGCCCACCTGAATCCCGTCCAACGTGACGGGCGCGCCGGTCTGAAGCTCGTCGACTTCCGGCAGATACGTGATCATCCGATACTTGGGTCCTAGAAATCCCGCGCCCGTCACATAAAAGATCGCTACCATCAAAATGCAAAGGCCGGCGAGCACGAAAATTCCCACGCGTAGCTCGGTCCATGTGAGTTGCTTGCGTTGCGCCATTGTCAATCCCTCCTGGGGATTACAAAATCGGAATGCTATTCAGCGGAAGCCAAGAAAGTCTTGATGTAATCGTCCTCGGAGCGCAAAAGATCCTCAGCGCTGCCTTCAAAATAGATTTTTCCATTTCGCAGAACGAGAACATTCGTCGGCGCAGCAGTTTCGAAACCGCGCTGTCCCGCAACAGGATAAGAACCGTTTGCGTCCGCAGGCACAACGCGATTCGCTGATTTATCGAAGCGAAAACGCGCAAGCCCGAAGGCGTCCTGCACGCGATGGGTGGCGAGCAGAGATGTAACGCCTTGCAGATCGCGGCCGCGCAAGACCAAGGTGATGATGGTTTGGGACGTGATGGGATCGAGTCCCGCCGTTGGCGAGTCGTAGAAAACGAGCGGCGGCCGATCGACAAGCGCGCGCGCAATCGAAACGCGGCGGCGCATACCCCCTGAGAGCTCGGCGGGGAATTTATCCAACGCTGATTCCAATTCGACGAACCGCAACGCCTCGCGCACGCGCTCCGTCACCTCCGAATCCGGAACGTTTTCTTCGCGCAGACGAAAGCCGACGTTTTCGGCAACCGTCATCGAATCGAAAAGCGCGCCCTCCTGAAACACGAAGCCGAGATGGCGGCGAAAGTCCAGAAGCTCTTCCTCGTCCATTTCGGCAAGATTGTGGCCCATTACCCAAACGCGGCCCTCATCGGGCTGAATGAGTCCTGCCGCGAGCTTCATAAGTGTGCTTTTGCCGGAGCCGCTTTCGCCGAGGAGAATTTTAGTTTCGCTGCCCGCGACTTCGAACGAAATCCCGTTCAATACCTCGGCGTCTTCAAAGCCGACGTGCACATCGTCGAATGCGATCAAGGGCTCGCCCGGAACTGGCGTCGTCATCTCTCGACCAGGCGCCGGGGCGGGAGGGCGCAGCATAGGGCCAATTATAGATGCAAATCGGCGGCAATCGGAGGGACGCGAGCTACTTTTGGAAGACGTAGAGCAGCAGACGGGAAAGGAACGCGTCAGACGCAATCACGAGCACGATCGAGAGAACGACGGCCGATGTGGTGGCACGGCCAACGCCTTGCGTGCCTCCTGAAACGCGGAGACCTTGATAGCAGCCGATGGTGGAGACAATAAACGCGAAAAATATCGGCTTCGCGAAACCCTGCGCCAAATCTCCGAATTCGAGCGAGTTGACAGCTTGGTTCCAAAATTGAGTCGCATCCAAGTGCAAGGTTAATTCAGCTGCGAGAAGTCCGCCGATCAATCCGACGAAATCAGCGATGCCGACAAGCAGCGGTAAGACGAAAACGGTGGCGACAACGCGAGGAGTCATCAATTTTCGAATCGGATCGGTGCCGAGCGCGCGCATAGCGTCGACCTGCTCGGTCACAACCATCGAGCCAAGCTCCGAGGCCATGCCAGAAGCGTTGCGGCCCGCGACCACAATCGCGGTGATCGTGGGGCCGAGTTCGCGGACGAGGGCGAGCGCGACGGCTTCACCGGTGAGCGCCGTCTCGCCGAAGCGCTCAAATTGCGCGGAGGTCTGCAATACGAGCACGGCGCCGATAAAGAATCCGGAAAGAACAACGATCGGCAGAGAACCAACACCTATAAAATCCATTTGCTCCAGGGTATCGCTCCAATACTGCGGAGGAGTGAACAGGTTGGCTACCGACTGGAAAGCCAGAAGCGAATAGTCCTGAACGGCAAGAATCTGCCTCTTCAGCACGCCCCCAAGAGCCGACAGGAGCGTTGGCGTTTCATTCGATTCGGGCATCGTGTATGACGCGGGCTGGCGGGTCCGGAAACCGCATCTCGGAAAAGCCTAACGTCCGCTGCGCGGCGCGTCAAGCAAACATACGGCAGACCGCGCAGCTGTCCGACTCGCTGCGGGAGTTGAAGCTGTTCGCTTTACGGGTGGAGACGCGTCCGGTAAAATCCTGCGACCGAGTCAAAGGGCGAAAAACAACCGAACATGCTGCGATTCGTCACCGCCGGGGAGTCTCACGGACAGGCGCTGATAGCCTGGATTTCAGGATTGCCGGCGGGAGTGCCGGTCGATCTGGAATTTATCGGACGCGAATTGCATCGGCGTCAACTGGGATTTGGCCGGGGCGGCAGGCAGCGAATCGAAAAGGACCAGCCCGATATTCTGGCGGGCGTGCGGCACGGAAAAACGATTGGCGCGCCGATCGCGATCCGCATTGAAAACAAGGATTGGAAAAACTGGGAAAAAGCGTTGCCCGTGGAGGACAGCGATGGCGCCGAGGACGCGCAGAAACGGCTGACCGCGCCGAGGCCGGGACACGCCGATTTGGCCGGCTCGCAGAAATTCAATTTTCACGACGCGCGATACGTCCTCGAGCGGGCATCGGCACGCGAAACGGCTGCGCGGGTCGCGGCCGGCGCGCTAGCGAAATTGCTGCTGCGCGAATTTGGCGTGACGGTCCTCAGTCACAGCATCGCCGTGGGACACGTGCGGCTGGAACGCGAGGCAAGCTGGGAAGAAATTGCGGCGGTTTGCGAAAATCTCGAATCGCCGCTGCGCTGTGTGGATGAGGCGACGCAGGAAAAAATGAAAGCGGAAGTGGATCGCGTGCTGCGAGCGGGAGACTCGGTCGGTGGAATTTTCGAAGTGGTCGCGCGGGGAATCCCGCCCGGACTGGGAAGCCACGCACAGTGGGATGAGAAGCTCGATGCGAAGCTAGCGCGCGCGGTGATGTCAATCCAAGCGGTGAAGGCCGTTGAAATCGGGACGGGTGTGACGAACGCGGGCAGCTGCGGTTCCGAAGTGCAGGACGAAATTGCGTATAACGCGGGCCGCAAGGTGTTCGAGCGTTCGTCGAATCGTGCGGGCGGCCTAGAGGGTGGAATTACAAACGGGCAAAACGTGATTGTGCGAGGATATCTGAAACCGATCTCGACTCTTCGCCGAGCGCTGCAAACCGCAGACATGAAGACAAAGGAAACGGTGAAGGCAGCCTACGAGCGTTCGGAC
This sequence comes from Candidatus Acidiferrales bacterium, assembly GCA_030037315.1. GTDB lineage: Bacteria > Acidobacteriota > Terriglobia > Acidiferrales > UBA7541 > Palsa-295. The sequence continues at coordinate 7,052 of JASHRM010000157.1, forward strand.
GTGTGCGTGGTACCGGCGGGCGGGGTGGCGGGCGAGGCAATGGTGGCGTTTGTCCTGGCCGAAGCGTGGCTCGAGAAATTCGCGGGCGACTCCCTCGAAGAAACGCGGCGGAATTTCGAAGGATACAAGCAACAACTCGAGAACTTTTAGGCGGACGCACCGACGATGATTCATCCGATTGTGAAATACGGCGATTCAGTGCTTGAAACACCGGCAAAACCCATCGAGGATTTTGGCGAGGAATTGCAAAAGCTGGTAACCGACATGTTCGAATCGATGTACGCCGCAAATGGAGTCGGATTGGCTGCGCCGCAGATCGGAATCAGCCGGCGGCT
>JASHRM010000158.1 GCA_030037315.1 Candidatus Acidiferrales bacterium
CAACAGTTATTCGCGTCGCGCCTAACTCAGATTCCGCCGAAGGAAAGTACGTGGTTAGGACGGGTACCTCGTCCGTTGCGGGCTGGTCGTAGTTAACTGCTATGAAATACTTGCCGGGCTTTACATAAAGCGAATACGTCCCATCCTTCTCGGTTAGCTCTTTGACATAGTCAACTGGAATCCTGAAAGACTCTACCATCTACATACGCTGAAACACTCCGTAAAGACCTTGGAGGGATTCGATTTGGCTTTGCCGAATTTATTCTTGCTGCAGCCCCATCACAGCCTTCGCCGGCGTCGGGGGTTTTACCTTCTCGCATTCAATGTTGCCCGAAGGATTTTGCCGTTCAAGTCCAGTTTCTTTGTATCGGCTCCGCGTCAGCCGCACTTGGTTTGGTCATCTACTTCTTTTCGTGTGTTATTTCCTGCCCTGGGCGGTGATCCAGCCCTTCGCCGGAAGTGCATCGATCTGAACGTCTGCGAATCCGGCCGAGGTCATAAGATCGCGATGCTCGTCAGGGGTGAGCATCTTCATCCCGGTGATCGGCTCGCTCTTTTCGCACAGGCGAGACGCAAATGCGTCGGCGCCCTTGTACACTTCTGCGATCAGGATGAGAGTGCCGCCCGGTTTCAACACGCGCCGGATTTCGCGCAAGCCAACGGCGATATCCGGCCACCAGAAGTGCGTCTCGACTCCAGTCACCAGATCATACGTGTTCTCAGCAAAGGGAAGCTTCCCGACATCGGCCAGATGTATCTCGACGCGGCCGTCCAGGATTGACTGCGCATTATAACGCCGTGACGCGGCGACACTCTCGGCGGAGTAGTCAATCCCGTGGACCTTGCCTTGCACCGCGATAGCCGCCAATTTGCTGATGGTGCGTCCGCCACCGCAGCCCACATCCAGCACGGTAAATCGTGATTCGACGACAGCATGCGTCAGGCCCCAGTCGGTCAGCTTCGAGTGACTCTTGTTCATTCGCCACAAAGTGAAGCGCCCGAGGAGTCCCGTCGGCTTCTTGCACTGCGTTTCTTTCGGCGCCGTCGGCGTCTTGGCGCTCTTGATCGCGGGCATAGGAACCTCGCGCAGAGTATACGTACCCCGCTTGTCCAGCAGAAGCCGGAGTCGAAGCATGACAGGGGGCTGTAAGCGGCACCGGATAGGGATGAACGACCATACGCGGCAACAGCGTCTGTTTTACTAAAGCGCAGATAGCGTCTGCCAAACCGTCAAGCTGAGTCCAGAAGCGAGGCTTGCGCGGCGGGATACGTGATGCACGCGCCGTTCACGTGCGCGAACGGAGTGAGCTTGTGCTCTTTCGGCTCGGTCGCGCTGACGATTTCGAGGACGCGAATGCCGCGAATCGAGAGCGCGTCGGCAACGAGCGAGCGATGGCAGCGCCACGGGACGGCTTCGGCGCACATTAGCGCGGTGGGATGCTCGCGGGCGAGCTCGATCACGCGATCGAGCGCCGCGACGAATTCCTCGGTCTGCATGTAGTCCGCGTAGCCGCGAAAACTTTCGTTGCGCCACCCGAGATTCACGGAATCGGGGCGCGGGTGGCGCAAGCCGCCAAGCTCTTTGAGATGGACGTAACGAATACGCACCGCACGCAGCGAGGCGGCAAGCGCGTCCGAATTGAATTGAGGATTACGGCGCGATTTCGGGATGGTGCGAATGTCGATGAGCTGCTTGACGCCATTCGAGCGTAGAAGCTCGGTGAACTCGTCGATGGGCCGCGTGGAGTGGCCGATCGTGAGGATCGTCAGAGGTGGCGTCGATTTGCGTGGGGATGTCATCCAACATTCATCATAGCGCACCGGAAATCTGGCAGAGTGCGGCCCAAAAAGGGCGCGCAAGCTGTGCCCCTACGATGCTGTCATCGCAACTCAGCCTGGCGGATTCGGGCCGTGGCTGCGATGAATTGTGCTTTTGCGGTAATCGCCGCGCGTTGATAATGGGAGGGCGCAGCTGCCGCGTGCGATCCCTGCGCCAACGACTCCGCATCCAAAGCTCATGACGAAAGTTCACACGCTCTTTTGGGACAACGGAGGCGTGATCCTGACGAACGGATGGGATCGCGACTCGCGGCAAAAGGCTGTGGAGAAATTCCATCTGGATTGGGTGGATTTCGAAGACCGCCACGAATTGATGCTGAATGCGTTCGAGTGCGGAACGGCGAACCTCGACGAATACCTGCAACGCACCATTTTTTACCGACCGCGCGATTTCAAGCCGGAAGATTTCAAGAAATTCATGTTCGATCAATCGCAGCTCTTGGGCGACGGCCTGGAATTTCTGGCGGCGCTGGCAAAGCCGCGGCGTTACATGATGGCGGCGCTGAATAATGAGTCGCTCGAAATCAACGATTACAGGATTAAGAAATTTAACCTGCGCGACTATTTCGAGGCGTTTTTCAGTTCATGTTATCTGGGAGTCCGCAAGCCGGATCGCGGAATATACAGTCTGGCGCTAAAAATTACGCAGCGCGAGCCCGCGGAGTGCGTCCTGATCGACGATCGCGGGCTCAATTTGGAATGCGCACACGAAATGGGTATGAATACGATTCAGTTCAAGAGTGTGGCGCAACTGCGAAGCGAATTGGCGGCGATGGGAGTGACGGAGTAGAAACGAAGAGAAAGCAGATTCCCGCCACGGGGGCAGGCCTCGACTGCCTGGCCGGGCGTCCCAAGAAGGGGACGCGAAAGCAGGTCCGGCCACTTCGCTCCCTTCCTTCGTCAGGGCAAGCGGAATGACAATGCTGGTTTAGCCGAATAGGAGGTAGTCGCAATGGAACTGGGAATGATTGGGTTGGGGAAAATGGGCGGGTTCATGGTCGAGCGGCTGGTGAAGGGCGGCCATCGCGTGGTGGGCATGGATCGCGACGCGTCGGCCGTAGCGAAAGTTGTGAGCAAAGGCGCTGCGGGGGCGGACTCGATTGAAAAATTGATCGGCCAGCTTAAGCCGCCGCGCGCGATTTGGCTGATGGTACCGGCGGGTGCGCCGGTGGATCAGACGATCGATCAACTGACTCCGCACCTTGCACCGGGCGACACGATCATCGATGGCGGAAATTCTTATTACCGCGATTCGCTGCGGCGCGCGAAGGCGCTCGCAGAAAAAAAGCTGACGTTCGTCGATTGCGGCACGAGCGGCGGCGTTTGGGGACTGACCGAAGGCTACAGCATGATGGTTGGCGGCGATGCGGACGTGGTGAAACGGCTTTTGCCGATTTTTGAAACCCTGGCGCCGGGACCAAATAAAGGATGGGGACGCGTGGGCCCGGCGGGTGCGGGTCATTTTGTGAAGATGGTCCACAACGGGATCGAATACGGGATCATGCAGGCGTACGCGGAGGGGCTGGATCTTTTCCGGCACAAAACGGAATTCGGGCTCGACCTGCTGCAAATCACGAAGATTTGGCAGTACGGCAGCGTGATTCGTTCGTGGCTGCTCGATCTGACGGTCGATGCGCTGTCGAAAAATCCGATGCTCGAAGGAATCGGCGCGTATGTGACCGATTCGGGCGAAGGCCGGTGGACAGCGGTCGAAGGAATCGAACTCGGCGTGCCGATGCCAACGCTGAACGGCGCGCTCGATGTGCGGTTCCGTTCGCAGGACCCGCAGCCGTTTGCAAACAAATTGCTGGCGATGATGAGGCACGAGTTCGGCGGGCACGCGGTGCATACCGCCGGTGACTAAGAGCTGTCTCGTAAATGCATCGGGACTGAAAGGTTTTCCTCAGGGGCTAAAGCCATTGTGTTTTGAGCACCGTAATGTCGGCGCTGAAGCTCCGACCCCCTTAGAAACATTGGTGCAATCGATAGCGGCGATTCGGTGCGAGAGTCGATGATCGGCTTAATCTCAGATACGCACGGATTGCTGCGCGACGAAGCGCTGCGCGCGATCTAGGGATCGGAATTGATTATTCACGCGGGCGATGTGGGCGGTCCGGAAGTTCTGGAAGCGCTGCAAAAAATCGCACCAGTAATTGCCGTGCGCGGAAACGTGGATACGGACGGATGCGGCAAGACACTTCCCTTCAGAGCTGTGGCCGAGACTGGCGGCACGAATATTTATGTGGTCCACAGAATCGAAGACCTCGACATCAATCCGGCGAGCGCGGAAATGAGAATTGTGGTGAGCGGGCATTCGCACAAGCCGGGCCGGTCGGAAAAAGGCGGCGTGCTTTACGTCAATCCGGGAAGTGCTGGCCCTCGACGTTTCAATTTACCAATCAGCGTGGCGCAGCTTGATTTGACCGTTACACCGTGGGCCGTGAAATTCATCCAACTGATGGATGGACGTTCGTGATGAAACTGAATATCCGAGTTTTTCCGAATCTCGACACGTTGAGCCACAGCGCGCTGGATGCGCTTTTGCGAATCATGGACGAAGCGATCCGGGAGCGGGGGCGCTTTGCCGTTTCGCTTTCCGGAGGGCACACGCCAGCGAAACTTTATTCGCTATGGGCGCAGACCGAGAAGCAAAAAGCGCGGACAGATTGGGACTGCGTACACCTTTTCTGGGGTGACGAACGCTACGTTCCGCACACCGATCCATTGAGCAACTACCGAATGACGAACGAGGCCCTTATTTCTCACGTGCCGATTCCGGCGGGAAACGTTCATCCGATGCCGGGGCCGGAACATTTTTCGACTGCTGAAGCGGCGGCCGAGGCGTATGAATCGGAGTTGCGGAAATTTTTCACCGGGGCAGCTCCGGCATTCGATCTGCAACTGCTCGGGCTTGGAACGGAAGGACATACAGCGTCCCTCTTTCCGGGCTCACCAGCGCTGGATGAACGCGTGCGTTGGGTCGTCGCCGTGACGGCGCCAGCAAATCCTCCGCAACGGCTTACGGTCACCCTGCCGGTCCTCAACTGCGCGAGGAACACGTTTTTCCTGGTTGCAGGGCCGGATAAGCGTGAGATCATCGCGGCACTCAGAAACGAGCCAACGCCTCAGGCCAGCGAATATCCAGCGGCGCGCGTTCAGCCTGCCGGAGGACCCTTGTGGCTCCTGGATCAGGCGGCCGCAGGTTAAGCCGTTTTTGCCCGAAACTTACCGCCGTTAGAGTGCGTCCAATCGGTTAGAACCTTCGGTGAAGTGCCTCAACCGCGCGAGAAGCAGCCGATAGATTGGTGGAGCGCAGCTAAGACGACGCGTTATCATAGACTTCAGCCTTATTGAGTCTGGATTATTAGCTGCTTCTTTGCCTCGTGAGGACTTCAGCTCGACACAAGACCGAGGAACCGCAATTGATGAATAGGATTTTCAATCGTCTCGCAATAGCTCTGGCCATATCCGCGGCGATTTTGACCGTAGGCTGCACCCCGAAGACCGCTCAAACCGCCTCGATTTTCGCCGTGCCGGTTACCGTTGCGAAGGCCGTTGAGAAAACCGTTCCGATCGAACTAACGGCGATCGGCTCGGCCGACGCGTATTCCACCGTTTCGATCAAGGCTCAGGTCAACGCGGTGCTCGACGAGGTGCACATAAAAGAAGGGCAGTTCGTCCAAAAAGGCGAATTGCTTTTTACGCTGGATGCGCGGCCGTTCGAGGCGGCGCTCGCGCAGGCACAGGCGACCCTGGCGCGCGACAAGGCGCAGGCCGAACTCAATAACGTGCAGGCGCAGCGCTACGAGGCGCTGTACAAGGCGGGCGTTGGATCAAAAGAACAGTTCGACACGATGAGCGCGAACGCGGACGCGCAAGAAGCCGCCGTACGCGCTGACCAGGCTGCCGTGGTGGCAGCGCAGCTCCAGCTTGATTACTGCAAGATTTATTCGCCCATTGACGGGCGTACCGGCGCGCTGCAGGTTTATCCCGGAAACCTCGTGAAGCAGAACGACGTGCCGGTGCTGATCGTGATCAATCAGGTGACGCCAATCTTCATCGACTTTTCGATTCCTGAGCAGTACCTCGGCAGCGTGCAGAAATTCATGGCGCGCGGGAGACTGAGCGTCGAGGCGACTCCCTATGGGGATACGAAGCCTGAGACGGGCTATTTAACCTTCGTCGACAACTCGGTTGATAACACCACCGGCACGATCAAACTGAAGGCGACTTTCGAGAATGCGGATCACCGACTATGGCCGGGGCAATTCTCAACCGTGCTGCTGCGGCTGGCAGAAGATGAAAATGCCACTGTCATACCCAGTGAAGCCGTGCAAACGGGTCAAAAGGGCGATTTCGTTTATGTGGTGAACTCCACCAAAAACGCTGAACAGCGCGTGATAAAAGTTGGGCGCATCGTGGGGCAGCAAACAGTGATCCTGAGCGGCGTTCAGCCCGGCGAAACCGTGGTCACTGACGGCCAACTGCGTTTGATCCCCGGCATCAAAGTGCAGATTATCAACGAGAATTCCGGAAGCTGATTTTTCTCCATGAATATCGCTGAACCATTCATTCGCCGCCCGATTATGACGACGCTCGTCATGGCGGCGATCCTGATTTTCGGAGTTATCGCCTATCAGTCGCTGGCGGTCAGCGATCTTCCGAACGTCGACTTCCCCACCATTCAGGTTTCGGCGAGCTTGCCAGGGGCGAATCCGGACACGATGGCGGCCGCAGTGGCCACGGTGCTCGAAAAGCAATTTTCCACGATCGCCGGCATCAACTCGATGACGTCGACGAGCACGCTCGGCGCCACGAGCATCACTTTGCAATTCGATTTGAGCCGCAACATAGACGGCGCCGCGCAAGATGTTCAGGCTGCGATTGCGCGTGTGCAAGGTCAGTTGCCGCCGAACATGCCGAGCCCGCCGACATTCCAGAAAGTGAATCCAGCAGACCAGCCGGTTTATTTTCTGGCGTTGAGTTCCAACACCCTGCCGATTTCCACGGTGGATCAATACGCGGAAACGTTGCTCGGGCAACGCATTTCGATGGTGAAAGGCGTGGCGCAGGTGCAGGTGTTCGGGTCGCAGAAATACGCTGTGAGGATTCAACTCGATCCGCAGGCGCTGGCGGCGCGGCAAATCGGAATCGACGAGGCAACAGCCGCGGTGCAAAACGCCAACGTCAATTTGCCGACCGGCACGCTTTACGGAGAGAAGCAGGCCTTTGCGGTGCAGGCAAACGGCCAGTTGACGCGCGCCGCGCTATACCGGCCGCTGATTGTGGCTTATCGAAACGGCTCTCCGGTAAGGCTCGATGAGCTGGGGAGCGTTACCGACAGCGTCCAGAACAATAAAATTTCGAACTTTTACAACGATGAGCATGCCGTAATCCTGGCGATCCAGCGGCAACCCGGCACGAACACGGTGGAAGTCGTCGACGGAGTGAAGAAAATCCTGCCGCAGTTTCAGGCCATTTTGCCGCCGTCGGTAAACATGGTGGAGATTTACGACCGTTCCGCCCTCATTCGCGAATCGGTAAACGACGTGAAGTTCACGCTGATGCTGGCTGTCTGCCTAGTCGTGATGGTGATTTTCCTTTTCCTGCGGAATCTTTCCGCCACGGTGATCCCCAGCATCGCGCTGCCCATGTCAATCGTCGGCACGTTTGCGGTGATGTATCTGCTGAATTACACGCTCGACAACTTATCGCTGATGGCACTGACGCTCTCGGTGGGGTTCGTTGTCGATGACGCGATCGTGATGCTGGAAAACATCGTGCGGCACATCGAAATGGGCGAAGGAGTCATGGAGGCCGCGCTCAAGGGATCGAAAGAAATCGGATTCACCATCGTTTCGATGACGCTGTCGCTGGCGGCCGTTTTCATTCCGGTGCTTTTCATGGGCGGAATTATCGGACGGCTGCTGCACGAATTTTCCGTGGTGATCATGATGGCGGTTCTGGTCTCCGGATTCGTGTCGCTGACGCTGACGCCGATGCTTTGCAGCCGGTTCGTGCGATCGCACCACGGCGAGAAACACAGCTCGGTCTACATGTCGCTCGAGCGGTTCTTTGACAATCTGCTGAGAAAATACGATACCAGCCTGCAATGGTCGCTACGCCATCGCGTGCTGGTGATGCTGATCGCGACGGCGATTCTGGGGATTACCGCGTACCAATTCGTCACGATCCCGAAGGGCTTCCTGCCGGAGATTGATGCGTCGAGTTTGCAGGGTTATACGCTGGCGGCGCAGGGGATTTCGTTCGATGCGATGAAGGAGCACCAGCTGGAACTGAACAAAATCCTGGTGGCCGACCCGAACCGCAAAGGATTTTTTTCGAGCTTGGGCACCGTCGGCGGCAGCGCCAATTCGGGGTTCATTTTCATGCACCTGAAACCCCCTTCGGAACGGCCAAAGGTGCCCAGCAAGGAAATGACGCTGCTGATCCATAAGTACGGCGGCGTGCCGGTGGTGGGAAGCATCCTGCGAGCAATTGCGCCTCTCACTTGGCATCATCCCGATATCAACGAAGTCATCCAAGAGCTGCGAGGAAAATTGCAGGGCATCCCCGGGCTTGCCGTCTACTTGCGAAATCCGCCGCCGATTCAGATTGGCGGACAGGTGACCAACAGCCCCTATCAGGTAACGCTGCAAAGTCCCGATACCGAAGAGCTCTATCGCGTCGCAACCGATTTCGAGCAGAAGATGGAAAAGCTGCCAGCGCTTCAGGATGTGACCAGCGACTTGCAGATCAAAAATCCGCAGGTGAACGTCAATATCGATCGCGATAAAGCCTCGGCGCTCGGCGTTTCGGCAGAACAAGTAGAAGACGCGCTCTATACGGCGTACGGCGAAAGGCAGGTTTCGACGATCTACGCGCCCAATGACGAATATTGGGTGATTATGGAGCTCGAGGATCAGTATCAACGAAATCCTAACGCGCTCTCTCTGCTTTACGTTCGTTCGACCAACGGCACGCTGGTGCCGTTGAATGCCGTTGCCAGCTTGACGACGAGCCTCGGCCCGCTAAGCGTGAACCATCTGGGGCAGCTTCCCGCAGTCACGGTTTCGTTCAACCTGAAACCCGGCTACGTGATCGGCGAGGCCGTAAATGAGGTAAACGACCTGGCGCGAACCTTGCCCGCCACAATCACTACGCAATTCCAGGGCAACGCGCAGGCATTTGAAGATTCGCTGAGCGGCCTTGGCATCCTGCTGGTGATTGCAATCCTGGTGATTTATATCGTGCTGGGAATCTTGTATGAGAGCTTCATTCATCCGCTGACGATTCTTTCCGGCCTGCCTTCGGCGGCATTCGGCGCGCTGCTTACGCTGGAGATCTTCGGCTACGGGCTCGACCTATACGGTTTCGTCGGAGTGATCATGCTGATTGGAATCGTGAAGAAAAACGCGATCATGATGGTCGACTTCGCGATCGCCCGCGAGCGCGAAGGGCACACCACGGCGGAAAAAGCTGTCTATGAAGGCTGCCTAGTGCGCTTCCGGCCGATCATGATGACCACTATGGCTGCGCTGATGGGCACGCTGCCTATCGCCGTGGGCACGGGAGCCGGCGCGGATTCGCGGAGGCCGCTGGGATTGGCGGTCTGCGGCGGACTGCTTTTCTCGCAGCTTGTAACGCTTTACCTCACGCCGGTGTTTTACACCTACATGGATACGTTCCAAGGATGGCTTGAGCGGCGCTTCGGCAAGATCGCCGGAATGGCAAGGCCGGGACTCGCAGACGGACACGCGTCGGCGGATTGATTTACACGCGCCTAAAAGGTTTCTCGCTGCCAGTTAAGGGCAAGCGGCCGCCGCCGAGTCAGAGAACAGCGCGCCAGGGCCTACGATACGCTGCAAAAGCAGATCCCTCGACTCCGTCCCGCACCCGCAAAAAGCGCGGGGCACATCATCCCGCGCGGGACTTCGCTGGGGATGACATAGGCGAGGCGGCGATCCAGGAAGAAGATCAAAAAAAGTTTTACTGATGTGTTGCCTGGCCTTCGCCTCGAGGCTTTCGCTTGTTCGCGTGGACAGCGAAGACCTGTCTCCCCGTACCATTGACGCGTTCCTTCGCTGCTCCTACGATCACTGCGTTATCAGGTGATCCGCAGGAGTTCAGCGTACATGCGGTTTGGCGAGGACCTGCCGAAGGACATAAGAAACAGAATCAAGCGCCGCGGCCCCCGAGTGAATTCACGCGTCCCAGTGGCCATTGAATGGAACGGCAGCGGCGGCCCACTTCATTTCGAAGCTGCATTCACCCGCGTTGTAAATAATTACGGATGCCTGCTGGTCAGTCCGAAAGAGATCAAAGAACGGCAACAGATTCGCCTGACGAATCTCTTCACGCGCCAGCGCGCAAGCGGCGTGGTGGTGTGGAAAGGCACTCAACGCCCGGACGGCTGGGACTTGGGAATCGAGCTGGTTTCCGCCGACCTGGATTTCTGGGGATTGGACCTGTGAAAATCGACCCTCTCAACAAAATTTCGCGCTCCAAGACCGCGATTCCACTGAAATCGAGCAGCACGACGGCAAATTACGCTGCGACCTTCACGCCGCCCAAGAAAACGACCCGCCCGACGCCGAGCGGGTCAACCATCACGAATGAGCAGCGGCGAAGAACGCAGCGCGTGTTGTTGCGCGTGCGCGCCAGCGTCCATGTGGCGCTGCAAGGAAAGATGACGGTGCACGAAGTCGCGACGCTGAGCGTGAATCCGCACGGCGCGATCGTGGTGATGAAAAATCCGTTGCCGGCCGAAACGCGGGTAGTGCTCGAACATGCGAGCACCAAGCAGCAAGTGGCGTGCAAGGTGGCGCGTCCGCCGAAGCACATGCCGGAGGGATTTCACGTTCCGCTCGAATTCGATACACCCGCTCCGGGTTTCTGGCTAATTGACTTTCCGCCCACGGATTGGCGGCCTGAAAACGTCTAGGCGTATTCAATCCGCGTCCTAGCAACATTAGAAATCTTGACGCTCCCTTTCGCGAGTGCCATTGTGAAGAGACCTGCCCGATCGTTCGCAGCACCCGGATCGCCGCAGGAGGAGACCATGGCCAACAGCGAACGCCGGGATTCGCCGCGCACACCCTGCACCGTACCGCTGCGTTTCCGGATCCTAGCCAAGAGCTTGAGCCTCGCCACAGGCGATGAGCCGCTGGGCGCCAAGGGTTCGATTCATTCCGCGAATATGGTCGGCGAGGCGCTGAACCTTTCCGAATTCGGCATTTATTTCCGGTCGCGAGAGAATCTGAAAGTGGGCGAAGAACTTGAGATGTATTTGACCCTACCGCGGGATTTTGCGGGCCGTGGCGGCGAGCAGGTTCGCTGCAGCGCGCGAGTGGTGCGCGCGGAAGAACGCGCCAACGCGCAGGGAGTGCGTGGATTCGGCGCGAGAATCGAAAGATTCGAGCCGGTGCCGGTCCATCGCAACTGGGATAACTAGAAGCCGCGCACGTCGTTAAGCCTCAGCCCTCTGCCTGAGCCAGGTTTGTGGATCAGCCTGCCGATGTTTTTTTTCTACTGATTGTGCGGTGAAACGGTGAAGGTGACTTTCGCCGTGGCTTTGTTGTCGAATCCGTCGGTGACTTCCACAGCCAGCGTGTGCTCGCCCACGGGCAAGCCCGGAAGCTCCATGAAGTAGCTTTCCTTGGGCGCATCGGAGAGCTGATCGGTCGGGAAGATGGTCTGCCAGTCGCCCGCATCCAGGCTGTATCGCGCGGACGCAATCGGGCCGGAGGAGCTGACGGCGTCGAATGAAGCCTTCGTATTCAAAATGCCCGAACCCGCGCGCAAATTCAGAATTTGCGGAGGCGTGTTGGCCACTTGCCAACGATCGCTCACTTTCTCGGTCGAAAGGGCCTGGCCGGCAGGATTCGAGGGAGAATCCGAGGCGACGATCTTCAGGTAGTAAGCGCCGTCAGGCATCGAAGTCGTGTCCCAAGAATAGTAGTGCTGCGTGATTTTGTCCTTGAGCAGGCGCCAATTCTTTTCGTTTTCGCTGCGAAAATAGATCGCGAAAACCAGATCGTCGTCATTGTCGTCGTGCGAGCTCCATAGAACGCTTTCGTAACCCTTTTCTTCAAAACCCTGCGGAGGCACTTCGATTCGCGCATTCGCTCCAGTATCGGACGGAGGCGCGGAGCCGGGGTTTGCGCCGGGACCGCGCGGATTGCGCAACTGAACGGGAACCGCCACTCCGCCGCCAGGCTGCGCGGAAAATCCGGAGGCGCGGATGCCGGGATCTTGAATCGCGATGTCGTCAATCACCGGCGCGACGTTTTTGGGCAAATAAGCGAGGCTCACCCAGGAAATGCTCGGCGTATCGTTTTCGCTGGTATCCAGAAATACGGCTTTCCATTGCACGAAGCGCGCCGGAGGGCAGCTGACCGGTTCGCCTGATGGGTCTTTGTACGGGCCTGACCACGCGCTCCAAGTATCTTCAGGACTCGAGGTATTGCCGGAACGCACGTAGAACGCAACTTTGGCGGCTGTGGCAGCGTTTTCACCCCACCAAGTTAGGCGCCCCCAGCGCGAAAAAATTTTCGCGTCGAACGTGTCGGATTCAAAGGTGCCATTTGGCTCGTTGTCGGGGCCAAGGGTGAAAACTTTTCCAGGATTCGCAGTAGCCACATAGATTTTGCCACTTGGCCCGGCGGCGAAGCTCGTCACCTGTGCCGATGCCGTGTTCGCAACGGTGGAGAAAACACCGTTCCCTTCGAGCTGGATCAGCGTGCCCATGTCACCGGTGCCAAGCAGGAGTTTGCCAGCGGGAGAAAATCCCAAAGCGAAAACGAGTTCATCGTGCGAAGACCACACTGTTTCCGGCGAGCCGTCCGGCGAAATTTTCACCACCTCGGCGCCGCCGCCCGCGGTTGGCAGGACGGGAAAAACGTAAGGGATCGTGGACTGCGTAGCGCCTTGCTGCGTTTGCTGTGCCCCGGCACCCTGAGACGGAACAATCGTGATGGTTGATTGCGACGGCAGACTCGGTAGCGGCCGCGGCGCAGCAGCGCGCGACTTTTCTCCAATCGAAGCAGCGTAGAGATTGCCGCTGGCGTCCTGCGCGAGCGATGTAACTTCAGATTTATTGGTTTCGTAAATTACGAACGGCGCGCCAGCCACCGGCGTAGATTCCCCCGCCTTGCGCACAACGTCGACACGCAAAATCAAGCCGTCAGGCTCAGTGCCAATCAACAAGTTCCCTTTTGCATCGAATGCCAGGGTTCGCGCGTGGCGCTCTTTGCTCTGATAGAAGAGCTTGCCTTTGCCGTCGGGCGTGACGACGAAAATTTCGCCCGTGTCGCCCGTCGCGACGAAAAGATCGCCGTGCGGATCGATCGCAAGCGCCCAGATGTATTTTGTCTTCGGCTCGAAGAAAACGCTTTTCGTGCCGTCGGGCGTCACTTTGTAGACTTTGCCATCGGGCGAAGTGCCCACGTAAAGATTGTCGGCCGAATCGAACGCGATCGTTTGCGCGGCGAGTTCGTTCGATTCGAAAACCGTGGTGGGCTTCCCGGAATCATCCATGCGCAGAACCTTGGCATCGGAACCGCCCGCCGCGTACAAATGTCCTTTCGAGTCAGCGCGCAAAGACCAAACGTAAGCGAGGCTCGGATCGGAAAAATCCGTGAACTTTGGGGCCGGACCGATCCGGCCGTCGCTGCGAATCGCAACCCCGTGTGCTGTTCCCTTCTCGAAATCGGAAAAATCCGTTTGTTTCCAGTAGCGTGTGTGTTCCGCAATAGCAGCAAGCGGCAGGAGCAACGCGAGAGTTACGAGGCACACGATTCTCCCCGGCCGTTTCTTTCGCGGAAATTTCATTTGGAAGAGGGCCTCACTTCACGGTGATGGAAAGCATGTGCTGCCCTGTGATCACTTCGTTCATTTCCACCGACCATTCGCCTGCAGTCGATTCCCAAACAAGGCGCGCATTGCCCGGATTCTGCCGCTCGTTCAGGACGTTGATCGCGGAGGCGGGAATATTGGGCATTTCCTTATCTTCCACGATCACGGTCGGCGTGGGCTGAAGCAAGGTGGCGTAAAGACGATCGTTGTGCCGCTCGCGATTGATCAGCGTGATCAGCTCTTCGAGGCCCGGAAGCGCTCCCTGAGAGCTAGCCGCAAGCGATTGCACGTTGCGATTTAGAAAATCGGCGTCGCTGATCACAAGTTGCAAAGCGCCGCGGGTAACCTGCTCCGGAATCGTGATCGGAATTTCCTTTATAAATGGCGAGCCGCGATAGGGGCGCAAGAGAACTTTCACGGAAAGCGTTTCCCCGGGATGCACTTCACTTCGCTCGATCCACGCGCTATCGATCGAGGCCCAGCGGCGCTCCTCGAGAGCTTTCACATGCAGATCGACGCGCTGGACATCCGGCAATTCATAAGGATTCGAATAGATGCGGCCAAAATCGCCCTGCACTTCCGTGGCGAGGAAAAATGCCGCAGGCGTGGTAAGGTCAGCCGGCGCGAATAAATCTTCCAATTGAACCGGTGTGTGGCCCTTAAGATCGATTGAGCCACTCAACTGCAGCGTGGGTCCTTCGCCATACGCCGGGCTGCCGATGATGCCGTTGTACGCAGCTGTGGCAACCAGAGTTGGAGTGAGCTGCGGGCTCTCGACCACTTCGAAGTGATATTTCTTCTGCGCGGACGGCGTGTCGAGCGTCAGATCGACAGGAATCATCCGCGGCGCGGGACCGAGCTTGCCCATCACGGCGGTTTGGCGGTCTTCGGTAAGCGTGCCGATAATGCCGCCTGTGGTCATTACCTTGGTGGAAGCTTGGGACGACGCGAGCGTCATCAATACATGCGCGCGAGAAAGAGGCATCGTCACCGAACCATAGCCGAAGAGCGGATGGCCGCAGGCGAGGATGCGCCCATC
The DNA here is from genome assembly GCA_030037315.1 of Candidatus Acidiferrales bacterium. Classification (GTDB taxonomy): domain Bacteria; phylum Acidobacteriota; class Terriglobia; order Acidiferrales; family UBA7541; genus Palsa-295. Next base: position 14,735 of record JASHRM010000158.1, read on the forward strand.
GATCACAGTCGTCACTGTGCAGCCCGAGCTGATCGAAAGATCGCCGCGCACAAGATCGATGCCGACCATGTCGCCGGGTTTCAAGTCGGAATCTTCGGGAGTGGCCGGCGCCGTGCCACCGGCCATCGCCGTCATGCCCCAGGAGGCAAAATCCTTGCCGAAGCGCGCGAGAGTTTCAGGGTAAAGGCCGGACGTGATCAGCGGCGTCTCAATCGGAACGAGGAATTGCCCGCCGGCAGCGACCGATTGAGCCATGTCCGGCGGGAGATCGACTCGCGGCGGCGCGGCGGTTGTTTGGGCAATTGCAGGCGTCGAAGAGGACGGGCCCTGCTCGACTTCGAGCATGTCCGCAATCGGCGTAACGCCGCCGATCGCGTCGCGAGTAAAAGTGCCCAGCTTGAGGGCCAGTGCGCCAACCAGCTTGCCGTCGATGTAAACAGGGCTGCCGCTCATTCCGGCGACGACGCCCGTTTTGTCGACTTCGTCGCCAAGCAATCGCACCAGAATCACGTCCAGCTTCGGACCGACGGCATTGTGCAGAACGCCGATCACTTCCAGATCGACTTTTTCGACCTGGTCGCCTTCGAAAATTGTGTAAGCCACGCCCTTCATGCCAGGCTTGACGTCACTCAGCGGAAAGATGGCGGGAGTATCCGTGGCGCGGGCCGGCCAAACAGTGGCGAGTAAGCCGGCTACGAGGGCTAATAGAAACAGCTTACGCAACGCGGTATGCATGAAAGAACCATGATACCTTTCGCCCGAGCGGTAGGCAAATGGCGGGTCGGATGAGGATGAAGGCAGTTCCAATTGCCCGTTGAGAGTTAGATTTTTGCTCACGCTTCTCGCGGTACGCGACTGTTCGTTGACTTGTTTTAAGCGCGCAACCTAAGATGGCGGCACCGTGGCGGTCAGCGATGCGCTCATTGGGCAGATCGTTTCTCACTACCGCATCATTGAGAAGTTGGGCGGCGGCGGGATGGGAGTTGTGTACAAGGCAGAGGACGTAAAGCTCCGCCGACCCGTAGCACTGAAATTCCTGACGTCTGATTTGATCGGCGATCGCGCGGCCCTGGAGCGGTTCGAACGGGAAGCCCAAGCTGCATCAGCCCTGAATCATCCTGCCATTTGCACGGTTTATGAATGCGGCGAACACGCCAATCAACCATTCCTTGCGATGGAGATGGTCGATGGATGTTCGTTACTCGCATTCCGCGAACGCAATCCGTCGATCGAATCCGTCAGAAACTTATTCAATCAGATCGCGATGGCACTCGCTGTAGCCCACAGCGCCGGAATCGTTCACCGCGACATCAAGCCCGAAAACGTGATGGTAAGGAACGACGGCTATCTGAAGCTGATGGATTTCGGCCTCGCTCGATTTACCAGCCGCGCTTCGGAATCCACTGTCTTGACGTTACCCGGAACCGTGATCGGAACGGTTCGCTACATGTCTCCCGAACAAGTGCGCGGAGAAGACGTGTCCAACGCTTCAGACATTTTCTCGCTAGGGATTTTGATGTACGAGTTCTTGGCGGGGCGCCACCCCTTTGCCGCTTATTCATCAGCGGAAACCATGAGCGCGATACTGTCGGAGATTCCTCCCGCTCCCTCTCAGTTGAATCGCGAAATCTCACCCGCCATGGACGGCCTGATTCAAAAGATGCTGAACAAGGATCCGCAATTGCGGCCGACGGCGCCTGAAGTCTGCTCGGCTTTGGAGAGTGCGCTGATCACAAAGCCGGGTCATGTGCCAGGTGCCAGGGCCCGGCACGCATCCGAACTGGGCCGGGAGAAAGAACACGCTGAACTTTGGAAGGCATACCGTCATGTCGCTGAAGGTCGCGGACTTTTGGCCTGCCTCTCCGGTGAGCCCGGAATCGGCAAGACCACAATCGCTGAAGGATTTTTCGAAGAGCTCGCCATCACCGGCGAAACCTGTCTCGTGGCGCGAGGGAGATGCTCGGAAAGGTTTGCGGGTTCCGAAGCCTATCTGCCCCTACTGGAGGCCCTGGACGGCCTGTTGCAGGGGCCATCTCAGGGAACGGCGATTCGAGCCATGAAAACGCTTGCTCCCGCCTGGTTTGCGCAGGTCGCTGCGGCAGAAGCCGCCAGAGGAGACCAGCAGCCGGCGCAGACGGTGACGCAGGAGCAACTGAAGCGGCAGATGGGAGCGCTGCTGCGAGAGCTATCGCGCACTTCGCCCGTAATTATTTTCCTCGATGATCTGCACTGGGCGGATACGGCGACGATCGATCTGCTTGCCTACCTTGCGGCGAAGTTCGACGAGTTGCGGTTGCTCTTGATCGTCACCTATCGGCCGTCCGACCTCGGCGTGGTGAAGCATCCATTCTTGCCACTGAAATTAGATCTTCAGGCGCGCGGCAAATGCAGAGAAATAGAGGTTGGCTTTCTCACTCTCCCCAAGATCGAATCGTATTTGGCATCGGAGTTTCCTGGATCGAAGCTCCCAGCGAGCTTCGCGCAACATCTCCACACACGCACGGAAGGCAATCCCCTGTTCCTGGTGAATTTGGTCGAGGATCTTCGAGATCGCCAGATCATTGCGCAGCAAGACGGGCAATGGACTCTGCGAGCTCCGCTCGACAGCGCAAACGTTGAGCTGCCCTCCTCGATTCGCAGTCTGATTGAGAGAAAACGAGCGAAACTCTCCGAAGAAGACCAGCGTCTGCTCACTGCCGCCAGCGTGCAAGGTTACGAATTCGATTCCACCATTGTGGCGGAGGCCTTGGGACTCGATGTTGCGGACGTAGAGGAAAAGTTATCCGCGCTCGAACACGTACATCGCTTTGTCCGAAACGCGGGAGAAGAGGAGTTTCCCGACAAAACGATTTCTTCGCACTATCACTTCGTTCACATTCTTTATCAAAACGCCTTTTATGAAGCGCTTTCCCTCGCGCGCCGGCGTTCCCTCAGCGCCAAAGTGGCTCAATTCCTCGAGCAACACTACGATTCGGACTTGACCCACGTCGCGATCCAGCTTGCGATGCTCTATGAAGCTGCGCGGGAGTTCGCGAAATCTTCCCGTTATTTTTTGCTTGCCGCCAGAAACGCCGCGCGCCTCTCGGCGCATCACGAGTCCGTCAAACTCGCCCGCCGCAGCTTGGAGCAAGTGAAATCGCTCCCGGAAGGCGAAGAGCGCATGAGACGGGAGCTTAGTATTCAGAATGCGCTTGGATCGTCGCTGTTTCTTATCAAAGGCTACGGGGATGCCGAAGTCGAGCAGACCTTCCGACGCGCGGAGAGTCTTGCCAATCAAACCGGTGAAGTGAACGAACTCTTCGGGATTCTCCGGGGACTGTGTTTCTATTACGGCGTTCGTGGGCAGCTTTCGGTATGGCGGAACTTTTCCGGTCAAGTGCTGGAACTAGCAGAGCGAAGCGGCGATCCGGGGCTGCAGGTTCTAAGCTATCACCTGATCGGCGATCTTTATCTTTGGCTTGGCGATTTTATCCAGTCGCGCGACTTCCTGCAAAAAGGTATCGGTCTTTATCGTGCGGAACGCGACCGTTCTTTGCCTGAGCGATTCGGAGCCTACGACTTGCTCGTGGGCTGCCGAATGTTTCTGGCGCACGACCTTTGGTATTTGGGCTATCCCGACCAAGCGCGTGACACAGTAGAAGAAGCGATTCGCTGGGCACGCGAGCTCAAGCACGCCTACAGCTTGGCTGCTGCATCAGCCCACTGCGCGTGGGTTTACATTCTGCGCCGCGAGCCTCAAATGGTGATGGAACGCGCGCAGGAATGTTTTCAGGTGTCCACCGATCATGGATTTCCATTTCATGTGGCGCACGCCAAGGCTTTTCGCGGCTGGGCGCTCTCCGAACAAGGCGAGGTCGAACGCGGAATTACGGAGCTGCAAGAGGCGATGGAGCTTTACCGCGCAGCTGGAGCCATCGTGGAGCTTCCTTTCATGGCATTGCTGTTGGCGAGCGCGCTTGCGAAGACGAAGCGATTCGATCTTGCCCTAAGAACGCTTGAGTCGGCATTGGACGGCTTCGACGGTTCTCCCTTATTTTGCGATGCCGAACTCGCCAGATGGAAAGGGGATCTGGTCTTGGCGCAAGGAGGCGAGACCGAGCAGGCTGAGTCTTATTTCCGCGGAGCTTTGGACATTGCGCGTCGTCAAAACGCCAAATCTTTGGAATTACGCGCTGCGTTCAGTCTCGGCCGTGCTGTTACCAGCGAGAAACGAAAATCGGAGGCCAAACAGCGGCTTACGGAAATTTATTCGCAATTCTCTGAAGGTTTCAACACACCCGACCTCGTAGAGGCAAGGACTGCGTTGAAATCTCTTGGCTAAACCTCGAAACGAGTGTTTGCGGCATTTACTCATTTTTGCCGAGCTTCACCTCGAAGAACATCAATGGTTTGCTCGTGGGCAGGTTCGTCACGTCGGGGACGTAGATCGTCGCGGTGCGCGCGAGGGACACGTCGTCGCCAAGATTGAAAAATAGGAATCCGTGGACCGTGGCCATGGGCGGCACAACGTCAGCGTCCAGCGCGAACGGTTGTAGTTCATCCACCACTTTGTCCGTTTTCTTGTCGCTTATCGATCCGATGCCGACTGGAAAGCGCCGCGTCTTCGGGGCGGGCGGCCCATTGGGATGGGCGATCGTGCTGGCGACTTCTTTTATATCGAGCCAATCGAGTTCCTGCTGGCTACCGTCCTGAAAATGCACCACAAGCTGAATGGTTTCGAGCTGGATGCGCATGGCCTGGCCGGATTCGTTGTGCAAGAAGACCTCGACTGGAAGAATTCCGACCTGGAGCGGATTGCTCTTGCCGAATTTCGATTTCGCACGCGCGAAATCAGAGTAGGCATCGGCGGAAACGGCCATGCCTTCGTGCCGATCGACCGGAAGCGACGATTTGGAGTCCGCCGCCGGTGCGGTCGCGGAATCTTGCCCGGGAATTGTGTGCGCAAAGCCCGAGGCGGCGAGCAAGATCACAGTTGCAATTAGTAAGAAGGCTTGTCGCATTGGCTGGTTGTCGGATGCCCCAGAAACCGGGGGCGTTGTGCGACACATTTAGCAGAAAATCGCGCTTCGTGCCATTGCCAATCGATGGCTTGGCCGGTGCCTTTATAGTCGGACCGCGGCGGCCGACCGAAATGTAGATTGTGCTTGACACATGGCGTTGCGCGTGACAATTTCCCGCCCGTAAAAGTTTGTCCCAGCAGGAAAGGAACCACATGGCGAGCCGTAGAGAGTTTCTGCAAATAGGCGTTGCAGCTCTCGCTTTGCCCATTTCGACGCGCGGCGTTTTGGCGCCGGCGCTAGCCGGATTGGAGACCGAGCCTTCAACGCCGCTTTATAAGGTGATTTACGACGAAAGATTTCCGGCGAGCCGCGCGTTCGCGGAGGAGTCCACGCGTTTCGGCGCGGAAATCCACGCGATCAAGGGCGATATCACGGATTTCTGGTATCACGACCTTTACTACCGCTGGAAGGAAAGCCCCGTGGCGATCGCCGGCCTCACGGCGCATGGCCCGATTTTCTGCATGGAAAGGCTCGCGTGGGACAATCGAATGCGCGTGGTATTTCGCGCCGATCACCGTTATCGCGAAGACGGTTCAATTGAGCACGCGCTTTCAGGCCCCGCGAATATGCTCCGCCAGGCTGCTGAATTGCGGGACGCGGACAGCGACTGGACCACCGGCGTAGCGAACCTGGTGACTCACGTTCCCTTGAGCCGGGCGCAAACTTCGCAGACGAACATTGTGGCATCCACAGCGAAACATCCGGACGATCCGGAACACCTCATTTCCTGGGTCATCGCTTCCGTCAAGCGAGCGTAAGCCGAAAGTTTCGGTCAGGAGCGCGGAATGAAAGTTCCACCTGGCGTAAGCACGAGCGATTTTTCCGAAGCGCTGCGGCAATTTGAGGAAGTGGTCGGCAAAGAATGGGTTTTCACCAGCGATGAAGACGTCGCGATGTATCGCGACGCGTATTCTCCTTTCTATGGCGAGGCGGATGAGCTGGTCGCGTCCGCAGCCGTCGCTCCCGATGGAGTGGAGCAGGTCCAGAAAATCGTAAGAATCGCGAATCAGTACAAGATTCCGATCTACACGATTTCGACCGGAAAAAATCTGGGCTATGGCGGCTCCGCACCCTGTTATTCGGGCAGCGTTGTGCTTGATCTGAAGCGCATGAACCGCATTCTCGAAGTGAACGAGAAGAATGCGTACTGCCTTGTCGAACCCGGCGTCAGCTACTTCGACCTCTATCGCTACATTCAGGAAAAAGGAATCAGGCTGTGGGTGGACGTCCCCGATCCCGGCTGGGGCAGCCCAGTCGGAAATGCGCTGGATCGCGGCGGCGGGTATTTATTGCCGCAGTTTCGGAATCATTTCGATTCTCATTGCGGAATGGAAGTGGTGCTGGCGAACGGCGAAATCCTGCGCACGGGCATGGGCGCTCTGCCAGGCGCGAAGACGTGGCAGGAGTACAAATCGGGCTTCGGTCCGTGGATCGATGGGGTTTTTTCGCAGTCGAATTTCGGCGTGGTGACGAAGATGGGATTCTGGATGTGCCCCGCGCCCGACTCGTATCAAGTTGGCACGGTTACGGTGCCGAAGTACAACGACCTGACTCAGCTGATCGATATTCTTGGATATCTCGAGAACACCGGGTGTACGAACGGCATGCCGTTTTTGGGCAGCCCGATGCTCGCGCGAGGACCGATCGGCGAGCAAGGGCCTCTGGCCGATCCGGAGCTGACGGCGCTGCTCAATGACGAGAACGGACCCGTGCCAGAAGAGATGGACGCCTACGCCGAGAAAAAAGGCGTTCACCAGTGGAGCTGCACCGTCAGCTTTTACGGCGGACCGCAGGCGAATGCCGGCAACTGGGAATTTGCGAAAGAGAAGTTTTCCGCGATTCCGGGCGCGAAATTCACGGACGGCGGCGCGTACAAGCTGCCGCTAACCCCCGAAGTGCAAGCGAAATTCAATCTGCCGCAATTCGGAATTCCCAGCTTGCAGATGTTTTCAATCGGCGCGCGGTCGGCGATCAATCCGACTCCGGGCGAGGGCCACATTTGGTTTTCGCCAATTATTCCGCGAACCGGCGAGGCAGTTTTCGAGGCCAATCGCGTTTTCCGGCAGGCGGCAAAGGAACTTGGCCTGCCCGTGCCGCCGTTCAGCCTGCCGACTTGCTATTGGGAGCGCGCGTTCATTTTCCTTTTTGGGTTCCCGATTACGCACGATCCGGAGACGAACAAGAAGAATCGGAAGGCGTTCCAGCAACTGGTGAAAATCGCGGCAGAGCACGGCTGGGGTGAATACCGCACCGCGCCCGCGCATCAGGCGGCGGTGATGGACACATACTCCTTCAACAATCACGCGCTGCTGCGTTTCCACGAAACGTTGAAGGACGCCGTCGACCCGAATGGAATTTTGTCGGCTGGGCGCTACGGAATTTGGCCGAAACATCTGCGCGACTCACACACATGGAGAAGTTCATGAACGCGCGCGTCGTGATCATCATAGGGGCAGTGCTACTTTCTTTCGGTGCGCAACGATGTAACGGTCAGGAAGTCTCGCGCTCCTCGGCGTGGACCCGGACGACAATTTCAGGCCAAGGCCAGCCGAAAGGCTACGTGCAATTCGAGAATTACTGCTCGATGTGCCACGGGCCGGGGCCTGGACAACCGGGCACGATGGCGCTGCAGGCGAAATACAAAGGCGCGGAGCCGGCTCTGCTTGCGGACCGGACGGACTTGAACGGTGCGGTGATAAAAGCCTATGTGCGCAACGGCATCTCGATCATGCCGATTTTTCGCAAGACGGAAATCAGCGACGCAAATCTGGATCTGATTGCGGAATACCTGACGCGCAACAATAAGAAATAAGAATTTTCCGAAAAGGGAGCCCTGCGTGAAAGTTCCTCCCGGCCTGAGCGCCAAGGATTTTTCCGACGTAGTCAAGCAATGGACTGAAATCGTAGGCAAGGAATGGATCTTCACGTCCGATGAGGATGTGGAGATGTATCGCGACTACTATTCCCCGCTATGGCATGAGGATAATGACCCGGTTCCCTCCGCCGCGGTTGCACCCGATGGCGTCGAGCAGATTCAGGCGGTCCTGAAGGTCGCAAACGAATACAAGGTTCCGCTCTGGACGATTTCCACGGGAAAAAATCTGGGATACGGCGGTTCGGCGCCGCTGTTGAGCGGAAGCGCGGTGCTCGATCTAAAGCGGATGAACCGCGTTCTCGAAGTGAACGACAAGAATCACTACGCGCTAGTCGAGCCGGGCGTCAGCTACTTCGATCTTTATCGCTACATTCGCCAACACAACCTCAAGGTGTGGCTCGATCCGCCCGATCCGGGATGGGGCAGCCCCGTCGGCAATTCTCTCGACCGCGGCGGCGGGTACACGCCGATGCGCGACCACTTCGATAATCACTGCGGAATGGAAGTGGTGCTGGCAAATGGCGAAGTGATTCGCACCGGCATGGGCGCTCTGCCCGGATCTAAGACATGGCAGCAGTACAAATATGGCTTCGGGCCATACATCGACGGCATGTTTTCGCAGTCGAACTTCGGCGTCGTGACAAAAATGGGATTTTGGCTCCTGCCGGAGCCTGAGGCTTATCTTTCCGGTACAGTCACGGTGCCGAAGCACGATGACATCTACAAGATGGTGGAAGTGTTCGCCTACCTGGTGGATTCCAGCATTGTGCAGGCAACGACGCTGATCACGAGTCCGCTGTGGTACGTGCGCAATGATCCTGAGCTGACGGGGATTCGCGAACACGGCACCACGCAGGATCTCGACGCATACGCGGCGCGAAAAGGTGCGGCGTATTGGAGCGTTTCGCTGCCGTTTTACGGGCCGGCCAAAGTCGTGGCGGCGCAATGGGAATTCGCGAAGGAAAAATTCTCGGCGGCGATTCCAGGTGCGAAATTTCTGGACGGCGCTTCCTACCGGTTCCCCTTGAGCGATGAGCAAGTGGCAAAGATGGCGGATACCGTTCCGTTCGGGATTCCGAGCTTGTCGATATTTTCGATGATCGGGAAGAACATCGGGCACTTGGGATTCTCCCCGATCATTCCGATGACGGGCGAAGCGGTGCTCGAATCGCAGCGCGTATTTACCCAGGTTTATAGGGACCTCGGGTCGCCCGAAGGCGAGGCGGCCTCGTTTCCGGTGTTCTCATTTTTCGCGCGTGCGTTCGTGAACATTTACCTTTTCCCCATCGAGCACGACGTGGAAAAGAATCGCAAGACGCGCGAGATTTACCGGCGGTTGATCAAGGAATCGGCGGCGCGCGGCTGGGGTGAATACCGCACACACACAACGTTTATGAAAGACATCGCCGAGACGTATTCCTTCAACAATCATTCCCTGCTGCGATTTCACGAGATGATCAAGGACGCGGTTGATCCGAACGGCATTCTTTCGCCGGGCAAGTCCGGCATCTGGCCAAAACGCATGAGGACGGCAAAGGCATGAACATGAAAAAAGCTGCTGTGCTGCTGATATTGATGTTGACTGCCGCGACATTCGCGTGGGCCGGGCCGCCACAGGAGAAGGACTCACAACTCGAGCGCGGGCACAAGGTCTACGACAAGTGGTGCTTTCCGTGCCACGGCACGGGCGTCGGCAAGCCGGGCACGGACGCGCTGAAGGCTCGCGGGCAAAATCCCGCAGTGCTTGAAGAACGCACCGATCTCACGGCGGCATTGATCAATACAGTGGTTCGGCACGGCGTGGGATTCATGCCCGTTTTCCGCAAAACGGAAATCAGCGACGCCGAACTCGACGCAATTGACGCTTATTTGATGCGCAACAATAAGAAGTAAACGATGCGACTTCCCCCAGGCGTTAGCGCCGGCGATTTCTCTGCCGCGATCAAGGAACTCGAAAGCGCGATCGGCAAAGAATGGGTCTTCACGTCCGACGAGGATGTGAATCTTTATCGCGATTCGTACTCTCCTTTCTGGCACGAAAATCAGGAGCCGATTCCCTCAGCCGCCTTTGCTCCGGACAGCGTGGAACAAGTGCAGGCGGTCGTTAGGATCGCGAATCGTTACAAAATTCCGCTGTGGACGATTTCGACAGGGAAAAATCTCGGCTATGGCGGTTCAGCTCCGCTGCTGAACGGCAGTGCGGTGCTCGATTTGAAGCGCATGAATCGAGTGCTCGAAGTGAACGACAAGAATCACTACGCGCTCGTCGAGCCCGGCGTGAGCTACTTCGATCTCTATCGCCATATTCGCGACAGAGATTTGCCGGTGTGGATCGATCCACCCGATCCGGGGTGGGGCAGTCCGATGGGCAACGCGCTCGAACGCGGCGGAGGCTACACGCCGATGCGCGACCACTTCGACGCTCACTGCGGGATGGAAGTCGTTTTGCCCGATGGCGAGCTGGTTCGCACGGGCATGGGAGCGCTGCCAACCGCGAAAACCTGGCAGCAATATCGCTACGGCTTTGGTCCGTACATGGATGGAATGTTTTCGCAATCCAATCTTGGCGTCGTGACAAAAATGGGCTTTTGGCTGCAGCCGCAACCGGATGCGTACCTTTCGGGCAGTGTGACCGTGCCGAAGCATGATGACTTGACGCCACTTGTCGAAATTTTCGCGAACCTTATGAATTCCGGGGTCGTGCAGGCGACAACAACGGTCGTAAGCCCACTCGCGTATTCGCGCGATCCCGAATTGGTGAAGTTGCGCGCGAGCGGCTCGACCAGGGATCTGGAGGACTACGCAGGGCAAAAAGGCATCGGCTACTGGAGCGTTTCCCTGCCCCTTTATGGCCCGGAGAAAGTGATCGCGGCGCAGTGGGAATATGCGAAACAGAAATTTTCGGCGGCAATTCCCGGCGCGACGTTTCGCGATGGCGCGTCGTACAAATTCCCGTTGACGGAAGAGCAGCTCACGAAAATTGTGAATCCTGTGCCGTTTGGCGTCCCGAGTTTGCAGACATTTTCGATCGGCGGCCCGAAAAGCCAGGGACACATGTGGTTTTCGCCGATTATTCCGATGACGGGCGAAGCGGTGATCGAAGCGCAGTCTGTATTCGATAAAGTGGCGCAGAGTCTGGGCTACGTGACCGGTACGACGGGCTTTCCGATCTGGAACTTTTTCGCGCGCGCGTTCGTGATCATTTATTTCTTCCCGATCGAGCACGATATCGAAAAGAATCGCCGCAGTCGCGAAATCTTCCGGCGCCTCATCAAAACCGCCGCCGAGCATGGCTGGGGCGAATATCGCACGCATACCGCGTTCATGGGCGACATCATGGACGCCTACTCGTTCAACAATCATTCGCTGCTGCGCTTCCACGAAACGGTGAAAGATGCGCTCGATCCGAACGGCATTCTCTCCGCGGGAAAAAACGGCATCTGGCCAAAGAGCATGAGAAAGGCGGGGGCATGAAACTTCCTCCCGGAGTCAGTGCGAGCGATTTCGCCGCGGCGCTCGAAAAGTTCGCGGCCGTTGTCGGCAAAGAGTGGGTGTTCAGCTCGCAGGACGACGTCGACCTCTACCGCGACTCCTACTCGCCGCTCTGGCACGAAGAGGACGAACGCGTGCCGTCCGCTGCCGTAGCTCCGGACGGTGTGGAGCAAATTCAGGCGATCGTCAAAATCGCGAACACCTACAAAATTCCTCTGTGGACGATTTCGACGGGCAAGAACTTGGCCTACGGCGGATCTTCTCCCGCGCTTTCAGGCAGCGTAATTCTCGACTTGAAACGCATGAATCGCATCCTGGAAGTGAACGACAAGAATCACTACGCGCTGGTCGAGCCGGGCGTGAGCTATTTCGATCTCTACCACTACATTCAGGACCACAAGCTGAACGTCTGGATCGATCCCCCCGACCCAGGCTGGGGCAGTCCGATGGGTAATTCCCTCGAACGCGGCGGCGGCCGCACGCCGATGCGTGACCACTTCGCGTCGGTGTGCGGGATGGAGATCGTGCTTGCCAATGGCGAAGTGATTCGAACCGGCATGGGCGCGCTACCGGAATCGAAAACTTGGCAGCAATACAAGTACGGATTTGGACCCTACGTTGACGGCATGTTTTCGCAATCAAATTTCGGCATCGTGACGAAAATCGGCATCTGGCTGATGCCTTCACCCGAAGCGTATCGCGATGGAGTGGTGTCCGTGCCCAAGCACGACGACCTGATTCCGTTTGTCGATACGCTCTCGTTCCTGATTGACTCGAGCGTCGTGCGCGGCACGATGCTGCTCGATAGTCCCTTGCTGAGTTACCGCGCGTCGCAGGGCGGCAGCGTGCTCGATATGCCCGGCGGCCCGACGGTGGCCGAAACTGAAAAGCTTGGCCAAGAAAAGGGCCTCCCGTACTGGTCCATGGAGCTGCATTTCTGGGGACCGCCGAATGTAATCGACGCGCAGTGGGAATACGCCAAGGAAAAATTCTCGGCGATTCCGGGAGCGACATTCAAGGACGGGCGCTATTACCACTTCCCCATGGAAGTGAAGGATACGGACGCGGTGCCCTGGGTCGCGCTGGGGATTCCGAGTCTTTCGGTTTTCGGTTTGATTGCCGGCGGAAACGGCCACATGGACTTCTCGCCGATCATTCCCATGCAGGCGGAAGCGGTCTTCGAAGTTTTGAGCGCGTTCGGAAAAGCCTACGCCGATCTCGGCATCGAGCCGAAAAACCAATTTTTCTCCCTGCCCTGGTGCTTTTTTCCGCACTCGTTCGTGCTGCTTTTCGGATTTCCGATCGCGCACGACGTTGAGAAAAACCGCGAGAGCCGCAGGGCGTTTCAGCGGCTTGTGGAAGTCGCAGCCGAGCACGGCTGGGGCGAATACCGCACGCACGTGGCTTTCATGGACGCGGTGTCAAACGTCTATTCGTTCAACAATCACGCGCTACGCCGGCTGCACGAGCGAGTCAAAGACGCGATCGACCCGAACGGGATTCTTTCGCCGGGCAAAAGTGGCATTTGGCCGAAGCGGCTACGGCAGCAGCGAGCTTAAGAGGCGCGGACGATGGCAAATTCACGAATCCATGCCTTTCTGATGTTTGAAGGCAAAGCGGAGGAAGCGATGAATTTCTACGTATCGCTTTTTCCGGACGCGAAGGTGATTCAATTGAAACGCTGGCCTGCGGGCGGACCGGGCGCTGAAGGCTCCGTGATGCGCGCGAGCTTTTCGATCGGCGGACAGACGATCATGTGCACCGACAGCTATGTGAAGCACGATTTCACGTTTACGCCGGCTACTTCCCTATTCGTCGAATGCGAATCGGAGGGCGAACTCGATCACCTCTATGCGGCGCTGGTGGCCGATGGCAAGGCATTCATGCCGCTGGGCTCTTACGGATTCAGCAAGAAATTCGGCTGGGTGCAGGATCGCTTTGGCGTTTCGTGGCAGCTGAATCTGGCGTAAGAGAACGCACTTTGTAGTTCACTTATCGCCGCGGGTGGCAACCTTCGGGATATAATCCGCGCTGGATGCGCCTAGAAGGCGTTGTTGCTTGTCCGAACCATCGAGCGCCTTCACCTACCGAATGTATTTCCTCTATCGAATCGTCACAGCCTTGAGCATGATCGTCCTGGCACCGTATTACGCGGTGCGGGGACGCCGGCGCGGCGAAAACTCCGTGGCGCAGCGGTTCGGCAAGCTGCCGCCTGAAATCGCGAAGCGTGCCGCCGCGGCATGTGAATCGAGCGGCGTTTCTGCGATCTGGATTCATGCCGTTTCCGTTGGCGAGGTGTTGGCCGCGAAGCCCCTCGTTGACGAGATTAAACAGCGTTTCCCCCAGCGCGCGGTTTTCGTTTCAACGACCACTGAAACCGGCCAGAGGCTCGCGCGAGAGCGCATCGAGCGCGCCGACGGCATTTTCTATTTCCCGCTCGATTGGACAACAGCCGTTCGCCGCGCGCTCGCAACCATCCAGCCGCAAATCACGATCATCATGGAGACGGAAATCTGGCCAAATTTTCTCCGTGAAGCCAAGCGCCAGGGCGCGCTCGTAATCTTCGTGAATGCGCGCATTTCCGAAAAATCGTTCGCGCGATTCAAGCGTTGGGAATTTTTCGTTGGTGAGTTTTTCGCACGCGCTTTGCGTGACGCCGATCTGCTGCTGGCGCAGTCTCCCGAAGACGCGGCGCGCTTGAGCGAAATGGGCGCGGCCGAAGAAAAAGTCGAAGTGACCGGCAATCTGAAGTATGACGGCACGGCACCGTCAATCAGCAAGTTCGGCGCTTGGCTTGGGTCGCAGATTCGCCAGCAGGAACGCTGGCCCGTGGTCATCGCGGGCAGCGTGGTTGAGGGGGAAGAAGAGGCGGTGCTTGCCGCGTACGATATCGTGCAGAGGCGCTGGCGGCGCGCGCTACTCGTGCTTGCGCCGAGAAGGCCGGACCGGTTCGACGCGGCAGCGGAGATTTCGAGCGCTGCGGGATGGAATGTGGTGCGTCGCTGCGCGATCGAGATTGGCAAGCCGCTCGCCGAAAACGCAGACGTGCTGGTGCTCGATTCGATTGGCGAACTCGCGGGCTTGTACTCGCTCGGTGACGCGGCATTCGTGGGCGGTTCGCTGGTGAAAGCAGGAGGACACAACATCCTTGAGCCGGCGTGGTTTTCGAAGCCGCCGGTATTCGGGCAGTCGATGGAAAATTTCCGCGAAATGGCGGCGAAGTTTTTGTCCGCGCACGCGGGAGTGCAAGTGCATAGCGGGCAGCAGTTGGGAAAAGTGTGGGTGCAGCTGATTGAAGACAACACGCTGCGAGAGCGAATGGGACGCGCAGCGCGAGAGCTTTCTGAGCGAAATCGCGGAGCCACAGCCCGAGCGATGGCGCGCATCTCGGAGATGATAGGCAGCGCGGAGCGGAAGAATTGAAGCTGGGCGAGGCAATCTTGTGGCCGCTGACGATTCCGTACGGCGCTGCAACGTCACTACGGTCAGCTGCCTATGGTGTCGGAGTGCTCAGGGCAAAGCCGCTGAAAGGCAAAGTCATCAGCGTGGGAAACCTTACGACCGGCGGAACGGGCAAGACTCCCATGGTGATGTGGATCGCTGATCGACTTCAGCGCGACGGAAAACGTGCAGCGATTTTGACGCGCGGCTATCGCGGCAAGGAATCGCCCACTGGTGCTACCAGTGATGAAGTGGACCTTCTGCGATCTCGGCTGGGCGATTCGATCGAATTCGGAATCGGCGCGGACCGTTTTGCCAGCAGTCAGGAACTCGCGAAACGCGGCGTGGAATGGTTCGTGCTCGATGATGGTTTTCAGCACCGCCAGCTCGCGCGAGATGCGGACATCGTGCTGATCGACGCCACAAATCCATTCGGCGGCGGTCATCTCCTCCCCGCCGGGCGGCTGCGCGAGCCGCGGTCGGCTCTCAAACGTGCGGACCTCGTCGTTATCACGCGCAGCGAACATTCGCCTGCTGTAGAGGCGGCGATTCGCCGAGATTCCGCCGCTCCCATTTTTTATGCGCAGACAGAGCTGCTTTCGATCAAGCGCGCAAGCGAAACATCAGGCGGGGAATCGGCGGCTGCCAGTGCGTTGGGCAAGGTTTTTGCTTTTTGCGGAATCGGCAATCCAAATGCATTTCTCAGCGATCTTCAGCGGTGGGGCGTAAACGTCTGCGGGCACCTATTTTTTCGAGACCACCACAAATTCACCGCAAAAGATGCTGATGCGATCGTGATAAACGCGAAGGCAGCGGATGCTTCGGTGTTGATTTGCACGGAAAAGGACCTGCGCAATCTGGAGCTGGCGCATTTCGACCTTCCGGTACTCTATTGCGCGATCTCTTTGCGCATTGACCGCGAAAACGATTTTTGGAGCGCAATCATGACCGCCGCGAGCCGGCGAACTGCATTTCAGGAGCACCGATGACGCTGCCGCGCAACGCATGGCGTCGTTGGCGGGTGAGAATCGGCTATCCCGTCGGCATTGTTTATTGGCTGCTCGCCGTGCCAACAATTCGCGCGATCGCGATCGGATCGGCGATCGCGGCGCTCGGACTGCTGATTCGTGGAATCGCTTCGGGCTATCTGCAAAAAGACGAGTCGTTGACGACCACCGGAATTTACGCATACACGCGAAACCCGCTTTATCTTGGCAGTGCGTTTCTGGCCGCGGGATTTCTGGTCGCTGGGCGTTCCTGGATTGCGGCAATTATCGTGGCGGCTTATTTCATCGTTTTTTACTACGCGGCGATTCGAAACGAGGAAGCGTATCTGCGCGAGGAATTCGGCGCCGCTGCATTCGATGCCTATGTCGCGCGTGCGCCGATATTTTTTCCGTGGTTTTCGCGTGCGGCTCAAAGCGGCGACGCTGGACCGGGCAGCTCGTTTTCGTGGCCGCAATACCGGCGCAACCGCGAATATCAAGCCCTGCTGGGCGCGATTGCCGGGATTGGGCTGCTATTTCTGCGGATGTGGCTCCGACTGAGGTTTGGACGCTAGCAGGCAAGCAGGCGCTACTGCAAATGATAAATCGCATGCATCAGCCGCTGAAATTGCGGCCGATAAATAAGGTCGAAGGCGCGTTCCTTGCCGGGAAACATTTGCATCGCTGCTTCCCGGGTAGCCGCAATCATGCCGGACGCTTCTTCGGCTGAGAGATCGCCGTCGGCGATCGTTTCCATCGTCAGCCGGACCAGAATTCGCAGGCGGCGGATTTGCCTGCTCTCCTCGTCGATTTCTTCCTGCGTGGGCAGCGGTTGCAGATTTTGCGCGGATGCCATGATTTCAGCGGCCAGAATCATCATGGACTTCTGAAGTGTCAGGCGCAATAGTACCAGCGCAAGGAAGGAACCGTGCGACAAAAAATGCTGCTCGCGGCGTTCGTTTGCGTGATTTGTGCCGGCTTGTTTTTCGTGAATTTCGGTTACCCGGGCTGCGAATACGCCTCAATCACAAGGCGCGGCAGCCAGATCGTGCGATTATTCCTGCCTCACGAAATTCCTCGATCAGCATTTGAGCGCCCTCGTAGCACATGATCCGGGCGGGCGCGCCTTCACGAGCGCCTCGATCCGTTCGCCTGCACGCAATTCAGACGGTGCGGATGCGATCGCATGCGAATCCGGACTGCCGTAGAGATTTAGCCGCAGACCGCCGCGGACGGGTACGGGCGTGCCGTCAACTTCCGCGGATTCCAGCGCGATTTCCTAGCGGCGGCCCCACGGCGACTCCATCGGATCATCGCGCAGGCGGCCACGCCAACGAAGCGCGCCGCTGGTATCGAGCTGACCGGCGGCAATTCGTCGCGAGACGTGATTTCCCGGGACTGCGGCGCGTTCAAGATTGAGCGCAAGCGCGCCACCAAAGCAAAATTGCGGAAATCACAATTGCCGCTGCGGCCGCAACAAGCCACAGAGAGAACGAGCCTGGCCATCGCGCCGCAACGGCGATGCCAGCCGCGAACGCGGCGACAATCCATGCCACAGGAAGTTTCATGCGCGCTTTTGCAGCCGGACGACTGTTTCCATGTGAAAAGTCTGCGGAAACAAATCGAAGAGATGAAGTTCGGAAATTTCGTAGCCCGCCTGAACCAAGACAGCGAGATCACGCGCCAGCGTCGGCGGCTCGCACGAAACGTAAACGATTCGGCCCGGCGCGATGCGCGCAAGGGCTTTCGCAGCGCCCGGAGCGAGTCCGGCACGCGGAGGATCGAGAATCACAAGATCAGGATTCTCGCGGCCGCGATATTTCGTGAGAAACGTCTCGACGTCCGCAGTGCGGACTTCGATTCCCCGCCCCGCATACGCCACATTTGATTCCAAATCGCGCGCGGCTGCTGGATTTGACTCAACGGCCACAACCCTCTCGAAACTTGCGGAAAGTGGCACCGAAAAAAGTCCCACCCCGGCGAAAAGGTCGAGAGCGAGACGTCCACGCGCCACGAAGCTGATTACCGTGCGTGCGAGTTCGTCAATGAGAAAACGATTCACCTGAAAAAACGACAGGTGCCCTACGCGATATTTTGCGTCCGCAGCCTCGTATTCGATAAAACCGGGGCCGTCGAGTTCCATGCGCTCGCGGCCTGGATCGTGGAAAAGCAAGCTTTCGATTTCAGGGACAAGGCGCCGAAACGTAGCGGCTGCCTCCTCTTTTCGCCTCGGAAAGCCGGCAAAAGTAGCGGTCAGCAGCAGCTTTGAATCGCTGGCGTCCGCGAAGGCCTCGATCTCGCGCAGCTCGCCCGGCAATTTTCCAGCGCCAAGAGCTTCGCGAAACGCGAGCAACGTTTTCAGCAACAGCGGGGAAACGATGGGGCAATCGTGGACGGCGCATAAAGTCGTCGATTGCGCGCGAAAATAACCGATCCCTGGCGGTTGCGCGCCGCCGGAAGCCAGCAATTCACCCGATTTTTCCGGCGATCGGATCTTCCACTGTGCACGATTGCGGTATCCCCACGGCTGTGAGCCATGCGCGGAAATCTCGCCGGTCCAATCGACCCGGCCTAGGCGGCGAAGGGTTTCGCGAAGAATTTCCGCCTTATATGTCAGCTGCGCGTCGTAGGGAATGTGCTGATAGTCGCAGCCGCCGCAAATACCGAAATGCGGACAGCGGGCAGCCGCGCGTTGCGGCGAGGGATCGAGCACACGCTCCATGCGCGCGCGAACAAATTTCTTCTTCGTCTCAATGGGCGCAGCGGATACGCGCTCCGCAGGAAGAACGAAGGGCACGAAGACGGTTGAGCCATCGTGATGCGCCAAGCCTTCTCCGCCGTAAATCAATTTCTCGATGGTGATGTCCATGACGCCCCAGTTGTTAGAAGTGTGCCGATTAGAGCGTAAATAGAGGCTAGCGGCAACTGCGGATACTACCGACGCCACGATTTCTTCAGGTGAGATAGAACAGGCTCAGCCGCGGCACGCCGAATTGTTCGAACAGCCGCTTCTGTGTGTACTGGCGCTCGAGTTGCGCGAGCTGTTCCGCGGACATCTTGCGGCGATAGGGCGCGAGAGAACCATCCATTTCGCGCCGGATCGCGAGCAAGGACTCGTCATCCGCATCGGCGGAAAGCGCCGCCGTGAGTTTTTCTTCGAGGATCGTGAGCCGGCGTTCGAGGTCTTCCAGGTCGAGCGGGCCGGGCGAATCGATCAGCAGAATCGCGTCGGTGAGGCGCGTGGCGGTTTCGTCCAGACGACCAGCGATAGCGGGATGCACAGCGCGGGATTTTTGCGCGGCGGCTCGCACGCGCTCAATATTCCGCTCGAAATATTTTTTCAATTCATCGCGCGAAAAAGGTTCCGGCGCGTCCCGGCCAAGCCTTGCTTCGGGCCCGGTGCCCGCGGCGGCCTCTTGCGCTTCCTCGGCCGCGTCCAGCACGGAGTCCACGCAATACGCGAGGCTTTTCAGTTGGCGGCCGCCTGCGGCGCGGCGGGAACGCGCCCAGCTTTCAAAAGCGCGATCGATGCCCTTCAGAACTGCCGGCAGCGGAATGCCGGCCTTCTGCCAGGTCTCGACAATCGCCCAATCGAGTGGCGACACGAGCAGATGCGCGCCGCGTTTGCGCCAGAAATATTCTTCGATTTCGGTAAAATAATTGAAGTAGTTGAAGGAGTCCATGCGGGCCGAAACGAACTACTTCTGCGACTTCTGGCGTGCCGCAGCTTGGCCAGCTGGCGCCGATTGGTTTCGTTCCCAAATGATGCGCAGCCCCCCGAGCGTGAGAAAGTCGTCGACAGTCTCGATGTGGCGCGATGCGCTCCCGATCAAGCGCGCTTGGCCACCGGTCGCGATCACCCGGGTTTTCGCACCCATCACTTTTTTCATGCGATCGAGAATGCCGTCCACCAGATCGGTGTAGCCATAAAACAAACCAGACTGCATGGACGCGGCCGTATTCGTGCCAATAATTTTCCCCGGATCCTTAATTTCAACGCGAAAAAGGCGCGCGGCGCGCGCAAATAACGCGTCGGCGGAAATCCCGATTCCTGGAGCCAGGACACCGCCGAGATATTCACCTCGTTCGGAAACGGCGTCGAAATTAATCGCCGTGCCGAAATCCACGATAATGCACGGTCCGCCGAACTTTTCGAAGGCTGCCACGCTGTTCACAATGCGATCCGCTCCGACCTCCTGCGGATTGTCGTATTGAATCGGCATACCGGTCTTCACGCCCGGCTCGACGAACAGGGCTTTGCGATTGAAATATCGTTCCGCCATTCCGGCGAGAGTCGAATTTAGGGGTGGAACCACTGAGCTGATGATTACGCCGCCGATTTCGCGCGGTTCGAGACCCGCAAGCGTGAAGAGGTCGCGCGTCAAAATGCCGTATTCGTCGATGGTCTGATCGCGTGCTGTGGTGAGGCGCCAATTCGCGACCAGTTCCTTGCCGCGAAAAACACCGAGCACGGTGTTTGTGTTGCCCGCATCAAGCGCCAGAAGCACTAGGAAACCTCCGCGACATCGCCCGAAAGAACCGCCTGCGTCCCGCCGCCATCGTCGCGGGTAACGCGCAGCACTCCGCTTGACTCCAGTCCTGCTGTCACGCCTGTGTAAGTTTCGGTTGCGGTCGTGATTCGCACGTGCTTGCCCTTGAAGTAGCTCGACACCTCGGCGAAACGCCGCAAAATCGGCTGCGCCCCCTCCGTGATGAATTGATTGTAGTAGTGGTCAAGGTTACGCAGCAACCGGATCAGGATTTCCAGCCGCGAAAACTGCTTTTCCATTTCGATGCGCAAAGAGGTAGCGGATGCGGCAAGCCAATCGGGCATTTTCGATTGATTTACGTTCAACCCAATGCCGATAACGGCGTAGTGAACGCGATCCGGCTCGGCGCGCATCTCCGTTAGAATTCCGCAAAATTTGCGCCCGGCCAACAGCAAATCGTTCGGCCAGCGAATGTCGAGTGCGGGCATCGCGCCGTCAGCGACTGCTTCGCGCGCCGCCAGCCCCGCCAGAAGCGTTAGCAAAGGAGCATGCGCGGGAGAAATTGCAGGCTGCAGCAGGATGCTGCAATAAATTCCTGCGGATTTTTCCGATGCCCACGATCTGCCGGCCCGGCCCCGGCCAGCAGTCTGCTCTTCCGCTATCACAATCGCGCCATGCGGCTCGCCGGACTCGCCCAGTCGCATTGCGACGGCATTGGTCGAGTCGATCTTGAAAAAGTGGTGGATGCGGCGCGCGAACGGAGTTCCATAAAGCCGGCGGCTCAACAGCTGAGGAGCCAAAATGTCGGGCATGCGCTCGATGTGGTAGCCAGTGCGGGCGTGCCCTTTCACTTTCACGCCGAGCGCTCGCAATTTTTCGATCCAGCGCCAAACCTGCTGCCGCGAGACGCCGATTTCCTTGGCGATCTTTGCACCGCTGACGACGATCGTTGAATTTTCGGCGAGCAGACTCAGCAGTGTATCGATTCGGCGATCGGTCGTACCGGGAAGTGCGGCCTGGCGTTTCGTCGGCATGGGCAGGAGCGTCAGGAAGGATAGCGGAGCCAACGAAGGAAGCAAAGAGGTAGAACGATTCTAGCTCCCCTCCAGCCGCTCCAAGCGATCCTTCAATTTCTTCAGTTCCAGTTGGCGTTCGACCATCGTGGCGCGCAGCGCGTCCACAACCTTTTCCGGCGCCTTCGTCGTGAAATTCACGTCGGCTAGGCGTTTCTGTTTCGACTCGATATCTTGCTCGAGCGCGGCTATCGCCTTCTTCAGCCGCTCGATTTCGGCGGCTTTATCAATCGTGTCGCCGTACGCGATTCGAAGATCAAAGGCGGCAGTCGAGCGCATTACTGCGCCCGTAGGATCAAGGTGCTCCTTGCTGATGCGCAACGCCGAAAGCGTCGCAAGCCGCAGCACCGGTTCCATATTTTCCGTCAGCAGGTTGATGAGCATCGGCCCGCGCGTGGAAAAATCGGCATCGACTTTGCGCTTTGAATCGACTTTCAGCTCCGCGCGGATGTTGCGCGCCGCAACGACGATTTCTTGCAACCGGGCCATCGCATCGTCGGACGCCACGTCAATCCATTCCTTGCGCGCTTCTGGAAATTTATCGAGCGCGATGGAACGCGCACCGGCCGGCTGCGGCAGGCGATGCCACAGCTCTTCGGTGAGAAACGGCATGATCGGGTGAAGCAGCCTCAGCGCCGCATCGAGCGCCGCAAAAATATTTCGCCACGCGGCGAGCGCCACTTCGCGCTCAGACGAAGTGAGTTGCGGCTTCACCCATTCGATGTACCAATCGCAAAGGTCACCCCAGAAAAACTGGTAGACAGTTTGAGCGGCCTCGTGAAAGCGGAAATGCTCCAGTGCGTCGTGAACTTGTCCGGCAACCGCGGCGAGCCGCGAAAAAATCCAGCGGTGCGCCAGCGCGCCTTCTCCCTTCACCGGATAGGGTGCCTTAGCGCGGGTTTCCGGTGCGGCCAATTCTTCGAGCGTGAGCCCGGCGGATTCGACTTTTTCAAGATTCACGAAAAGGAATCGGGCGGCGTTCCAAATTTTATTCGCAAACGCACGCGCGCCAAGAATGCGATCCTCGCTGAGGACAATATCCGTTCCCGGCGCAGCCATGCTCGCCAGCATGTAGCGCAACGCGTCCGTGCCGTATTGCTGCGTCAGTTGCAATGGATCGACGCCGGTGCCTTTCGTTTTCGACATCTTCGCGCCTTCGGATGTACGCACCAGCGAATGCAAGTAGAGGCGGCGAAACGGAATCGAAGAAGCGAGCCCGGCCTCAGGGCCCGAGATGGTTCTGCCGGAAGCGTCGAAGCGGCCTGCGCTGAGATGCAGCCCCATCATGATCATCCGCGCGTCCCAGAAAAACAAAATGTCGTAGCCGCTGATCAGCAGGCTCGTGGGATAAAACATACGTAAATCGTCCGTATCGTCCGGCCAGCCAAGGGTCGAAAACGGCCACAGCGCCGAGCTGAACCACGTGTCGAGCACGTCCGTATCCTGTGTAAGCTTCGCGCCCCCGCATTTCGGGCATTTCGTGGGGACACTCGCCGCACGGGCGTGCCCTTCGACGATTTCGACGCGCGAATCGGAGGCGGGCACCATTTCCTTGCAGTTATCGCAGTGCCAGATCGGGATGCGATGGCCCCACCAAAGCTGGCGCGAGATGCACCAATCGCGAATATTTTCGAGCCATTGCAGCAAAATCGTCCGCTGATTATCGGGCACGACTTCAATCAAGCCGTCGAGAACCACTCTTTTCGCCGGCTCCGCCAGCGGCTTCATTTTCATGAACCATTGCGTCGAAATCCGCGGCTCGACTTCCGATTTGCAGCGATCGCAAACGCCGACAGAATGCGTGATGTCTTCGACGCGCTCGAGCAAGCCAAGCGATTCCAGGTCGCTAAGGATGCGCTTGCGCGCTTGGAAGCGATCAAGCCCGGCGTACTGCCCCGCCGCGTCATTCATGTGGCCGTCGACGGTCATCACGTCGATCTCTGGCAAATCGTGGCGCTTGCCCACTTCGAAGTCGTTCGGATCGTGCGCCGGAGTGATCTTCACAACTCCAGTGCCGAATTCGCGATCCACATACGTGTCCGCGATGATGGGGATTTCGCGATTTATCAGCGGCAGCATCACCGTCTTCCCGATCAGGTGCTGATAGCGCTCATCATCCGGGTGGACGGCAACGGCCGTGTCGCCGAGCATCGTCTCCGGACGTGTGGTCGCCACGACGAGAAAATCCTTGGTTCCAGCAATCGGATAACGCAGATGCCACAGCTTGCCGGCGCGCTCCACGTGAACAACTTCGAGGTCGCTGATCGCGGTCTGGCAGCGCGGGCACCAGTTCACCATGTACCGCCCGCGATAGATCAAACCTTCGCGATACAACCGCAGAAAAGTTTCGAGCACGGCGCGGTAAAGTCTCGGCTCGAGCGTGAAACGCTCGCGCGTCCAATCGCAGGACGCGCCAAGGCGAATCATCTGCTCCTTGATCACGCCGCCGCTTTCGGCTTTCCATTTCCACACGCGGCGCTCGAATTCCTCGCGGCCCAGATCCTGGCGGCGGATTCCCTCTTCCGCCAGCTTCTTTTCGACCACATACTGCGTGGCGATCCCCGCATGATCCATTCCGGGAAGCCACAACGTGCGGTTGCCCTTCATGCGATGCCACCGGACGAGCATGTCGATCTGCGTGTGTTCGAGCATGTGGCCGATGTGGATCGACCCAGTCACATTTGGCGGCGGCAGCGCGATCGAAAACCGCGGTCCGTCGCTTGCCGGGCCGCCAGGCGGCCCGGAATTTTCCGCGCGAAAGAGTTTCTCGTCGAACCAGGCCTTGGCCCAGCGCTCTTCGATTTCCTGGGGCTCGTAGGCCTTGGGAATTTCCCGGGACATGAATTCCTTATGTGCTTAATTCACTGCTGAGGCGAAACAAACAATATACGAGGCGTGCCTGCGAAGCGTCAAACCGCACGGTGCTATCCTGATTCTAGCTTTTCGGTGCACGCCCTATACTGGCGACCTTGCTGAAAATAAGCAGGGGGCCAGAACAGAGGGCCAAAACATGATGCTCGTGCATTTAGGTCCTCTGGGGAAGGCTGCGGCGAACACACGCAAGCGGTCCTGCCTCTTCCTTCTTCCCTCCTTAGACTTGCGAACGCTGTGGACAGTTCTCGGGATTGTGGGAGTGTGTTTGGCAACAACCCAGGCTTACGGCCAAGATTCTGTGGCAACTGTCCTCAGTCTGAATTACACAGCCTCCGAGGGTAACGCATGGTCCGGAAAATCCACACTGGAGTTGCGGTTCTCATACGTGGGGCAAGGCCTTCGTGGGAGGGTCGGTTCGGTGGAGGACCTGCGGACTGGTGCCTTTATTGACACGCAGGACATTGGCCCCACGCACCAGGCTAACGGTTTCGACGGCTCCCATGCGTGGGCCAAGGATCTCTCCGGCGCAATTACTCGAGAAGCGGGCGGTGATGAACTTCAACTGGCTCTGAATGAGGCTTATCGCAACTCCGAAAAATGGTGGCGAGCAGATCGCGGCGGCGCAAAAATCGAGCGAGATCCATCGAAACAGGCAGATGGCCATACTTTTGACGTCCTCACCGTAACTCCCGCCGGCGGGAAACCTTTTGAGGCGTGGTTCGATGCGGAAACTCATTTGCTGGCCCGCATCGTCGAAATGCAACAGTTCATATCGATTACAACGACGTTTAGCGATTACCGCGCGACAGACAGCGCAATGATCGCTCACAAAGTAGTCATTGACGACGGCAGCGGACCGGACGGCGTTCAGACACAAACCCTTCTTAGCGCGAATTTCTTGCCGCCTCGGCCTGAGTCTGCCTATTACCGAATGAGCTCTGTGCCCGACGATACAGTGTTCAAGGGAGGAGCTACAGAAACAACTGTCCCCTTTGAGCTGCTGAACAACCACATTTACACGAAGGCTTGGATCAACGGCAAGGGGCCGTTTCGAATCCAAGTCGACACCGGCGGTCACAATATCCTGATGCCTCGCACAGCCAAGACGCTGGGTTTGGAAGTGACCGGGCAAAGTCCGGCAAACGGCGCCGGCCAAGGAACCGCGATTTCGGGTTACGCACGTGTGAACGAAATAAAAGTTGGAGCAGCGATCATTCGAAATCAGGAAGTCTTCGTGCTGCAGTACCACCCCGACGCAGTAGAAGGATTTGCCGGAGATGGAATGATCGGATTTGAGGCCCTTCGGCGATTTGTAACTCGCATCGATTACGGCAAGAAGACACTGACACTGATTAAGCCAGCCGCGTTTCGGCCGCCCCGGGATGCTGTCGCCGTGAAATTCTTGTTCTATGAGAATCATGTGCAAGTAGATGGAGCATTTGAAGGGCTGCCGGGAAAATTCGATATCGATACCGGCTCACGCACAGAAATCAATATCACGAAGCCATTTGTTGAGCGCTACGCGCTCCGGGAGAAAAATCCCAAGGGAGTGCTTGCAGTCGACGGATGGGGCGTGGGCGGACCAACACAATCCTACGTGACGCGCGCTTCAGATTTGCAATTGGGTGGAGTCACCATTCGAAATCTTGTGGCCAGCCTTACGCTTCGCAAAGGAGGAAGTTTTTCCGACCCGAACTATGCCGGAAATGTCGGCGACAGGCTTCTCAAACGCTTCGTGGTTACATTCGACTACGGCAATCAGGTGATGTATTTGAAAAAACTCCCGGAACCTGTTGCTGACAGCGACGTATTCGACCGCTCGGGAATGTGGATCAACGCCACGAATGGTGGCTTTCAGGTGATGAGTCTTACGCCTCGCGGGCCTGCGGAGAACGCCGGTATTAAAGTGGGAGACGTGATTACGGCGGTCGACGGCGTCCCGGTCGAATCGAACAAGCTGTCCGAATTTCGCGCACAAATGCGAGACGATCCACCGGGAAGAGTCGTCAACCTAACAATTAAAGCTGCAAGCGGTAGCCGCGTGATTCCGCTGACGCTCCGTGACCAGATTTAGTCCAATGCTGAAAAGAAGGGCTGGACGGGATATGGGGACAAAGTATGGCGCAAGCACGGCTTGACAAAAGGAGCTACGCCACGAATTTCGTGCATAGTCGTGACATCAGCGCGGAGCGTAGCCTCTCCTGGCTGTCCGAAACCGAAGCGGTTACGGATACGCGGCAGGTTCACCCTAGGAATTTCTCGAGCTCGCCGAAAATTCTGCCCCAGCCCGATTCGCTCGGCTTCGCCCACTCTGGCAGAACGCCGGTTTGAACAAGCGTAAGTTCGCATCCTGTACCGGCGGCAATAATATCGATCGCCACCCGCGTAAATTCCTCCGAATACTTTGGGACGGCGAAGGTGAAGACCAGCCGGCGAGGCCGGTCGATCTCAAGATATTCGCCGACGTGGTCCACATCCTCGCCTTCGCGGCGATCCGTAAATTTAAATTTCCCGCCAACACGCGGATCGATTTCGACACGCACCATCTGACCCGTGGGAGTCGCGAACAGCCACTTGCCCGCCCGCTGAGGATCGAGCCACGCATCGAAGACGCGCTCGGCCGATGCACTGAACCGGTGCGTCACTCGTACTGTCGCTCTTGCTGCGTTCGCTGCGCTCATCGCATGGATCCTTTCGTCTTGGAGTCGAAACTTGCGCGGTCTTCGGCTTGCAGCATCGCGTCGAGCGCGTTCAATCGAGCCGACCACAAGGCACGCTGCCCTTCCATCCATGCTGTCGCGTCGTTGAGCGGTGCAGGATTAAACGACAAGAAATGCTCGCGCCCCGCCCGGCGGCGCCTCACGAGACGCGCGCGTTCAAGAACTCGAATATGTTTCGAAACGGCATTCAGAGACATCCGGAACGGCCGTGCGATCTCAGTGACGCGTGCGTCGGCAGTGGACAAACGGTGAAGGATGGCTCGGCGTGTGGGATCGGCGAGCGCCGTGAGGATCTGATTCAAGCTCGATGCAGCATGTTTCATATTCAACCGTTAGGTTGAATATTATCCCAAGACAAGGGCCAAATCAAGCACATTGCAAGTGAGCGCTGCGAAACCAGGAACCGCCGGCGATTTCGCTGGCGACTACTACCGCTCCTTTTTCGCGAGTTCGTCTTGGAGGAGATTTTCGACGAGAGGTTTCAGAACGCCTTGAGACAGCAGGTCCTGAAGCTGCGGCTGCAGTTTCTCAAGCACCTTTTGCACCACGGCGTTGACCGTTTCAGCGGATGGAGTAGCGGAAGCTTCCGCGCCGTCATGGAAATCAGGAGGCGGCATCAGGAATGGAATATCCGAGAGAGCTTCCCGATTCGGCGGCGGAATGGTTGGAAAACGGCCATCCTGTCCGGGCTGAGCATCAGCCGCCACTTCGGAAGACGCAAATATTCGGTGCGGCAGCTTGCTCTGGTTTGTGCTTTCGTGTTCATTTGACTGCGCGACGGGCGACTCGTTCGACGGAATCGCAAAATCAGGCGCCCGTTCGGAGGATTGCTCACGTCGCGTGCCGTACTGCGAGTCGTCCGCAGCAGGAATTTCATCGACAAGCAGTGGTTCGGGCGTCACGCGAACAGCAGCCGGCTCGACTAGATCGGGCTCGCGCATGGATGGCGCTCTAAGTTCAGGCGCCATATCGAATTCACCCGTTGAATTGCTCGACTGATCCTGCGCAACGTCTGCGCTCGAACTGAAAGCGGCGACAGGAGCTTGCTCTGGTTCTTCAACTTTAGCGAGCCAAGGCTTTGGACTTTCGTCCGAGGCAGGCTCGTCGGCGAAAAACGAGTCGCTCGATTCCTCACTCGCTTCCGCGAAAGTGGAGGCTGGCGCCTCCTCAGCGCTAACGGATCCGGCGTGAATCTCCGCTGCATTTTCGCTGGCCACGGTCGATTCAGGTTGCGCTGTTTCGGCCGGCGATTCCCCGAGTGCTTTCGTCCAGTCGGTGTGTCCGCCCGAAGATCCTGAGAGCGTGTCCATCCAATGAGGCGCCGCGGGGCTGTGATCTTCTGCTTCGGGCCCGGATTCAGGTTCGATGGCCTGCGCCTCTTCAATAGGCTCTTGTTCCTCGGCGGCCGCGGGCAAAGCTGCTGGCAATGCCTCAGCCGTTCCAGCAGGTTCCGGCTCCGTTACGGCCGATACAAATTTCGAATCTTCGACGATGGGATCGTGCTCTTCCTCGACCGGGTCCGGCATGGATACGCGCCTGGGAGGGTAATCGCGCTCGGACGGAAACATTGCGCGATCGAGATCTTCCGATCCGGCAAAAGCCGGCTTGTTCGCCACGTCGGCTGGAACTTCAAAATCCATCGCGTTACGGCGCCAGTCGCTGGCCGTTTCGGCGCCCTCAAATGTCTCTCCTTCGGCGTCGTCTTCTGCCATGGGCGCAACCGGTTCGTTGTCGCCGGCCTTGCTCACGCCCAACGCACGTTTGCCAGTGCCGAATCCGTAGGCGATTGCGGCTTCTTCCGGCGTCGCGGGCTCAGGAAAATCCGGGAGCGGCTGGGGCTCCGGCCGCTTGGGAATCTCGATGGCGATCGGATGCGGCTCGGCGGGCTCCTTGGCTTCGCGCATCTTGGCGAGTTCCGCAGCGACGCGGGGATTCTTTTCAAGCGCCGCCATCACCATCGCGACCAGGGGATCTGGGGGGACGAATGGCTTCTTTAGGACGCCGTCCGCGCCGACCCGGCGCGCCTCTTTTTCATCCAGCGGATCGAAGGCGCCGACGAGCAAAATCACCGGAACTTCGGTGAAGCGCTCATCCTTTTTCACAAACTCACAGACCTCGTAACCATTGCGGACCGGCATGAAAATGTCGGCAAGCACCAAGTCGGGTTTCAGGTCCGCGATTTTGCGGACCGCGGCTTCTCCGTTTCCGACGGCGATCACTTCGACGCCCTGACCTGCAAACGACGCAACCACCATCTTTTGGATATTGGCGTTGTCGTCTGCGATCAAAATCTTAGGCACTGGAAACCCTCTAGAGGCGCTGCCAGCCGCACGAACGCCGGCTGTTCCCTCCTATTGCAGCATTGGCGCTCTAGTGCGTCAACGAGGTCGAGAGATCAGGGTGCTACAGTTGTTAGTAGGGGGTAGTGAACATTCTAGAAGGGCACGAGCTTGTGCAAACCCTTCTTTTTCTTGCTGGTAGATTCGGTTTTGGAATCAGCAGGAGGAGCACTAGGCGGCGCGGCAGCTTGAGAATTCGCAGGTGGAGCTTGTGCGGTACTAGAACCTGAGCCGCTATTCACTATTTGCGAAGCGGGCACCGGTGGCGGCTGAGAATTTTCCGAGCCTGGCGCGGGCGTTGCTGCTGGATTCGGCGGCGCAGGTGGCTGCGGCACGCTCGATTCGGAGACTGGCGCGCCCGTTACCGGCGGCTGCCCAGACACCGTGGTTTGCGGCACCGGCGTGGGAACAACAACAGTTGCAGTCGGAGGCGGCGGAGCGCTGTTGTCTGGAATCTTCCGCATCGCTGCATCCGAGCCTGCGGTTGCGTTCGAATCGGCGGCAGGCGTTGGCGCAGCTGCGACGCTCTGCGAGGCGGGGCTATCCGATGAAGAGACAGCTTCGCTACCGGCTGGCGCTGAATCGCTGCTTCCCGAACCTCCAACACGCCCGACCGCGAAAGATGGTCCCGCGGCGCCCTGTTGCAAAACCTCGGTTGCCGAAATTAGGTCGTCCGGCGGATTCAAGTTAGGCGTGCCAATTTGGGCGGCATCAGTCACATTCGGGCTCGATTTGATGACGCCCATCGGAAGCCTCATCACGAAATTCTCGCGGTGCTGCCGCTCGAATTCCTGCTGTTTCTTCATGCGTTCGACGGCGCCAGGATCAGCCGCCGGCACGGGCATGCCCATCGAGACCAACTGCTGTTTCGCATCGGCAGCAAATTTCGAGAGCGGATAGTCGCGCAAAATCCGGTCGTAGCACTGCGCGGCAAGGTCGGCCCAGTGATTCTTGTCGTCTTCGTTTTTTGAAACTTGCTTGGCGCGAATATAGATGTTGCCAAGCATGGAAAGCGCAATGTCGCTCTGGCTGTAGAGCGGATACCGGCTGGAAACTTCCACAAGGCGCGCCGCGGATGCGCGGTAGTCCTGTTTCAAGTAGTAAAAGCGCGCAATTCGAAACTCGCCATCCGCAAGAATTTCCTGTACGTTGCGCAAATACTGCTCGGCCTGCGGAACCAGCGGACTTTGCGGATATTTCAGCAGAAATTCGCGAAACTCATCTTCAGCCATTTGCGCCTGGCTGTTATCGCGATCAGGCTTTTCCGTCATTCTGTAATGCGCCATGCCGACCTGCATCTGCGCGTACGCGGCTTCGTCCAGAAACGGGAAGAAAACGATGAAATTCTTGTATTCTTCGACGGCCTGCGTCAGGTTTGACGTTCCGCCTTCCTTGTAAAAAGAATCCGCAACGCCGAGCTTCGCTTTGGCCAAATATTCGCTGTCGGGATACGTATTGATAAGCGTTTGAAGATCGAGGCGCGCTTCGGTGAATTTGGAGTGCTTCATGTCCCCCATGGCGCGGTCGTACAGGACTTTATCGGGCTCGGCGGATCCTGACGTGTCGTCCTTCTTTTTGGGAGGAGTCTTTACCTTGGTTATCTTGGGCTTTTTTTGCGCAAACGTGACTTGCGTCGAAACGCCAATCGCAAAAATCAATACGCCGGCGAGAAGGTAGCTGGTTTTCCTGAAAACTCGGCCCATTCACCCCACTCCTATACTCTTTGGCTTATTGCTTCGGTCGCCAGCTTACGCAACTGGCGCGTTGCTGCTGCGGGATCGGGCGTGTGGAAGATCGAAGTCCCCGCTACGAATGTGTTCGCCCCCGCTTGCGCTAATTCGCCCGTGTTTTCGGCCTCAACCCCGCCATCCACTTGAATTCGGAAGGCGCCATTATAGCGTGCGCGCATCTCATTCAACTGCCGAATTTTCTCAATCGCCACGGGAAGAAATTTCTGGCCTCCGAACCCAGGATTTACCGACATGACGAGCACCGTATCGAGTTTGTAGAGGATGTCCGTAAGTGTCGCAACGGGCGTCGCCGGATTGATCACTGCGCCAGCCTCCGCTCCCAGTTCGCGAATCATCGAGACAGCGCGATCCAAGTGGGCAGTCGCTTCCTGATGGACTAGCACCCTGTTTGCCCCGGCCCGCACGAAATCCTCGATGTAGCGTTCCGGCTGGATGATCATCAGATGCACATCCAGGGGCAGGCGGGTTGCTTTGCGCAACGACTCCACAACGGGTATTCCAATCGAGATGTTCGGGACGAACTGGCCGTCCATCACATCCACGTGGATCACGTCCGCGCCGGCCTGCTCGACGGCGCGTATTTCAGCGCCAAGCTTGGCAAAGTCGGCGGCCAGAATGGACGGCGCGATCTCAATGCGTGCGTACGACATGGGATTCGCGGATTGTATCAGTCCGGGCGGTAGGAACCCACCTGAATCGTCCTATTGAGAAACCTGCAGCTCGATGGTGGAATCAGCGTCAACCCGCTGACCGCGAACCGGACTCTGCCCGGCGACCATTCCGGGCGCAAGCTGCGAGCCGGCGAGCGGCGTAACCTTCGCGACCTTCAGTCCCGCCGCGGCAAGTTCGGATTCGGCCTGCGCAGCCGATTTGCCGGAAAGATCGGGCATGACAAAAGCTCTCGGTGCCGCGCCGAGCGAGACAAGCAAATCGACATGCGGGCTGATCGCGTCCAAGGTGCCGGGCGCGGGATTTTGTTCGAGGACCACGTCCTCGCTCGCGTCTGGCAAATGCAGGCTCGAAACTTCGCCGAGCTGCATGCCTCCGCGAAGCAACTCGACTTGCGCCGCGCGCAAGCTTTGGTCCTGCAAAGCGGGAACCGTCAATTTCTGCGCGCCGAGGCTGAGGATCACGTGCGCGAATTGACCCGTCTTGACCTTCGTGTTGGGGAGCGGGCTCTGGCGGACGACCGCGTCAACCGGAAGATTGCTGTAGACGCGATCTTCTACTTTCAGGCCGAGGCTGCGGCCGTGAAGAATGTTGCGAGCCTTGCCGGCCGAAACACCGGCTAAGTCCGGCATCGTCACTTCGCGTCCCTGAATCGCGAAGCGCATCGCCGTCAGCGCGCTTAGAAATCCAATCGACGACAGAATGAACAGCAGCAGCGCCATACGAAAGATCCACTGCAGCCGTTCCCGAAACGTCACGCGCTTGCTCCTTTGCTGAAGCCCAGCATGTCGAGCCTAGCATGAGTCACACGCGCCCGCTGCGGCACGCATTGTCCGCCGCCGCGAAACCCTAAATCCTTTCTGTGGGCGCTGCCCCATGGCCTTTGCATTTGGAGCGGCTGCCTTTCAGGCGGGCAAGGCTCTTCGCGTTCGTGATCGCCTCGACCGTCTTGTAGCGCCGGCGTCCCGCCCGCGGTTTTGCCTCTTCCTGAGCTTTCTTTGCGGCTAATCCCACGCGCGCCTTGCGCGTCGTTTTCGTGGGCGCGGGGCGGAGTTGAAAAATCACGCCCGGACACCCTTTTCGCCCGCACAGAATCCCGCGCCGTGAAAAGGCCGAGGTTTGTCGGGTAGAAATTTTTATGTTGCTGATTCATCGGCGTTTAAGTCCAATTCTGCTCGGCAGGTTTGTCGAGTAGATTCGGTGAATTTTTCAACTCTCAGGACGCCTCCTCCGTTCTCTTTCTTCATTTTCTAATTTCCGTTGTCACCCTCTTCACTCACAGCCTTCGCCGTTGACGCTACCATCCCTCGAGAATTTCGCAAGGACCTCAGTGGTGTAAAGATTGAGACGAAGGTCGAAGTCGCTCAGTTGGTTGTGTCGGCGGAATCGGAGGCGGGGAGCGGGATTACCGGGTCGCTGGAGGACGCCATCTGACCGTGCTTATCGGCGGCATGAATTTTGCCGGAGGAATCGAGCAGAAATGAGCGCTGGCCCGTCTTGCCGTAACTTTCCGGCACCGCCGAAATTTCGAAGGCATTTTGATCTTCCTGCGAGCCCGGAACGATTCGATAGCGAAATTGATAGCCGCTCACGCTGCCTGACGCGAGTTTTTCGTCAACGAGGGCCGCTTGCTGCGGCGAGATCTGATCCTTCGGCGCGGGACCCAATTCCGCGATCGATTCAGGCAGCATCCCCCACGCGCGATGGTAACTCTGGATCGCCTGCTGCAAATCTTGCAGCGCGGAAATTGCGCCGTCTTCCGCGCTCGACCCTGCCGGCTGTGCCCACTGCTGGGACAGCTGCGGAATATCCAGAAGCACGAGGCCCAGCGACAGCAGGCGCCAGCCGCCATTTTCCCGGACGAGGCCGAATTCACTCTTCGCGCCATCGACAACGGTTACAGGGATGAACGCCAAATTTTCATGAACGCGCGCGTCGCCAAAGCGAAACTCCGTGGTGCTCTCGAGACCTCGGCAGCGCAGCACCGCATGATTCTGCGCATCGGAGGAAATCAGCGGCTTGCCGGCAGCGTCCAGAAACGAAAAGCGCTTCATCAGAGCGGTCCGCTGCTCATCTGGCAGCGCGCGAAACGCCGCGGCATTTTCAGCGGTGAGATAATTCGCAAATTGCACTTCGTTTGCACCGCATGCAGCTGCAAGAGCCGCCGACAGCGCGGACGAAGGAGTTGCGTCGTCGCTATCTTGAGCCAGAACCGAGGCTACCGGAAGGAGAGCCAGGGCGAAAATGATCGCGGCGGAAATTTCCAGGCGTACGGCGCGTCTCATCAAGGATCGGATTTCGCGCGGCCGAGAATGGTTGCCATATTTTGGGTGAACTTGGAGCGCGGCATCACTTCGCGGCATCCGGCTGCACGAGCCTTTTCGGCAAGGTCGACCTGCACGTGAGAGAGAAAGCCAATCAGAGCAGTGGCTTGCGCGCTCATCGTCACGCGCGAAATTGCGTCGAGGGGATTGGCGCGGGCGTTGAGGTCGATCACCACGAGCTTTGGCGGCTCCCTCGTGAGTTCGGATTCGAGAGCGTCAACGGTTGTGCAAGCACGAAATTCGAGGCCGAGCTGTTTGGCAGTCTCGCCGATTTTAGCCTGGAAAAAGATATCGTCGATCAGCGCCAGAACTTGCGCCATGGAATATATTCCTCGTTTCAGTTATTTCGAGCAATAAGAGGGCGCACCAAGGTGCGCCCCTACAAATACTCCCGACGCCGCAACCGAAAGTTGCCAAGAAAAACGCGGGCGGGGACGCCCACGCTAGGAAAGCCTAGGCGGTGCGGGCGGCGGAATAGCGGCCGTGCGTGAGGGCTTCCTCAGGCACCCACATGCCGTGGAACGTCATGCGGACGCGATGCGGCAATTTCACGATCGCCACGGGACCAGCCTCCACATTCGAGGCGTCGAGAATCGCCAGATCGCTGCGATTTTCCGCCATGCGATTCACCAGCGCGAGCAGGTAGCCATCGCCTTCGGGCGAATTCGGCTTGCGCGGAGCGAAGAGCGGCTCCTGCACGCCGGAATCCGCGCCGGGATTCCACAGTTTCGCAGCGCCCGTTTTGTGATCGAACTGGCCGACAGCGCCAAAACCGATGTTCCCTGCCCCGGGCTGATTTGGATCGCGGCAGATGACGTAGCCTTTGCGATACGTACCATTGCCGTAGTAGCGATCGTCGGCGCGCGGCATCTCGCACATCCAGTCGTAAAGCTGCTCGGTTTTGTAATCTTCCGTGTTGCCCGCCACGTCGAACGTCAAGCGCGTGAGATGCGGAATCGCCAGCGACGGATCGGGCGGTGTTGCGTCATGATTCGGGAAGAAAAAGAACGAGCTGCCCGCTGATAGGCAAACATCGAGACTGACTTTTGTGCCGTCGGTCGAGCCGTTCATCATGTGCCCGGCAAAACTGGTCGGACCCTTGAACCAGCGGACTTCTTCCGGCTTGCCGTAGCGCGGAACTACGGCAACCACTGTTGGGCGATCGCGATGCCACGTGTAAAACGGGCCGCCCTTTTTCAGCACGTCCACATCAGTGAGCAGCGGGAAAAACGGGAAGATCACGTATTTGTCTGAGATGGCAAAGTCGTGGACCATGCCTGCCCACGGAGCGTTGAACCAAACTTCGTGTTTCAGCTTTCCGTCGGGGCCGATGACAAAGTAAGCGACGTCGGTGGTGCCGTCACCTTTCGCCTGATACGCGAAGGTAAGCAGCTCGTCGGTGGTTTGGTCGAGATGAGGATGCGCCGACATCCAGACGGATTTCACGCTGCCGTTGTAGTCATAGCGGCCGATCGTATCGAGCGTGTAGGGATCGAGCTCGTAGGGCAT
>JASHRM010000159.1 GCA_030037315.1 Candidatus Acidiferrales bacterium
GGCCGCGGAGTTTCTACGGTCAGAAGAAACGTGAGAGAGAACGAGGGAACATGAGGCAATCGCGATCGTGATAGGCCAGGTCGTCTCCCACTACCGCATCGTCGAAAGGCTCGGCGCAGGCGGCATGGGCGTGGTGTATAAGGCCGAAGACGTCAAGCTCCGCCGACACGTCGCGCTGAAATTTCTCCCTCAGGAATTTGAGAACGATCCGGCGGCTCGCGAGCGTTTTCAGCGCGAGGCCTTCGCCGCGTCGGCGCTCAATCATCCGAACATCTGCACGATTTACGAGATCGACGAAGCCGATGGGCGTCATTTCATCGCCATGGAACTGCTCGAAGGGCAAACGCTGCGCGAGCGGATCGCCGGGAAGAAGCTCGACTTCGAGTCAACGATCGATCTCTCCATACAGGTTCTTTCCGCGCTCGAAACAGCTCACCGCAAAGGAATCGTCCACCGGGACATCAAGCCCGCGAATCTGTTTGTCACCGAGCTGGGACAGGCGAAGGTGCTCGATTTCGGATTGGCCAAGCACGATTTGCCCGAAAAAGGAGCAGCTCACCCGGCCGAGCTCTCGCTCACACGCGACGATGATCTTACTTCGCCCGGCGCCACGGTTGGCACCGTTGCCTACATGTCTCCTGAGCAAGTGCTCGGCAAGCCGGTTGACGCTCGTACCGACTTGTTTTCATTCGGCGCTGTTCTCTACGAAATGGCGGCCGGGCGTCAAGCGTTCACCGGAGAAACCAGCGGAGCGATCTCTCACGCGATTCTGGAGAAAAATCCCCCGCCGGCCTTGCGCCTGAATGCGGAAATTCCGCCGCGTCTCGACGAAATCATCGCCAAAGCGCTCGAAAAGGATCGCGACGTGCGATACCAGCACGCCTCCGATTTCAGCGCCGACTTGAAGCGCCTGCGGCGGGATTCGAGCAGCGGATCGTTGCCTCGCGTGGCAGTGCCCGCATCCGTTCCATGGTGGCGCAAGAAATCCGTGCTCGCGGCGGCCGGCTCGATTGTAGTACTCGTGATCGTTGCGGCGCTGCTCGCTGCGCGATATTTCGCGCCGGCCCACGCCGCGCAAGTCCGATCTGTCGCGGTGCTGCCGTTCAGCGGCGCGAGCGGCGGCTCGAATGCCGAGTTCCTGCAAAACGGTATCAGCATCGGCGTCACCGACGCGCTTTCCGAGTTGCCCGGGCTGCGCGTGATGGCCAGCAGCGCCACGATGCGTTACGCCGGGAAAAATCCCGACCCCAAGCAAGTGGGCCGCGACCTGAATGTGGACGCGGTGCTTACGGGAACGATCCAGCAGACCGGCGATATGCTGTCGATTGACGCCGAACTTGTGAACGCCGCGGACGATTCGCAGATTTGGGGCGAACAGATCAGCGAGAACACGTCCAACGTCTCCATGCTGCAGCAGGACATCGTGCGCGACATTTCCGACAAGCTGCGCGTGAAACTCACCCCCGCCGAGCAGCAGCAGATGTCGCAAGCTCCCACAGAAAACTCCGAAGCATATCGGGCCTATGTTCTGGGCTTGAACGAATGGGTCAAGCTTACGCCTCAAAGCACGCAGCAGGCCATGAACTACTTCCAGCAGGCAATCGCCAGCGATCCTAAGTATGCCGACGCCTATGCTGGCCTGGCGGAGGCGTATGTGGAGACCAGGTTGATGGGAACCGGCGAAAGCGAAACCGAGCTTTCCGGAAAAGCCAGGGCTGCGGCCCAGCAGGCAATTGCCCTTGATGGCCATTCCTCGAACGGATACCTGGCGCTTGGCCAGAACGACATGGATGACTGGCACTTCGCTGCTGCCGCTTCCGAATACAAGCGCGCGGTGGAGTTGAATCCAAATTCAGGCGCTGCCCACGCAGGCTACGCTGTTTTTCTTACGTACATAGGCAACTTTAGCGAGGCTTCGGAGCAGGATCAGCGCGCGCTGCAATTAGATCCTAGGGATTCGCTGGCTAACGCGTGGTTGGGCCTGATTTACTACACTCAGCGCGATTACGACAAGGCTATCGCCCAGAATCAGCAGACGCTCCAAATCGATCCAAGTTATGCGGTAGCTTATGTCACCTTGATCGAATGCTACCTGGCCCAGGGAAATAGTGACAAGGTGGCAGAGGCCGTCGAAAAACGAGCGACCATTATCGCCGGGGCCGCATCCGCAGCGCAATTCAAGGCGATTTATGCAGCGCAAGGACTCAAGGGCATGATTCACAGCTTTGCCAGCGACGCGCAGGGCCGCTCCAACGCCATCATCGCGGGGCTGATTGCATCCATAGGTGACAAAGATGAAGCGTTCGCGATCTTAGACAGGGCCTACAAAGCCCATTCGGCCCTGCTTTTGAATCTGAAGTATTCACCCCTTTATGATTCCCTGCGCTCGGACCCACGCTACGCGGATTTGATCAAGCGCATCGGTTTCCCGGACTAAGCAGGATATGCGGAATTCCCAATGATCGGCCAAACCATCTCGCGTTATCGAATTCTCGAACGGCTTGGCGCTGGCGGCATGGGTGTGGTCTACAAGGCCGAGGACACACAACTGGGCCGCACTGTTGCCTTGAAATTCTTGCCCGCTGAAGTGTCCGGAGACAAGCAGGCGCTCGATCGCTTTTTGCGCGAGGCGCGCTCGGCTGCGTCGCTCAACCATCCGAACATCTGCACGATTCACGAAATCGGAGAGCACGAAAGCCAGCGATTCATCTCGATGGAGTTGCTCGAAGGGCAAACGCTGAAAGATCGCATCGGCGGCAAACCGCTTCCGCTCGATCAGTTGCTCGATCTAACGACGCAAATTGCCGACGCGCTGGGCGCGGCCCATGCGAAAGGCATTGTTCATCGCGACATCAAACCAGCGAATATCTTTATCACCGATCGAGGTCAGGCAAAGATTCTGGATTTCGGACTCGCCAAGCAGACGATCGAAAGCCGTTCGACGGCGGCGACGACCAAGGGGCTAACGGAGGATTACGATCCGCATCTTACGAGCCCTGGAGTAACTCTCGGGACGGTCGTGTACATGTCGCCGGAGCAAGCGCGAGGGGAGGAACTCGACGCGCGCACCGACCTGTTCAGCTTTGGCGCGGTTCTCTACGAGATGGCTACTGGCCGCCAGGCGTTCGATGGCAACACTTCGGCCGTAATTTTCCATTCGATCCTCGCAATGGAACCCGAATCCCCGTCGAAATTGAATCCTCAGTTGCCGAAGGGAATGGAAGAAATCATTCGCAAGTCGCTCGAAAAGGACCGGGAGCTACGCTATCAAAACGCCTCTGGAATTCTGGCGGATTTGAAACGCGTGAAGCGGGATGTGGAAACATCGCGGCCCGCTGCGGCTCGTTCGGCGGTTCCAGATGCCGCGCCGAGCCCTGTGGCGCGCCCCGCGAAGGCGGATCGGCCCTC
>JASHRM010000160.1 GCA_030037315.1 Candidatus Acidiferrales bacterium
AGCGCATGCGTGCTGCCGGAATCTTCGAAACCGTAAATCGCGGCGATATTCGGATGATTGAGCGAAGCGAGGACTTTTGCTTCGCGCTGGAATCGCGCCATGCGTTCGGCGTCAAGCGCAAACGCCGCGGGCAAAACTTTCAGCGCCACATCGCGCCCGAGCTTCGCATCCCGCGCGCGATACACCTCTCCCATGCCGCCTGAGCCGATCGAGGCGAGAATCTGATACGAGCCGATATTTGTGCCGGCTGGGATCGGCATAAAAAGAGGTCCCGATTCTACATGAGCGACTGAGGTAAGTCGTTATGAACGGCACCGCGCAACGGACGGACGCGTCTTCCACAAACAAGTCACACTCACTTCGAATGTCGCTTCACAATCGCAATCGACTGCATCCATCTCCTTACGGCTTCTTTACGCGAATAAATTCGGTTTGATTGACAACACTAGGGGTGGGCCGTATCATTTCTGCGATGGCGTCGAGCGTGGGCGCTTTTCCCCTTCTTGGTCTGACCCCCTGCCGGGAGGAGTGACCGAGGCCGAACCCTCGGCAAACAGGGCGCGAATTCCGTACGGAGGCCGCATCTCATGTCACCCGAAAACGACCAAAACAATCAACCCTCCGCGGAAGGCAGCAATTCCGCCGAACCGAAAGCCGGCGCTTCGTCCACGATTCATCCCGCGGGCATGCAAGCGCAAAGTGCAGCTGGCGCTGCAGCCGCAGTAGCTCGCGCTCCGCAGGCCTCCGAGACTCCCTCCGCCGCGACGCCCGAATCCATTGCGGAACCTCAACCGGCGGCTTCGACGCTTCCAGCCGCTTCTGAATCCGTGCCTGCCGAAACACAAACCGCGACCGAAGACGCCGCTGAAACCTCCGAAACGATGGATCAATTGCTCGATCAGTTCTCGACTCCCCAGGCGGCCGCCGAAGGCGAAATCTTCGACGGGCGCGTACTGGCGGTAACGGATGCCGGCGTCGTAGTGGACGTGGGCGGAAAATTCGAGGGGCTCGTTCCGGCGCAGGAATTTGTCGATTCGGGAAATGCAATCGAGTTCGGCGAAGGGCAAACGATCGAAGTTGAGCGGCTGCACGAGCGCAAAGATGGCTACGTCCTGCTTTCCTACACTCGCGCTCATCGGCGAAAAGTGTGGGAAAGAATCGAAAAAGCCTATCGCGAACACACAAGCCTTACCGGAAAAGTTCTGGAGCGCATCAAGGGCGGATTGGTAGTCGACATAGGCGTGCGGTCATTCTTGCCGGCGTCGCAAATCGAGCTGAGGCCCGTTCACGACCTCGACGGATGGAAAGACCGCGAAGTCGAAGTGCGCGTGCTGAAATTGAATCGCAAACGCGGCAATGTGGTGGTGAGCCATCGCGCGATTCTGGAAGAAGAGCAGAAAGCCAAGCGAGATGCGCTTGCCGAAACAATCGCCGAAGGCGCTGTGGTAACCGGCACGGTGAAGAACGTAACCGATTACGGAATTTTCATCGATCTCGGCGGACTCGACGGTTTGCTTCATGTGAGCGATCTGGTTTGGGGACGCGCTCCTCACCCATCTTCGGTCGCCAACGCGGGCGATCAGATCCAGGTTCAAGTCCTAAAATTCGACAAAGAAAAGCAGCGCATTTCGCTGGGCAGAAAGCAGCTGCTTCCCGATCCGT
This sequence comes from Candidatus Acidiferrales bacterium, assembly GCA_030037315.1. Classification (GTDB taxonomy): domain Bacteria; phylum Acidobacteriota; class Terriglobia; order Acidiferrales; family UBA7541; genus Palsa-295. Next base: position 1,663 of record JASHRM010000160.1, read on the forward strand.
GGGCCAATGTGCCGGAGCGCTTTCCAGCGGGCACGCGCGTGCACGGCAAGGTCGTCGGTGTGACGGATTACGGCGCGTTCGTACAGATTGAGTCAGGCGTGGAGGGCCTGGTTCACGTTAGCGAGATGAGTTGGTCGAAGCACATCAAGCATCCATCGAAAATCGTCAAAGTGAGCGACGACGTGGATGTGGTAGTGCTGGAGGTCAAGCCCGAGCAGCGGCGCATTTCGCTCGGATTGAAGCAAACGCTGGCCGATCCGTGGGAGAAAGCGGCGGAGAAATATCCCGTGGGTTCGATTGTTTCAGGCCGCGTTCGCAACCTTTCGGATTTCGGCGCCTTCGTTGAGCTCGAAGAAGGCATGGAAGGCCTGATCCACATCAGCGACGTCAGCTGGACGGAGCGAATCAAGCATCCGAGCGAAAGGTTCAAGAAGGGAGACACGGTTGAGGCCAAAGTCCTTAAGGTGGACGGCCAGAACCGGCGTCTCTCACTCGGGATCAAGCAGGTAAAGGACATTTGGGCCAATTGGTTTGCTGACCACAAGATCGGTGACATCATCAAAGGAAAGGTAGCCCGCACCACTGACTTCGGCGCTTTTGTGGAACTGGCCGAAGGGATCGAGGCTTTGTGCCACATTTCGGAAATCGAGGAACGCCGGCCAAAGGGAGAACGCGAGCAAGTGAAGCCGTCGCGAAACGCGCGCGTGGCTTCCGTGTTGGCGTCCGGCCAGGAATACGATTTCAAAGTCCTTCGCCTCGAACCGGAGCAGCGCAAGATCAGTTTGAGTTACCGTGCGGCACAAAAGCAGGCGGAGCGCCAGGAGATTCAGTCGTTTCGCTCTTCGAAATCGTCGCCAAACGCTACGATCGGGGACGCCATCATGGCGAAGAGGCAGTCATCGTAGGCGTGAGGCCTCCCAAGCTGCAAAAAAGATGTACCTTAGCGAGAATTGATGATAAGCCAATATCGTGTGGCGCTGCGATCCCAGCGCGCCGAGACCCACGAATGAGAGATCGTGAGAGGAGGCCCTGAACCGATGGCAGAGGCTGAACACGGAAATAATGAGCACACGCTGACGAAAGCGGACCTTGTGGAAGAGGTGACGCGTGTCACCGAACTGCCTCGCAAGGATTCCGAGGCAGTGGTCGAAACAATTTTTGAAAGCATCATCACGGCTCTGCAAGCCGACGACAAGATTGAAATTCGCGGCTTCGGAAGTTTCCGCACGCGGCAGCGCCGAGGCCGCACCGGACGCAACCCGAAGACGGGAGCCAGGGTAGAAGTTCCTCCGAAGAAAATCCCCTTCTTCAAGCCCAGCAAAGAACTGAAGGATTACGTCAACAATCCGAGCGCGGGCAGCACTTCGGCAGAGCACGGCGCGCAAGGCTAGGCCGGATGGATTATCTCTGGACGCCCTGGCGATATCGCTATATCGCGGACGCGTCCAAGGATAAAGGCTGCATCTTTTGTGAAGCGCTGGCAGCGAAGGACGACGCGCGAACTTTGATCGTCCATCGCGGTTCGCTCAATTTCGTGATTTTGAACCGCTATCCCTACACGAGCGGGCACGTGATGGTGGTTCCCTACACGCACGTGCCGGATGTCGCATCTGCTGACGCGGCAACGCTTGCGGAAATGATGCTGATCGCGCAGCGCGTGCAAACCGCTTTGGGAAAAACGTACCATCCGGAAGGCTACAATCTCGGAATTAACCTGGGACGCGCCGCGGGCGCGGGCGTCACTGGCCACCTTCACCTGCACATTTTGCCGCGGTGGGCCGGCGATACGAACTTCATGACGGCGACCGGCGAAACGCGCGTGGAACCCGAAGAGCTTTCGATGACATTCGAGAGAATGCGCAACGCCCTCGCCGAGTAATCTGGCATTAGCCGTAGTTTGGCGGATTCACGGATTGGTCCATGCCCATGGTTTTTTGGCCGCCGGGCTGGACATTCACGCTGATCAAGTACGGCTCATTCGCAGCAAAGGCGCATTTCAGCACTTGCTCCAAATCTTCGGGACGGTCAACTTCGCGCGCTTTCAAGCCATAGCCTTCGGCGATTTTCACGGCGTCGATTCCGGGAATATCGATGCCCGGCACGTTTTTCCCGACTTTTGTGAAATCGCGAAAACCTTTTAGCGCCGAATAATTTCCGTTGCAGATGACGACGAACATCACCGGGGCTTTCTGCTGCGCAGCGGACCACAGCGCCTGCACCGAATATTGCAACGAGCCATCGCCGACGGCGCAGACCACGCGGCGTTTCGGATGCGCGATTTGCAGACCGACTGCGGCGGGCACGCCAAAACCCAGAATTCCAGTGCGCACCGAATAGAATGAGCCGGGCTGGTCGAGGCGAATGTAGCGATCGAGATCGCCTTTGGATGAGGGACACTCTTCCGCAATGATCGCGTCGGGAGGCAACAGCTTGTTGAGCGTATGGAATAAATACGCCGTCGTCATCGGATGTTCTGGCTTCGGTTCCGGCGCTGGTTCGCGCGGTGTCACGTTGCGCTGCGCGGGCTTGGCGCGCTCCGCAAGATAGCGCGCCGCCTGCGCGATATTTCCGACGATGCTTTTGCCGGCGAGAGCAGCGGCCGCGTCGTTTACCGAATTCGTGATCTGAAAGAGTTTTGTGTTTGGCGCGATGGCGTTTCCCGGCACGAAGGCGTAGTAGAGAAAAACAGGGGCGCCGAGAACGACCACCGTGTCGTACGCGCTGAGCTGATCGGCGAGCGGCTTTTGCGCGGGAAGCAGGCCGCCTCGAAACAGCCGATGGCTGCGCGGAAACGCCCAACGCGATGCGATCGGCTCATCGTAAACGTCGACATTCATGCGCTCCGCAAGCGCGATCGCTTCCTTCCAGCCGCCATCCTCTTCGATTTGCGCCCCGACGATGAGCGCGAGCTTTTTGCTGGAATCGATGGCATGAACCACTTCATCGAGAGCGGCAGGATCGGCGAACATCGTGCCCGTCACTTTGCGCGCCGTGACCGGATCGCACGGCTTGTTCCAGTCGTCCATGGGAATCGAAATGAAAACGGGACCGCGCGGCGGCTGCATCGCCAAGTGATAACCGCGCGCGATCGCGGCAGGCACGTCCTCCGGACGCAACGGTTCGTACGCCCATTTCACGTAGGGCCGCACGACCTCGACGGCGCGGCTGACGAGAAAAGGCTCGGCAAGAATCTGCCGTCGATCCTGCTGTCCCGTGGTGAGGACGAGGGGCACACGGCTTTGATACGCATCGATGATTGCCGAAAGGCCGTTGCCCGCGCTGGCGATCGAATGCAAATTCACGAAGGCGGCTTCGTTGCGGCCGAGCGCGTATCCGAGGGCCATGCCTGCGGCGCTGCGTTCGTGGAGCGCGAGGATGTATTCGAAGCCCTCAGGCATGTCCTTCAGGAATGGGAGTTCGCTCGAGCCGGGATTGCCAAAGATCTTGGTCAGTCCCAGATTGCGCAGAACGCCGTAAGTCGCTTCTCGAACCGTGGTCAAAGAAGTCTCCAGAGATGCAGCCCGTGACTATATACCGAAATTAGCCTCCCAATCGTGCCCGGAAACCGTGTCGATTAGAGCTGGCCTGCGGCGTGTATTTTCATAAGGTTGCGGCGGTTTCGAATCGCCAGAGTGACGATTAGGATTGACGCGTTGATGAGGGCGAACCAAACACCCGCGCCGGCCCGCCTAAAAGGTGGCTGCTACAAAACCTGTGGCGTACGTAACCGCCCGGACATGCTGGGTCGCTTTCTCCTCAGGAACCAGCGACTTTCAAACCCTGGCTTTAAAACTAAATTGTCAAAGAGCATCGTGGCCTTCGTCGAGAAGGCCGCGCGCAACCGTCCAATCGCGGTCAATGGTCACGCACGATCAGGTTGTCAGACATGGCGTAAAGGACACAAGGAGGTTGTTGGTGTAAAACTTGCGAGAATCACCGATCGGGACCTACCGGCAGCCAAGGATTGGCGCTGCCGGGAAACACAGAACTTTGGGGCGGTGGCAAGCCACCGCACTCCGCATAAACGCGTAACTTCGGCCTCCGAAAGGCGTTAATACAATTGCGGGAAACGCGGTCTACATCGTATCCTGTGTCACCCCCAAACAACGCAGGGACGATTTCTGTCTCAACAGGCAGGCCAAACACGTATGAACGAAATGATCGTAGTGCAGGACCTTGTAAAGAATTACGGCGAATTCTGCGCGGTGAATCATGTGTCGTTCAGCGTGCCGGAGGGCGTGATTTTCGGGTTTCTTGGGCCCAACGGCGCGGGCAAAACGACCACGATCAAGATGCTGACCACGGTGCTCGATCCGACCAGCGGAACGATTCGCGTGAACGGGCACGATCCCACGCGCGAACAAAAACAGGTGCGGCAATCCTTCGGGATCGTGTTTCAGGATCCCAGCCTCGATGACGAATTAACCGCGTACGAGAACATGGACCTGCACGGCGTGCTCTACGGCGTGCCGCGCGCCGAGCGGCACCAGCGAATCGACATGCTGGTGGAGTTCGTGGGCCTAGCCGAGCGGAAAAAAGACCTGGTGAAGACGTATTCGGGAGGAATGAAGCGCCGGCTGGAAGTGGCGCGCGCGCTGCTGCACCGGCCGCGCATTCTTTGCCTCGACGAGCCCACGATCGGGCTCGATCCGCAAACGCGCAACCACATCTGGGGCCACATCCAGCAACTGAGCAAAGATGAGGGCGTGACGGTTTTCTTCACGACGCACTACATGGACGAGGCCGATCGCGTGGCGAGCGACGTGGCCGTGATCGATCACGGCAAAATCGTGTCGCACGGCTCGCCAGCCGACCTGAAGCAGCGCACGAACTGCTCGAATCTGGAGGACGCGTTCATCGCGCTGACGGGACACGCGATCCGCGAGGAAGAAGCGAACGCAACCGACCGCATGCGCATGATGGGACGCGCGTGGAGAGGGAGTGGACGGCGATGAAAGCGATCTACATTCTGTGCCTGCGCCAATTGAAGCGGTACGTGCGGTCGCCCGCTCGCATCATCGGTTCACTGGGCCAGCCGATTTTGTTTTTGGTGGCGCTCGGATTCGGGTTCCGATCGATGTTCGCGCGGGCAGGCGGCGGGAATTACATCAATTTTCTTTCACCGGGAATCGTCTCGATGGCGATTCTTTTCAACGCGGTTTTTTCGGGGATCGAAATTATCTGGGACCGGCAATTCGGATTTTTGAAGGAAACGCTGGTCGCGCCCGTGTCGCGGACGGAGATTGTTCTTGGCAGGATGCTGGGCGGCGCGATTGTGGCGATGGCGCAGGGAATCATCGTACTGGTGATCTGCGTGATCGCAGGATTTCGCATTCAGTCATCCATTCTGCTGCCGCTGGCGGTCGTGTTTATGTTTTTGATCGCGCTGCTCTTTGCGGGCATCGGGACGGTGTTTGGCTCCGTGCTGCAAGACATGCAGGGATTTCCGCTGATCATCAATTTCATCATCATGCCGATTTTCTTTTTTTCCGGCGCGATTTTTTCGGCCAACGGACTGCCGCGAGTGATGCGGATTGGGTTACAACTCAACCCGCTGAGTTACGGCGTGGATGGTTTGCGCGGGGCGTGCAGCACGGTGTTCGCGTACGGGCTCACCACGGATTTGGCGGTCGTAACAGTGCTGACGGCGCTGCTGCTGGGGATTGGGAGTTATTTCTTCTCGAAGATTCAGCTGTAACGAGATCTTGGGCAATTGAGTCAGGATCTCAACAGGCCAATAAGAGAGATCCTTCGACTGCGCGTCCCAAGGCGGCTCCGCCGCGACAAATTCGTTGGGAACCCTCCGCTCGGAATGACGACGTAAGGCAACGCCTTAAAACCTTCACAGGATTGCGCAGCTATTTGGGAAAGAGGCTGAGAGGCGGCGGCGGCGCGGCGGCTTCTTCGTCCGAGAGTTCCGGACAGGCGAGCTTGCGGCAAAGACATCCGGTAATGACCACCAGCGGGCCCATCCAATAAATCACAAGCCCGTTTGGTCCAGCCGCAGCGAAATAGCCGATGGGAGTCAAAACGGCGAGAATCGAAATTCCAGCCAGATAACACGCGCGCGGCTTCAAATTCCTCTTCCGGCAGATATACGCGACGCAAGCAGACCAGCAGCAGACGAGCACGCCCGTCGCGCAAGCAAGCGCCGAAACAAATCCGAGACGCGGAAGGACTTCCGAAGGACGTTCAGGCAGAGACAAGAGCCAGCAAACCGCTCCGGACGACAAAACGATTCCGGCGAAGAGTCCGAGTTTATGCTGGATTGTCATGTCGGTCATATTATGCATCGCTAACCAAAAAATGGTAGTAGCGAATGGGGGGGAGTCAATCGCTACGCCCTCGGCAGTGCCGAGACGGCGAGGCGTTCGTCCTTGCCGGGGTCGTTCACCAAGTAGCATTCGTCGTTGAAGATCATGGTGGCGCGAGTCTCGCTGCTGTAAGCAGGCCAGTGCGGCAGCGAAGACGTGCTCGGATTGCCGGTGCGAGCAAAGGCGGCCCAAGCTCCGCTGACTTTCGCCGCGAGCGGGCCAAGATCGGCGCCCGTGCCGTTCATGCCGGGCGTTTTGTCGGTATTGTCGAAAACGAAAGAAAGCTCGATGCCGTGAGGCGAGCGCAACTTGCCGCCGAGCACGGGGCTGCGCCAAGCGAAGATGTACATGTAGGCGGGCGCTGCGTGCTGCGCGGATTTGCGTTCGGCTTGCGTGATGGCGTTCATGCGCATCATGCGATCGGTGGTGATGGCGAAATAAATGTCGCTGGGCGAGCTATTCGGCAGACCCTTCTTGTAAACGGCGATGAGCGAATCGAGCTGGGCGTCGTCCGCGAGATGCAAATAGGATTTCAGCTTGGAGCGCATCGTGGCTTCGTCGAGATTGAAAAGCGATGAGTCGGCCATGCCGAGCAGCACGCTCGATTCGGTGCCGTTGGTGCCAATAAGCATCGGTACATTTGCCGTTTGCGCGGGTGCGTCGGGATCGAACGGTTGGCGCGGAAGCGAGCGACCGTCCACGACTGGGCCGAGGCGGATGGAATTGGGTCCGGTCATCGCACGCATGGCGTCGAGCATTTCCTGCATCGGGACTTTTTGCAGATCGTCGACGTGGTCGGGCGAGATTTTGAGCTGCGCGAGAAATTTTCGCGCGGCTGCGTCGGCTTCATCGGTGGTGCTAACCCGCAGAGTCGATCCGCTTTCGACGATGGCTTTATGGAACAGGCCTTTCGCTGGCGGCATCGCCATTAACACGCTGACTTTTCCTCCGCCGCCTGATTCGCCGAAGATGGTGACATTTTCTGGATCGCCGCCGAACTGCGCGATGTTGTCGCGCACCCATTCGAGCGCGAGTACGCAATCGAGCATGCCAACATTGCCTGAGTCGGCATATTTTTCGCTGATCTTGCCGAGGTAGAGATAACCGAAGACGTTCAGGCGATGGTTGATGCCGACGACGACCACGTCCTGCTTGTGCGCGAGATTGACGCCATCGTAAGTGGGCGAGCCGTCTGACCCGCCGGTGTAACCTCCGCCATGGAGCCAGACCATCACAGGGCGTTTGCCGCCAGCGACGCTCGGCGTCCAGACGTTGAGGACGAGACAATCTTCGCTGACTTTGCCGGGGCCGAAAATATCGCCCATGGCGATGCGAATGTCGGAACCGGTGGCGGTCGAAAGATTTTGCGGGGCCATATCGCCGTAAGTGAACGCGTCGAGTGTTTCCTTCGAAGGCTGCGGCGGATGCGCTGCGAGAAACCGTCCGGCGCCTTCAGGAGCCGCGCCGTAATGGACACCTTTGAAGAGGCAGACGCCGTCGGCGGACGTGCCGCGGACCTTGCCATATTTTGTGGCGACGACAGGATTCGCGTCAGCAAAAACGGCGCGAGCCAGTTGCGGAACAGTGCTACCAGCGATGGCTGCGCTGCCGCTTATCAGTGAAAGCTTCAACAGTTCACGGCGATCGATTCGTTTGTCGTGACGCATCAGGCCAACTCCTGTTGAGTGACAGCTCGCGAGCTGGGCGTCTTGGGCATCGCGGCAAATGCGATGGCCACTATGCCGAGCGCGGCCAGCAGCGCGTTCAACTCGAATGCCGGCGTGTAGCTTTTGTAATGATCGAAAACCCATCCTCCGACTGTCCCAGCCGGCGAAGCAATCACTGAGATGAGCAGCGTCATGGTGCCGTAGAGTTTCGGAAAGGCTGCCGGCCCATAGTAGTGCGCGATCATCGTTCCCACGCATGTAAATGCCCAGCCGTAGGCCATGCCGTTCAGCAGCGCCGCCACGTAGGCCATCCATAGCGCCCCCGGCATCGCTGCGATCGCGAGGTACGAGCCGATGAAGTACACAGCGAGCCCGAGCACAAATGCCACGCGCGCGTTCATGTAATCCATCAGCACGCCGCCCAGCCACCGGCCCACCAGCGTTCCGATCGTCAGAAAACCCAGAGCCAATTCCGCGTTGGAGGCGTTGAATCCCACCCCAATCAAACGCCGTGTCCAATGCGCAACGAAAAGAAAGAATGGAAATGTGGAAACGATTCCCGCGATGGCGATCAGCCAATAGGCACCCGTTCCGTATGCCTGCCCAGAAGTCCACGGATATTTCGTCGCCAGAGCATCGGTACGCGAGATCTGGTTTTGCTCTTCCGGCGGAATTCCATCTACCGTTTGTCCCATCGACTCCGGGCTTTCCTTGACGAAGAGGAGCGCCAGAAGCCCGGCCACCACTACTGCACCCGCAACGATGAACCATCCCATCCGCCAGTTATTTCGGTGCGCGCGGATTACTTCCCCGAGCAAGGGCGCCGCCAGCCCGGCAAATCCCGAAGCCGAGACTGCAATCCCGTTCGCCCGACCGCGATATTTCCGGAACCAGCGGGCGACGGCGGTGAAGGCGGGCACCAGGGTCGCGAAGCTGATCCCGGTTCCGATCACCACGCCGAACGCGACCAGATATTCCCACGGTTTCGTCACGAATAAAGCGAGGTACAGCGCTCCCGCGAGGATCATTGCCGAGCCCAATACAAACGTGGCCCGCAGGCCGATCTTCACGATTGAGATCGCCACTAGCACCGCAGCCAGGCCCACGAAAATATTCAGCAGCTGAAAACCGAACCCGCGCGTTGTGCCGCTCATGACGATGTCGCGAGTCATGAAATCGTTGATGATCACGCTGCCGCCATAATAGGGAAAGCCCATGTTGATGAAGTCGAGGCAAAACAGCGCCGCAACCAGCTTCCAGCCGTAGAAATTTTGTTTTTCAGGCACTTGATCTCCTATGAGATTGCCGAATTTGCGTTGATCGCTAGGCTCATGCTCACGCGGCCTGGGCAACTGCGGTGGATTCGGTTGTGTGACGCGGCATCGTGGCGAACAGAATGGCGACGATACCGATCACGGTGATAAGGATGTTGAGTTGCCAGGCGTGTGTGTAGCTGCCGTAATGATCGAAAATTTTTCCGCCGACCCAGGCAGCAGGCGAGGCGCCACCGGAAGTCCAAAACAGCAGCGTTCCCGCGAGCTTCGGAAATGCCGCGGGACCAAAATAGTGCGCGACACACGTGGTCATGCAGGTGAACGTCCAGCCGATGGCCAACCCGTACAGAACGGCGGCAGAGTCGGCGATCAGCAGCGCACCCGGTCCCGCGCGCAACGCGGCCAGAGAGCCGAAAATATAGCAGCACAGCCCGATGAGGAATGCGACGCGCGCATTCATGGTGTCCATCAGCCAACCGCCGAGCAAGCGACCGACAATGCAGGAAACCGGCATGAGACTCATGGAAAATGCCGCTTCACCGGAAGGTATTCCCGTACTCTGAAGATGAAGAACCCAGTGCGGGACAAAAAGGAAGAACGGAAATTGCGCGGCCAGGCCCGCGATCACAACGAGCCAATAGCTGCTGGTACGATAGGCTTCGCCAGCGCTCCATTCGTATGACGTGACCAGCTTGCTGGGCACGTGAGCAGCCGTTGCGCCGATTACCGCTTTCGTGCCCCCGTCGGGTAGCTGGCCGAGATCTTCGGGACGCTCCTTCACGAAGAGCAGCGCGATGATGCCGGAAAGGACGGCGCAGCCAGCGCCAATCTCCCAACCGAGACGCCAATTGCCGTTGTGCGCGCGCAGGAAGCGATCCATCAGCGGAGCCATCAATCCGCAAATGCCGGAACCGCTGAGGACCATGCCGACGGCGCGGCCGCGGTAACGTTCAAACCAGCGAGCCGCCGCAGTGCTGCCGCAAATAATGTCGCCGAAACAGATGCCGCAGCCAACGACCACGCCGTAAGCCAGGAGGAAGTGCCAGGGCCTCGTGGTCGCGAACGCAAGGAGGAGCGAGCCGAGGCAGACCAGCGCCGAACCGATGAGATAGGTGCTGCGGATGCCGCGCTTGGCAATCGACATCGCCACAAGCGTGGAGGGAAGGCCGACGAAGAGGTTCACAAGCGTGGAGCCGAATCCGTACGTACCGCGGCTCATCGTTATTTGCTGGAGCATGTAAGGATTGATGATCGCGCCGATGTAAAACGGAAAGCCGAGGTTTAGAAAATCGATCGAGGCGAGCGCGCCGACAAGCTTCCAGCCATAAAATCCGCGTTTTTCGGGCATTCCCCAAACCTCTCACTTTGCGGCTCTGCTACGATGCCGACAAAGTGCTTCCCAATCTTCGCGGTCCGCCGCCCAAAACGGCAGGCCTGAGGTACAAAGGTGCCAGCATTCTAGTTTGATCTCTCCGCATTGCAAGATGAATGTAGAATGAGGCTGTCCGAGCATTGAAATTGGAGACACAAGTCGGCATCGTCGGCGCAGGCCCCGCCGGTTTAATCCTTTCTCATCTGCTGCATCTCGAAGGCATCGACTCCGTGGTGATCGAATCGCGCAGCCGTCAGTATGTGGAGGAGCGTGTGCGCGCGGGCCTGCTGGAGCAAGGCACGGTAGAACTGCTGAAGGAGACTGGCGCGGGCGCGCGGCTGGAACGCGAAGGATTAACCCATTACGGCATCGAGTTGAGATTTGGCGGGCGCGGGCACCGGATCGATTTCAAGGAACTCGCCAACCGTTCGGTGACGATTTATCCGCAGAACAAGGTGGTCGCTGACCTTTTCGATATTCGCTTCGCGGCGAAGGGCCGGATTTTCCTGGAAGCCGCCGACGCGAGCGTGCATGACTTCGGCGACGCGGGCAGCCGGGGCCCGAAACCGAAAATTCGATTCGTCGCCGGTGGGGAGCCTCACGAGCTGACCTGCGATTACATCGCGGGTTGCGATGGGTTTCACGGAATTTGCAGGCCGTCGATTCCGGAAGGCGCCCTGACGGTTTACGACCGCATTTATCCTTTTGGGTGGCTGGGAATTCTTGCCGAGGCGCCGCCATCGGCCGAAGAATTGGTATACGCGTACCACGAGCGCGGATTTTCTCTGCTTAGCATGCGCTCGCCGACGATCAGCCGGCTCTATATCCAATGCGAGCCGGATGAAAACATTGAGGAATGGCCGGACGAGCGGATTTGGCGGGAACTTCACGCGCGGCTTGAGACGACGGATGGCTGGCACCTGACGGAAGGGCCGATTTTGCAAAAAGGCGTAACCGGCATGCGCAGCTTCGTGATCGAGCCGATGCAGTACGGGCGCATGTTCCTGGCGGGCGATGCGGCGCACATCGTTCCTCCGACGGGAGCAAAGGGACTGAACCTGGCGGTTGCGGACGTGCGCGTGATGGCAGATGCGTTTACGCAGTTTTACAAATCGGGAAACCAAGAAGCGCTCGACAATTACTCGAGGAAATGCCTGCGGCGAGTCTGGAAAGTACAGCGCTTTTCGTGGTGGATGACTTCGATGTTGCACTTATTTCATACGGACAATGCATTCGACCAGCGCCGTCAATTAGCGGAACTCGATTACGTGACGAGTTCGCGTGCAGCGGCGCAAACGCTGGCGGAAAATTACGTCGGCTTGCAAATGGAGTAATTGGGGGAGCCAGTGGCCCGCCCGGTTATTGAGTGACGGTTTTTACGGCGTCACCCGTCTTGAATCCGGTTCCCGAAACGGCGACGCAAACGGCGGAGAGATCGTCTACGTCGGTGACTTTCACGACGCCCACTGGAGTTGCTAACCGACGGATAACCTGACCGGTCGATGGGTCCTTGATCTCTTTGGTCACGCGCTCAACGTTCAGCTGATCGCCAACTTTCAATCCGGCTTTCGCGCCGACGTTCAACACAATCTGCCCGCTATCAACCGCCGCGACGAGGCCGGATACGATGATCGTGCGTGCACTCACTTTTGTATTGTCGGCGATTAATCCGGCGCTGAGTTGTTCAACGGAAGCCTTCACGGCTTCGCCAAGAATCGTTTCCTGGAAATCGCTGCTGCCAAAATCGACGTTCCCGCCGCCGAATCCGTGCCAGTTGCTGCCGCCACCGGTCAAGGAAGTGCTGGAGCGAGATGATTCGCCGTGGCCCTCGGCGACCCCCAGAATCTCGGCCGTATCGATATCGACGATCCGAGCGTCGATGTTGACGATCGCCTTGCTATTGGTGTGCTTGAATCCGCCAAGGCCGAATCCGCCAAAGCCGCCACCACCGCCGCCCACGCCCGTATTCTTCGTCTCATTCCCGAATTGCGTGATGCTGCCGACGATGATCGCATCCACGCCAAGGATTTTCCCGATTTTCGCGGCAGAGTTGGGATTCGCTCGATCACTGTTGGAGAAGTTCTGTTCCGACATGATCTTGTCCAGTTGCTGCCGCTCGATGATCGAATAGGTGCCGTCCTGCACGAGGTATTTGACAAGCAAATCGCTCACGCCTTTGCCGATGTCAATGTTTTGACCCAGTTGAGCAACGGTGGCGGGCGGAATCGCGGAAAAATCAAAATCGAAGATGGCAACTCGCTTTTTGCGTCCTTGCGGGGCACCCGGCGCAGGAGCCGCTCCTGGAGCCGCAGTGGCCGTGGTAGGCGCGCCGGGCGTGGCAGCCTGTTGTTGTCCTTGAGCGGTTACGGATACGGACAGAAATGCGCCGAGCACCAGAATGACGAAAAGGCTCTTCTTCATCGGACTCTCCCCAAAAAACGGCAGACTTCAACACACTCCCGCCAAAAACTAGGCGGGAATCTTACTTTCCACACCCTGGCGTGTCAACCAAACTGATAGAGCGGGTGGAAATCCTTTTCACGTTTGGAGGAGCTAACAAATGTTAGTAAGCCTGCCCATGACTCGAACCGTTCTGATAATTGACATGAGTTTGCGCGAGGACTATGCTGTGCGCCCTCATAAGGTGTTTCTGCGCCGATTGGCGCGCGTGGCATAACTACGGCTCAACCTCGGGAATGGCTCGAAATGGAGATCAAATGATGAATTCCGCCACATTGAGAAAGTTGGTAACACGGCTGGCAGTTTTGATCGTGTTTCTATTCGCGGCGAGCACAGCGAGAGCGCAGAAACATCAGAGCGGAGGAGGAGGCAGCGCACCCCAGCAACACTCCGCACCTCCAGCTAACAATAACGGCGGGAGCCGCGGCGGAGTGAACACGGGTGGCGGCAGCAACGAAAGCCGCGGCTCGTCGAACAGCTACGGCTCGAACGCGAATCGCGGCGGCAACACAGGAGAAGCCGGAGGGAATAAATCCTCGAATCCATACGGCGAATACGGAAAATCTCCGTCAGGCGGTGCAGGATCAAACGAGCGGTCGAATCCTTACGGCTCTTACGGCAGCAGACAGCCCAGCACCGCCGGCGGCGCGGCTGGCGCGAATAAATCGAACGGACCGTACGGGTCCTATGGAAATCGGGGTGGAACAAACAGCATGGCCGGCAGCTCGCGCGGCGGCGCCAATAACGGCGCGCATCCTTCGTTCAACAATGGCACGAATCGCGGCGCGAACGGCAACGAATTCGGGCGCGGCGGTAACACGGCGGGCGGGCGGAGCAACGCGCTCGCAGCCAAAGGAAACAATTCGCTTGGCGCGCGCGGCGGAAACAACGTAGCTGGCAAGGGAAATGCGCTTTCGAGCCGCAATGGCGGGCCGCCTCCGGGCGGCCGCAGCGTGACTCGTGCCAACGGCGATCGCGTAGATTACAACCGAAACGGCCGGCCCACTTCGCTGACAACTCGCGGCGGTGCGTCAGCGAGATTTGACTCCCACGGCCACGTGGCGTCGATCCGCTCCGGTGGCATGACGATCAACCGCGCCGGCCGGGGCCGCACGGTTATCACCGAGCGCGCCGATCATTCGAGGCTGGTTAGTATGGGCCGCGGGCGAGGTTTTTCCGAGCGTCCTTTCAGGCGTGGCGGGCACGAGTATCTGAACCGCACGTATTACAATCACGGAAGATATTACGCGCGCGCGTATCGCGGCTACTACTGGCACGGGTATCGTTATTATCGCTACGCGCCAGCCTACTACTACGCGCCAGGATTTTACGGCTGGGCTTATAACCCATGGGCACGGCCTGTCGCGTATGGATGGGGCTGGGGTGGCTCGCCGTGGTACGGATACTATGGATATTATTTCACGCCGTATCCGGTTTATCCCTCGGCGTCTTTCTGGCTGACCGACTACATCGTCGCTCAGAATCTGCAAGCTGCGTATGACGCAGGCGCGGCGAGCGCGGAACCAGCCGCTTTCCATCCGGATGGTCCGGCAGGATCAAACGGTCCAGTGCTTACGCCCGATGTGAAGAAAGCCGTCGCTGACGAAGTTGCAGCGATTATAGCGGCTGAAAAATCGAGCGCCGGAAATCAGTCCGCTGGTCCAGGAGATAATTCGGCGCCCGATGCGCTCGATCCAGCGCACAAGACATTTGTCGTTGGCACGGCGTTGAGCGAGCAGACGAGTGATGGGACAACCTGCAGCTTGAGTCCTGGCGATGTAATCACTCGGACGAGCGATACTCCCGACGCGGATAAAAACGTGAGCGTTCGAGTGGCGGCAAGCATGAAGGAGGATTGTGCGGTGGGCTCGGATGTTTCTGTTTCTGTCGACGATCTGCAGGACATGCACAATCACTTGCGCGAACAAGTGGATGATGGCTTGGCGGCGCTTTCAAAGAACCAGGGCAAAAATGGATTACCGTCCGGCCCGGCGGGAAATCCGCAGGCGAATCCGGATGGGCAGGCGCAGCCCGATCAAAGTGTCGGCAACGACCTAAATCAACAGCAGCAGCAGGCGGACCAAACTGAGAAAGACGTCGATCAATCCGCTAACGGCAACAGTGGCGGCGCCTGATCGAAACCGAAACCCTCAAGACAAAACTTCGCTAGAATTGGCGTTAGCGCCGGGACAGTTTCATGTCTCGGCGCCGACGCGCTGAGTTTCGGCCTTCCTGTCCATTTGGATCGCCCATGAACGACGTCCTCCTTCTGCACCGGCTTCACTTCGCGTTCACCATTACATTTCACTACCTGTTTCCACAACTCACGATGGGGCTCGCGCCGCTGATTGTTGTGCTGAAGACGCTGGCTATCCGCACCGGGAACGAGACTTACAACGAATCGGCGCGATTCTGGATGAAAATTTTCGGGATCAATTTCGTGATGGGCGTGGTTACTGGAATTCCGATGGAATTCCAGTTCGGAACAAACTGGGCGCAATTTTCGCGGCTTACCGGCGGCGTGATTGGCCAGCCGCTGGCAATGGAAGGAACGTTTTCATTTTTCCTGGAGTCGGCCTTCCTTGGAATGTTTTTGTACGGAGAAAAACGACTTGGAAAGTGGGGACACTGGTGGACGGGGTTTTTGGTGTTCCTGGGATCGTGGATATCCGGATATTTCATCATCGTCTCGGACGCGTGGATGCAGCATCCCGTCGGATACACGCGCTTGCCGGACGGAAGTTTCAGCGTTTCGAGCTTTCGCGCGCTGCTTAATAATCCGTGGGCGCTGATTCAATACGCGCACAACATGAGCGGCGCGCTGATCACGGGCGCGTTCGTGATGGCCGGCGTCGGCGCGTTTTATCTGCTGCAACAGAAATTCACGGAGCACGCGCGCATGTTCCTGCGCGTGGGCGTCATCGCGGGGATTCTTGCGTGCGTCTGGCAAGTGTTTCCAAGCGGCGATCTGCACGGCAAATACATGGCGCGCAAGCAGCCGGTGACAACGGCAGCGATGGAGGGACTCTTCAAATCGCAAACCGGTGCGCCGATCGTAATCCTCGGGCAGCCGGACGTGCAGAACCAGCGGATCGATAATCCGATACTTGTGAATCGCGTGCTGAGTTTTCTTGTCTACGGAACATCGACGGCGGAAGTGCAGGGGCTCGACGCGTTTCCAAAGACCGATTGGCCGACGAATATTCCGCTGCTCTACTTCAGCTATCACATCATGGTTGGGCTGGGGACAATTTTCGTGGCGGTGATGGCGGCTGCCGCGTTTTTGCTGTGGCGCAAAAAGCTCTACAGAAGTCCTTGGATGCTGTGGATTCTGATGCTGTGCGTGCCATTTCCTTATATCGCGAATACCGCGGGATGGATGACGGCGGAAGTCGGCCGGCAGCCCTGGCTTGTTTACGGCTTGCTTCGCACCGATCAGGGATATTCGGCCAATGTGTTGCCGGGGAACAGCTTGTTCACGCTGCTCGGCTATATGGGGCTGTACCTCGTCCTGGGAATTCTGTTTCTCTTCCTCGTGCAACACATTGTCGCCGGCGGTCCCGCCGTGCATGCCGCGGGCGACATAATTGCAGGACAACCGATTTCGAACGCGGCGGGGGAATGATGGCGACGGTATGGTTCGTGTTGGCTGCGATTATGATCACCGCCTATGTGGTGTTCGATGGCTTCGATCTTGGTGCCGGAATGCTGCATTTGCTGATCGCGCGAACGGAACCTGAGCGGCAAACGGTGCTTCACACCATCGGCCCCGTTTGGGACGGAAATGAAGTGTGGCTAATCGCGGCCGGGGGCACGCTCTTTTTCGCGTTTCCGCTGCTGTATGCGTCCAGCTTTAGCGGCTTTTATTTGCCGCTCAATATCGTACTGTGGCTATTAATCCTTCGCGGCGTAGGAATCGAATTCCGCAGTCATCTGAGTAATCCCTTGTGGCGCTCGCTCTTTGACGGATTTTTCGGAATCGCGAGCGGTCTTTTGGCGCTTTTTTTCGGGGCGGCGCTCGGCAACGTGATACGCGGCGTTCCTTTGGGCGAGGATCATTTCTTCTTTGAACCGCTGTGGACCAACTTTCGCGTGGGATCTGAAACCGGCATTCTGGATTGGTATACGTGCGGAGCGGGAGTTCTTGCGGTCGTTGCTCTGGCGGTTCATGGCGCTCTTTACATCGCGCTGAAGTCGAGCGGCGCGGTGAACGAACGCGCTCGCAAGATCGCACGGAAACTGACGCCGTTGCTGCTGATCCTGACCGTGCTGGGCGTGCCTATTACCGCAGCGGTGCGGCCGCGGACGCTGCACCATTTCAGCGATCATGCGATTGCGTATCTGATCCCGGCTGCGGCGATCGCCGGCCTAGCAGGGATGGTCGTTTTCGGGCGGCGCGCGAACGAAAGGGCCGCATTCTTGAGTTCCTGCGTCTACATTGCGTCGATGCTCGCGGGGGCGGCGGCGGCAATTTATCCGAGCCTGTTACCTTCGAGCAGCGATCCTTCGCACGACATCACAATTTACAACGCCACTGCAGGAGCGCACGCGATGCGAGCGGGATTGATTTGGTGGATACCGGGGATGTGCCTGGCTCTCGGTTATTTCATTTTCATGTATCGAATGTTTCGGGGAAAAGTGCGGACGGAAGCGCATTAGAGGGCGAGCAGATTCACTCTCCTTTCGGCTTGTGAATCTGTTGTAAATCGCCTTGACACGACGACGTGGGGCATATTAAACCGTTTGCTCGATTTAGCACGTCTTTGGGGGAATCCATGAAGCGCTTTACCTACGGCATAGCAATCGTTTGCTTGATGGCAGCCGGCTCTCTTTTCGTCACGCAGACGAGACCAGCGGTGGCTGATGGCGCCGCTTCACGGGCGGATGCGACAAGCCCGTTCACCGATTTTCACGGTGAAGCACCGGGTAACGTTCACCACATTACGGCGGCCGATTTGCCGGCGCCCTATAGCACAAAGTCCGCCGTTAATCCGCCGCGGCTAGTCCCTCAACCGGAGGGAGCGTGGCCGCAAGCGCCGGCTGGATTCAAAGTGGAGCGCTATGCCGAAGAGCTTGACGGTCCGCGGCTGATACAGCGAGCGCCGAACGGAGATTTGTTCGTAGCGGAATGCAACCCGGGAAAGATTTTGGTTTTCCGGGGAATGACCGCAGACGGCAAGTTCGAAAAGACCGAGGAATTCGCGAGCGGGCTCGTTCTACCGTTTGGCATCGCTTTTTATCCGTTGGGACCGAATCCTCAATACCTTTACGTCGGCGATACAGATTCGATCTTGCGCTTTCCGTATAAGAACGGCGATATGAAGGCTGCGGGCCCGGCGGAAGTTGTCATCCCGAACATTCCGGCTGGTGCGCAACTCGGCCAAAAGCCGAAGCCGGGCACGGGCGGCCATTTTACGCGCAACGTGGCGTTTTCACTGGACGGCAAGAAACTTTTCATCGCCGTTGGTTCGCGCACGAACGTTGCCGACGTGGATACGGATCAGACCGAGCACAATCGCGCGGATGTATTGGTCGCGAATCCGGATGGCTCGGATTTGCATGTTTACGCCTCCGGCATACGGAATCCCGTCGGCCTGACCGTTGCGCCGCATACGGGTGAGGTTTGGGTTTCGGTGAACGAACGCGATGAGCTCGGGGATAACTTGCCGCCTGACTACATCACGCACATCCGCGAAGGCGGCTTCTACGGCTGGCCGTGGTATTACACGGGAGGCAATCAAGACCCGCGCTTTCCAGGAAAACATCCGGAACTTAAAGACAAGGTCATCGTTCCGGATGTGCTGATGGAGCCGCACGATGCTTCGTTGCAATTAACGTTCTATGAGGCGGCGCAATTCCCCAAGGAATATCGCGACCAGATTTTCGCGGCCGAGCACGGTTCGTGGAACCGGTCGGTGCGAACAGGATATGAGGTGGTCTTGGTGCCGACAAAAAACGAGCACGCGACAGGCGAATATAAGGACTTTCTGACGGGTTTCGTCACAGACAAAGGCGATGTGTGGGGCCGGCCTGTGGGAGTCGCGGTGGCAACGGATGGCTCGCTGATGGTTACGGACGACGGCACGAACTCCATTTGGCGAATCACATACGAAAAATAATGCGCCGATCGATTGCAACGTAACGAAAGAATCTCAGGCAGTCTGGAGGCAATACCGATGCGGTCAGCAATTCTTCGAATCGCTGTGGCTACAGCGTTCATTCTGGCGATCAGCTTGATCGTTACGGCTCAACAGGCGCCAGCTCCCGCGACACCGCCGCCTGCGCCTCCTCCATCAATGGTGATCTCCAGCACATCGTTCGCAGACCTTTCAAGGATACCGACGCAATACACGTGCAGCGCCACCACACCGCCGCCGGGCGGCCCGCGACACATCTCGACCGGAATCTCGCCGGAGTTGCAGTGGAAAAATGTGCCGAAAGGGACGGTGACGCTCGCGCTGATCATGCACGATCCCGACGCGCATGTGCCCAAAGCGCCCACGGATGTGACGCACTGGCTCGTTTTCAATATTCCCGCGGACGCTACGGAGCTCCCGGAAGGCGTGGCGCCGAACGCGCCTCTTCCAAACGGCGCGCTGCAAGGAACGAATATCACTGGGGCCGTGGGCTTCCAAGGATCGTGCGCTGGCCCCGGATCGCCGCACCACTACACGTTTGAACTTCTGGCGCTGGATACGAAGCTCGACCTGTCGCAGGGCGCAACGCGCGAGCAGATTCAAGACGCAGCAAAGGGCCACGTGCTCGGGAGCGCCGTTTTGATCGGGCTCTTCAATCGCTGAGAATTGGGCGTTCCCGGCACCTTCACGACTGGCCGAGGGAAACGTTGCTTCAGGGGCTAAAGCCCGAGTTTGTTGCTGCCTGCTATGTCGGAGTTAAAGCTCCGACCCCCTAACAACACGAGCGAGAAAGCTACCAGAATTCTCCGGTCTTTGGTCAGTTTTGGTAAAGCTCCGGAAAATCCTTCTTTAGGTTGATAACCTTCGGCCGATCGTTAACGAAGATGTAGGGATTATCCGGATTACGCATTGCATAGTCCTGGTGATAATCCTCTGCGCGATAAAACGCCTTGAACGCCACGATTTGGGTCACGATCGGGCGCGGAAACACATGAGCCTGCGTTAGCTGCTCGACGTAAGCCTGCGCGATCCGCTGCTGGTCGAGCGACTTGAAGAAAATCGCCGAGCGATATTGAGTGCCCTCGTCCGGACCCTGGCGATTCAGTTCCGTAGGGTCATGGGCGACGGAGAAAAAGATTTTCAGAAGCTGACCGAAGGTGATTTTTGCGGGATTGTAAACGATTTCGACCGACTCAGCGTGGCCCGTTGTGCCGCTGCTCACTTGCTCGTAGCTGGGGTCCGCGAGCGTGCCGCCGGAATAGCCGGCAGTCGCGCGAGTGACTCCCTTCACATGCTCGAAAACTGCCTGAATGCCCCAGAAGCAGCCGCCTGCAAGCACGACCGACTCTTTGCCTTTCGTCACGGCGGGAGTTTCGTCGACCTTCGGATCCGGGAGAGAGGTCGCGGCACTGGCTCGATGCCAGCCGATCGCGCAAAAGATGGCGCAGCCGGCTAACACTGCCAATATTGAGTATTTGGAGGCTCGATTCATCTCAGATCTCCTTCCAGCGCGCTAGGCCTTTGCGAAGCGCATTGCCACGGAGTTCATGCAATAGCGCAGTCCCGTTGGACGCGGGCCATCGTCGAATACGTGGCCCAAATGCGCATCGCATCTCCGGCAGGAAACGGCGGTTCTTTGCATATCAAGACTCAGATCGAGGGATTCCACAATGTTTTCCTTGGCGATAGGCGCCCAGAAACTCGGCCAACCTGTGCCTGACTCGAATTTGGTGGCCGAGCTGAAAAGAGCCGTGTCGCAACAGATGCAACGGAAGACACCCTTATCGTGGACGTTCAGAAGCGCGCCGCTAAAGGGGCTTTCTGTGGCTGCGTGACGCGTAACCTCATAGGAGCCGAGCGGCAGTTGCGCCTTCCACTCCGCGTCCGTCTTTCGGATGACGGGCATGGTCACAACGTCACGGCGCTCGCCCGAATCTGAGAATTCGACAATTGTGACTTGCTTGGGTGCGGACCCAGGCATCGGCTCCGCCTTGGCAAGTGCGGGCGCCTTGTAGCGCCACAAGGCGAATCCAGCCAGCGCCGCGCCTGACGCCATGAAAAACAACCTTCGGCTTATGATTTTTCTGGAGCTCTCAATTTCCGTTCCTGATTCAAACATTTGCGGCACCTCCTTATTACGAATTTATCCAAAAGTGAAGGCGTATACCTGCACGCCGGGATCGAGAAATTGAATTTCAAATGTGCGGTCCTCAACCTTACCCTTTTGACGGATCAACTGATAGAGGCGATAGTCCTTCACAGTGCCCTCGCCCTGGCCGTTTACGTCAACGCCGTGGTCGTCGCCGGGAACTGAACCATCCAGCAGAACCTTGAAGCGTATCGGCTGGCCATCTTTCCCAGGGCCGAGCACCAGATGCAGGTCGCGCGCATGAAAACGGAAGATGATCTTACCGTTTGCAGAGTCAAGCAAAGCGTGTTCGCCGCCCACCGTCCAGCTGCCGGCCAGACCCCAGTCGTTCACGTCCATCCGGCCCGGCGCCGTGTAGGCGGCTGGAGCATCTCTCCGGATTTTTTCGGGAGACACATAATTTTCCTGGCGGTTATAACCGACGTAGGTTTCCGGCGACTGCACGTCGCTCATATCCGCGGCAGCTTCGGCGCCCGAACCATGAACTTGCACAAAGCCCGTAAGACTGAGACTCGAATTCTTGAGCTTCAATAATTCCTGGATTACCTTTTCGGATTTGTCGTACTCGCCCTCTCCAAAATGGTGGTAGCGGATTTGCCCGGTTGCGTCGATGAAATAATGAGCAGGCCAATATTCGTTGTTGAACGCTTTCCAAATGGCGTAGTTGCTGTCGATCGCCACCGGATACGTAATCTTCAAGTCGCGCACGGCTTTTTCGATGTTCGCCTGGTCTTTTTCAAAAGCGAACTCCGGTGTGTGCACTCCGATCACGACCAACCCATCGTTCTTATATTTTTCCGCCCAAGCCTCGATGTATGGAATCGAGCGCAGGCAGTTGATGCAGGAATAGGTCCAGAAATCGATGACAACGACTTTGCCTTTGAGTGCTTCCGCGGTGAGCGGGGGAGAATTGAGCCATGCGACTGCTCCACTGAGGCTCGGAAACGCCCCCTCATTATCGAGTGGGGCTTCTTCGGTTGCCGCGGCTGGCTGATTCGAGCGGGCATACGCGACAGGATGGAGGATGTCGACGAGGTGCTGCTCGAATCCCGAGGTCCCTCCAGAAAGCGAAATTCTTCGCAGAATCCCGGTGTCCCAGCCGGAAGCGACGGCGACGACACCCGCGAGAACGGCTACTCCCAAGCCGCGGCGAATCCATCCTTCGGCCGCGAGCGAGCGTTTCATGGCGGCGAACACTTTGTTCCCCGCCAGCAGCACCGCAGCCAACGAAACAGCTGCGCCAGCTGCGAACGCAAGGAGTAAGAGAACGGTTCGCGCGCTGGGGCCCTGAATCGCGGCGCCGGTAAGAATCAAGCCAAGAATCGGGCCGGCACACGGAGCCCAGAGAAGTCCCGTCGAAATACCGAGCACGAAGGACTTGCCGATGCTCGGAGCCGCAGCGCCATCTTGCTGAACGCGTCCGCCCAATCGTACGAACGGCCGCGACAGAAATTCGGCGAGGCTCGGGAACAGAAGGGTCAACCCAAGCACCGCAAAAATCACAATCGCTACGATTCGGCCAATCTGATTGGCGCGAACAATCCACGCGCCCGCAAACGTAGCCACTGCTGCCACCAGAGAAAAAGTAATCGCCATGCCCGCGAGAAGGGGTAATCCGCTGCGGCGAAAAGGCTGGTCCGCGCGCGAAAAGACGAAGGGAAGAACCGGCAGGATACACGGACTGACGATTGTCAGGATTCCACCCGCAAACGCCAGCACGTAAAGCAGCATATGAGACGTTTATATTCTATCAGCTAAGCTTGGCAGCGAGCTCGATGAAGTCTTTTGCAACCACGTCAAATGAATCGGACTGATTCGGTGCGGCGCCGGCTGGTGGCGCGGGCGGATGGTAGTTCGGGCCCATTTCCAAAGGTCGCGGAACGAGACCTGTTTTCAAGCCGCACGCGCGGGCCGCATTCAGGTCGAAGGGATGCGCGGCAACCATCATGACTTCGCCAGGCTGACAACTGAGCAGGTCAACGGCGCCGAGATACACTTCGCGATCCGGCTTGAAGTGGTGGAACAGGTCGGATCCAAAAACGGTGTCCCACGGAAGGCCCGCAAATTTCGCCATTTCCACAAGCAAAGAGACATTGCCATTTGAGAGCGTAGCGATGATGTAGTTTTTCTTGAGGCGCGTAAGCCCTTCGACGGAATCCGGCCATCCATACAGGCGATGCCAGACGTTATTCCAATGTTCCTTTTCCGCTTCCGTGAGGCCTGTGATGTTGAATTCCTTCAGAATGTCTTCGAGGATCATGCGATGAAGAGCGTCAAGCTTCATCCAAGGCAATTCGCCCTTACGAACTTTGTTCATCGACGGGCCATAACCGGCTCGCCAGCGGTCCGCAAACTTGCCCCAGTCGATTTGCAGATTTTTCTCTTTGCCCCACTCTTCACCCTCGCGAATGATCGAGCCGCGCCAGTCAACAACCGTTCCGAATGTGTCGAAAACCAGCGCCTTCACGTCCATGAATCTTCCTGACGATATTTGAGGCAGAAAGCTTCCGGCAGCTTCAGCGGCGAGAGCTGCGTAGCCACCGGCGATCACGGGCATCGCGAGAAACTCGCGTCTGAACATGGAACCTCCGATCAATCGCAAGCTATGGACGGCGGCATTCTATCAGAGCGGTCGCAAGTTGCAGAGAATGGCGAGTTGCGGGCGTCATTTCCTCCAAAAACGGCTGATCGCGGAGAAATCGGGGTCGTCATTGGAGACATCTTTGACGGCGCTGTACGTAGCGTAAGCGGCGGCGCCGGCGGGAAGCATGATTCCTTTCTCGCGGGCCAGTTCGAGAGCGAGGCGCACGTCCTTGTGCATCAGCCGCAAAGGAAAGCTGGCCGGAAATTCGCCCTTCACCATCATCGGGGCTTTCACTTCAAGCACGCCCGAGCGGCCCATACTGGATAAGAAGATTTCCATCAGCCGGTCGGCGGGGACTCCGGCTGCAGTTACAAGCGCGAGCGCCTCAGCAAATCCATCCACTTGAATTGCCAGCAGCAGATTCATGGCGAGTTTTACCGTTTGGCCTGCGCCATTCGGCCCGAGCAGTGGAAACTTCTTGCCCATCGCGCTGAGGATGGACGTCATGCGTTCGAGAACGGCGGCTTTCCCACCAACCATGAAAACGAGTTCGCCCTTCTCGGCGCCCCATGTGCCTCCCGTTACAGGCGCATCGAGGAAATCGATCCCTCGCTTCTCGCATTCTGCGGCCACGCGACGAGCAAGGTCCGGAGAGACAGTGCTCGAATCGATCAAGGTGGCACCGCGTTTCAAGGCGTCGAGCGCGCCCTGCGAGCCCCAGAGAACTTCTTCAAGCGCGGGCGGGTCGCTGACAATCGTAATCAGCACGTCGCATCGAGAAGCGGCATCGCGGGGACTGGACGCGAGTTTCGCACCAGATTTCGTGAGTTCGTCCGCCTTGGCTTTCGTGCGGTTCCACACGACCAGCGGGAATCCAGCACGAAGCAGATTTTGCGCCATGGGCTTGCCCATCAGGCCCAGCCCTATGAATCCAATCACCGGTTTCATGCATTCCTCCCAAAAAGTGGGGCCTTTTTAAATGATCGAAAATTCGACGCGGTGGCGCATGGGATCGATGCGCTCGGCGCGAACCTTGACCATATCCCCAAGACGGAAGATGCGCTTCGTTGAGGCGCCGCCACGGGCGCCGCGGGCGGGTTCGGCCAAGATCGTGTGATCGCGTTCGCGGAAGATGCACCGCAGCCCGGTAGCCTCTTCGAGCCGGTCGATACTGACCAAGCCCTCCACGAAAATTTCGGTCAGCTCGACGAAAAATCCGAATTTCTGAACGGAAATAATCAGCGCATCGTATTCTTCGCCCAGATGGCCTTCCATAAATTGTGCAGTCTTCCAATCCATCAGCTCCCGTTCGGCGGCGTCCGCGCGACGCTCGGCTTCGGAGCTTTCCGCGGCGATCGCCTGGAGCTCGCTCCGTTTGTACGGGCCGAGCATGGGCACGGTCGTGTTGCGACCCGGCTTCGCATTGGGATCGGGCGCACGAACCGGAGCAACCGATGGGTTTTCGAGCGCCCATTTCAGCGCTCGATGGACGATCAAATCAGGGTAGCGGCGAATCGGCGAAGTGAAATGCGTGTACTCCTGCGTGGCCAGCGCGAAGTGGCCGAGCAAGTCGGCGGAGTAGCGCGCTTGCTTGAGCGATCGCAGCATCAAGTAAGAAAGAATGCGCTCTTCGGGCTTGCCCGCGATTTTTTCGGTGAGCCGCTGGTAATGTTGCGGACGAATATTCACTTCTTCGGCGGCGGGCATGGTGACGCTCATCGGGCGCATTCTGCCGCGTCCGCCTGTTGACTTTACGGGCGCCTGCACGCGGCCATGCCGCACTGCGATGCGGCGTTCCGTGAGATCGTCAACGCCGAGCGAATAGCCGAACGCCTGCGCGAGTTCCTCGAATTCGAGCACCTTTTTCGGATCCGGCTTCTCGTGAACGCGATGAAGCGAGGCAATGCCGCGGTGCTCGAGATACTGCGCGACGGCTTCGTTCGCGGCAAGCATGAATTCCTCGATGATCCGGTGAGCGATGTTGCGCTCGCTGCGGACGATGCTCTGCATGCGGCCCGATTCGTCGAATTCGATGACAGGTTCGGGCAGGTCGAAGTCGATCGAGCCGCGGCCATGGCGCTTGCGGTTGAGGGCGAGCGCCAATTCCTTCATTCGTCGAAATTCCGCGACCAGCGCGGAGTAGCGCAAAGTCATTTCGGAGTCGCCTTCGAGAACCTTATTCACATTGGTGTAGGTCATGCGCTCGGTGGAGCGGATTACGCCTGCCGTGAAATCAGCGCCGAGCATTTTTCCGTCCGTGTCCATTTCCATGATTGCGCTCAACACCAGCCGATCGACTTTTGGATTGAGCGAGCAGATTCCGTTGGAGAGCTCCTCCGGCAGCATCGGAACGGCGCGGTTGGGAAAATAGACAGAAGTGCCGCGCAGGCGCGCCTCGCGATCGAGCGGTGAATCGCGGCGGACGTAGTGCGCAACGTCGGCGATGTGGACTTGCAATTCGTAATGCCCATTTGCGAGGACGCGGACGTAAACCGCGTCGTCGAAATCACGGGCCGTTTCGCCATCGATGGTGACGATCGGCAAATCGCGAAAGTCGCGACGACCCGCAAGGTCGGCTGGAGTAACCTGTTGAGGCGTGGCGTGCGCCTCGGCCAGCACTTCCGGCGGGAAAACATGCGGCAAGTGATGCTTGCGAATGATGATTTCGACGTCGACGCCTATTTCGCCAGGGCGCCCGAGAATTTCGATGACGCGTCCAATCGGCGCGAGACCGCTCTTCGGGAAGCGCGTGATCTCGACGTTGACAACTGCGCCGTCGAGGTCGGCAAGGCGCATGCGGCGAATCGAGGGCGGTTCTTTTCCCGGCACAATTCCGAGTTTTTCGCGAATTGCCGGCGTTAATTCGTCTCCGGGAGGAATCTGCACTTCGTGAGTAATGCGCGTGTCGTACGGCAGGACGACGTTGCCATGCGTTCCGTAACGAAAAAGACCGACGAGCGTGGGATTTTCGCGTTGGATGATTTGAACGACGCGGCCTTCGGCACGGCCGTCAGGGCGGCGACGCTCAATGCGAGCGAGCACGCGGTCACCGTTCATGGCGTCGCCTAGATTTTCGCGGCCAATGAAAAGGTCGCCCTCCACGCGAGGCATCGGTTCATCCGGTACAAGAAAGCCATAGCCATCGCGGTGCGCGATGATTTTTCCCGAGACTAGATTCGGATCGCGAGCGCGCTTGGGCTGCGAGTTTTGGCTTTGGTGCGGAAGCGGCGCGGAATTCTCGGACGCACCCGGTTTGGATTGCGGTGCGGCAGCCGGGGGGTTCCTGCGCCCTGCCAGTCTGTATCTGCCGCCGTGGATTTCTTCGATTTCGCCTTTGCGTTTCAATTGCTGAATTACGCGGGGCAGATAACGGCGACCACGATGTTTCAAGTCCATCCCGTGCGCAATTTGGCGAATGCTGGCGGGATGTGCTTGCGCGGCGAGATACGCGAGGACTTTACCGGACTCGACTTCCGGCGCGCGCGGCTGTTTTTTTTCGATGGTGTGCTGGCGCCTCATGAACAAGGGTAGATCATCTGGAACAGGCTAGCGGAATTTGCGGTTGGCGGCAAAAGAGAGATGAGGAATCTCCAGAGTAATCAAGCCGACGGCTACTCTGTCGGCGTTTGCACCGTGGGGGCCTCAAGCATCACGATTTTGCCATCGGGCTCGCGTTCGAGCCTCGGCGCGTAATCGCCGAGCAGAGTACGGCGCCACCACATTCCGGTTTCGCGCTTGGTCTTCATGTCCGTAAACCAATACTGATAGATCACGGACCGCACCATTTTCGGCGGACCGCCAGGGAATGGATTTTTTGCGAACAATCGCAGTACGTCGGGAGAATTCTGCAGCAAACGTTCTTCGGTCCAAATCACGAACCGGTAATCCTGCCACGGGCCGAGCGACGCGAACCACAGATTCCATTCGAAGCGCGGCTGATAGGGCGCGTAAATTCCGGGCGCCTTGCTTGGATCCTGTGGCTTATAACGAAAGGGATAGGGTGTCCACGTTGTGCCATCCGTCGAACCCTGAAATTCGACTTCATAGCGTGCGTGGGTCATCACGGCAAATAGGCCGTAGCGATTCGCGATTCGGAATGGCTCGAGGCGGTCGATCAGGTACTCCGAGACAGGAAAGCCCGGAATAAGCATCAGCACGAGCTGAGACGTGGCCGAGTAAAAAACAAGAAAGAGGCAGATTCCGGCAATCGTCATGCGAAGCGGCGCGAGTTGCTTGCGCCAGATGGCCCGCCAATCCTTTGCGAGCGCTTTGTCAGCTGGCTCCACCGCGGTTCGTTCGCGATCGAATAGGCTTCGGATTCGCTGCGGCACGACCCATTCCACGAAGCGGTCATCGAGTAGCAAGAATCCCAAGAAAAAGACAATGTAATTCAGAAAGGCGTAATTGCCCGTCAGAATGATGCTGATTTCGAAAGGTGCGACAATCCAGAAAATCGCGATTTTGAATCTCCGCGGAAGGAACAACATCCAGACAAGCACAAGCTCGACTGCGAGCGTGTAGAAAACAGCCGAGGCGTGGAACCCGTGCGGGAAATGGCCGACGTACCAGCCGATCCAGGTCGGCAAAGGAGCGTTCTGGTAATAGTCGTCCATCGCGGTGAAATGGCGCCAGGAGTAGTCGCCGCTTAGCATTTTTGCCAGCCCCGATTCGAAGTAGATACGGAACCATTCCCATCTCAGGAGATAGAGGCTGGCGCGCGAGGCAGGATGAGCGCGGCCAAGCCCGGGCAGAAATCCGGGCGGCGCAAAAAATAAAGCGATAAAGCCCGCTTCGAGCAGCATTCCATCGGATTGGTATCCCGAAAAATCGCGCGCGGTCGACACGAAAGAAAGAAAGCAAAGCAAACAGACGAAAAGCGAAGCGCGTGGCCAGACGTTCACGAAGATAAGGACCGAAGCAGTCAACCCGATCCAGCACACCACCATCAGAGCGTGGTCGCCAGATCCGAACCAAAAGAGGGAGGGAGCGTACCAGAATCGCTGGGAGTGAATTGCGGCGGAAACGGCTTGGAGATAGTCGCCAGCGGGAAGGATGCCGCCCGGTCCCAGCAAGCCGCGAATCTGAACAATCAGCGAATAGAACGCAGAAAAATAAATGAATCCGAGCGCGCGAAGGAAAATCCAGCGCGGCCAGAGATGCCCCGGATGAGTCGCATCGGAAGTTTCGGGGCCGAGCAGCCATTTGATGGCGTGCGCGAGCCGCTCCGATGCGCTCGGACTATAGTGATCCTGTTTCAGCCAACTCATGCCTAAATTGGAACATCCGATGCGAGAGCTCCGAGGGGAGTCCGCTTCCTCGATTTAAGATACATCGCTGTTTGTGGCATGCAGACCGGTAGACCGCTCGAGAGTGGCTGGCCGGGTGCTTGAAGAGCGCTCATGACAATCACTTGAGGCAATTCATGATTCCGTCATCCACAAAGATAATCAAATTCGGCAGCGGGGTGTTGATTTTCGTTGTCGCGAGCTTTATGGCGGCATGTGGATCGAACTCAAGCGGCACTCCCGAGCCGCCGCCATCTAACCCAACGCTGCAGACGGTTTTGGTCAGTCCGCAAAATCCTGCAATTGCGGACGGCGGCGCCACACAAGCGTTCACGGCGACGGCGCATTATAGCGATGGATCGACCTCCGATGTTACGTCCAGCGTGACGTGGTCTTCGTCGAATACTGCAGTTGCCACGGTAAATTCTTCGGGATTGGCCACGAGCCAAGCGCTTGCCGGCGGTGTGAGCGCCGGTTTTACAGCGATTCAGGCGGTGACAAGCGGCATCAAGGGGTCCAGCATCCTCAGCGTCACGAGCCACACGGGGAATGGTTTCGCGGGAGTGTTCACCCAGCACAACGATGTCTCGCGCACAGGTCAAAACTTGAATGAAACGGCGCTGACAACCGCGGCCGTTTCCGCGGCAGGCGGCTTCGGAAAGAAATTCTCGCAACCGGTGGACGGGTTTATTTATGCCCAGCCGCTCTACGTCCCGAACGTAACCATTGGCGGCGCGAAGCATAACGTTGTTTACGTCGCGACCGAAAACGCCAGCGTATATGCGTTCGACGCCGATACGAGCCAAGCCGCTTTGTGGCACGCAGATCTGCTCGATGCGGCGCATGGCGGGGGCACCGGAGATTCACCGACAAACACCTCCACACAGAATCCCTGTACGAATTTGATTCCACAGATCGGAGTAACCAGCACTCCCGTAATCGATCCGAGCACTGGCACGATCTACGTGGAGTCGAAGTCGACTCAGAGCGGCAACTTTTTCCACAACTTGCACGCATTGGACATCACAACAGGCAATGAAAAATTCGGCGGGCCCGCCGCTATCTCGGGAACAGTATCCGGAGCTCAATTCAATCCGCTCATGCAAACGAACCGTCCCGGGCTTTTGCTGCTGAACGGCGTAATTTATATTGCCTACGCATCGGACTGCGATAACACCCCGTATCATGGCTGGATTTTCGCCTACGACGCCGCAACCCTGACGCAGTTGGGCATCTTCAACTCGTCGCCGAATGGCGGACTGGGTGGCTTTTGGATGGCCGGCACCGGAATTTCAGCAGATTCGAGCGGCAACATTTTCATCGCTTCAGGCAACGGCGATTTTTCCACGAGCGGTAACCCTCCGACTGATCTCGGCGATACGCTAATGAAGCTTTTCTTCACCGGCTCGTCATTCTCCTTAGTGGATTATTTCACTCCATACGATCAAAGCTCGCTGAACGCCAACGATCGCGATTTGGGTTCAGGCGGAGCCTTGCTGCTTCCGGATCAAACTGGACCCTTTCCACACGAAGTCATACAAGTGGGCAAGGAAGGGACAATCTATGCTGTCAACCGCGATCAGATGACGGCGAACAATGAGCACTACTGTTCGAACGCCTGCAACAGCGACTCGCAGATCGCGCAGGAGCTTCCGTCTGAGATTGGGGGATTGTTCAGCGGGCCGGCGTATTGGAACAACACTGTCTACTTTTGGGGCGCCAACGATACGCTCGTCGGTTTTCCATTAAATAACGGCCAATTGAATCAGACGCAGCTGATGTCCGGCAACCTTACGCTGAGCTTTCCTGGTGCAAACCCATCGATTTCAGCGAACGGAACGACCAACGGAATTCTGTGGGCGATCGACGCCACGAATTACGGAGAACCGAAGTCAGCCTCGCCCGGTCCTGCTGTGTTGCACGCGTACGATGCGACAAATCTCTCAACGCAGCTCTACAGCTCCGCAACACTGGCGGGAGATCAGGCGGGAAGCGCAGTAAAGTTCAGCGTTCCGACGATTGCCAACGGCAAAGTTTATATCGGAACGCAAACTGAACTGGACGTATATGGATTGCTGCCCTAAGCTTCCTCGCCTTGCGAAGTCCCGGCGGACCGGGTTGCGCCGTCCCGTTTGAGGAAGGAAGGCGGAGCTGGCAGCGATTCGGCGCTCTGTTTACCTTCAGCAAAGTCCACCAGGAAATCCTGCGCATTGAAATGATGGCCGTTCCTAAGATGAGCTAACTGCCGGGCACTGTGCAGGCGCGCATATTCGCCGGAAGGCAGAAGAATCCGCGTCTTCAGCGTGTCGGCAAGATAAGGCGCGGCAACCTGAGTAAATATCTGGTGGCGCAAGGTTTTGTCACGCACCTGAAATATCACCTCGACGCGCTCATAGATGTTGCGTTGCATCCAATCTGCGCTGCCTAGATAAACGTCCGTTTTGCCGCCATTCGCAAAGATGAAAACGCGGCTGTGCTCCAAGAACCTGCCGACCACGCTGCGAACACGGATTTTGCTGCTCAGTGCCCGCACACCGGGCCGCAGCGCGCACGCGCCGCGCACGATCAACTCGATTTGAACTCCGGCCTGCGAAGCGCAGTAAAGCGCTTCGATAATTTTTTCGTCGAGGAGCGAGTTGAACTTGGCAAAAATGACGGCCGGTCGTCCGGCCTTGGCGTGCGCGGTCTCGCGATTGATCAGGCTCAGAAAATTCTTTCCTAAATTCAGCGGCGCGACGAATAAGGGAGTGTACTTTTGGCGCTCGGAATATGCTGTGAGGTAATTAAAAACATGGTGAACGGCAGACGTGAGATGGATATCGCTGGTAAGCAGACTGAGGTCTGTATAGACCCGCGCCGTGGCGGGATTGTAGTTTCCGGTGCCGAGGTGGGCATAGCGGCGGATTTGCCCGTCGGGATCGCGACGCACGACGAGTGCGAGCTTGCAGTGAGTTTTTAGCCCTACCACCCCGTGAAAGACCTGAACGCCCGCTTCCTGCAGATTTCGGGCCCAGCGAATATTCGAGGCTTCGTCAAATCGGGCTTTGAGTTCCACGACCACGGCAACTTCTTTTTTCGCAGCGGCTTCGATCAAAGCGCGAACGATCGGCGAATTCTCGCTGGTCCGGTACAGCGTTTGCTTGATCGAGAGGACGTCAGGGTCCTGCGCCGCGCTCTCGATGAAACGGACAACCGTTGCGTAGGAATCGTATGGGTGATGGAGCAGCAGGTTCTGCTTTCGAACGATTTCGAAAATTGAGGCGGGTCCCGGCTTCATGGCGATTTCGCGCGGGACAAAGGCTCTGTACTTCAAATCCGGACGCGGAGTTTGGTCATACAGATGTGAGACGCGAGAGAGATTGATCGGACCATTCACGCGGAATATCTGCTTATCCGACAGCCTAAAATTCGCCTGAAGGCGCTCAACAATCTCCTGCTGCGCGCTCGCTTCGATTTCAAGGCGTACAGCCGAGCCCTTGCTGCGACGATGAAGCTGGCTATCGACAGTTTCTAGGATGCTGCGCGATTCCTCTTCTTCGAGATAGAGATTGCTGTTCCGGGTTACGCGAAAGGCAGCACCCGAGGAGATCTCATAGCCGTGATAGAGCCTTTGGGCGAATGCGTGGACCACATCGTGCAGAAAAATATATTCCACGCTCTCGGGATCGGACGGCAACCGAACCAGCCGCGGCAAAGCGCGAGGCACCGTTACAACACCCAAGTAGGTTTGCGCGTTGCGGCGTTTGCGTTTTATCAGGAAGGCCAGACACAACGCTTTGTTCAGAACGTGCGGAAAAGGATGAGCCGGATCGACTGTGACGGGAGTCAGAAGGGGCTCAACCGTCTTTGAGTAAAAATTCTCGATGTGCGCCCTGCCATCGGCACTCAGCTCCGACAGGCCAAGCACTCGAATCGATTCATCTTCGAGTGCGGGGACCAAATCCTCTTGCCAGCATTGGTACTGCTGACCAACGAATGCATGGATCTGCTGTGTAAGTTCGGCAAGCACGTCTTTCGGCGTGCGTCCGTCCGGACCGCGATCCTGCTGGTGATGCTGGGCTTGCTGCATCAAACCGGCCACGCGGACCTCGACGAATTCGTCCAGGTTACTGGCGGTAATCGCCAGGAATTTCGCGCGCTCCAGCAGCGGATTATCCTGGTCGCGCGCTTCCTCGAGAACGCGTCGATTGAATTGCATCCACGAAAAATGCCGATTAAAGAAGAGATCGGGCCTGTCGAGCGCTTTTCTTGGCATAGAGGGTTTTCGGGGGAGAAACGGTATCGCGCAATTGTTAATACAGTGTTACTGGCCGGTCCACGTAAGCGCGCTCTAAACACAAGTGCCGTAATCGGGCTCGCTCAGACAAAATAGGAAAAGTTGGGATAGCGACTCGAAAGAGCCAGCGAACGCCGTGCTGCCGCAGAAACGAATCTACTGCTGAACCGGATAGGCCCCGGGCAACGAGCGTAGATATGCGATCACGGCCTGCGCATCCGCATGACTCATGTGGTAGATGTGCATCGGCGGCTGGATGGGCAAACCATTCGGTCCGACGCCGCGCTCAAGAATATCCTCGCCCTGCTGCTCGGTGAATTCCCCGAAGCCGGCCAAAGCGGGGGCGCGCATGGACCAATTCGTAGTGCGGTGAACCGGAGTGATCCAGATCGGCGCACCCTGAAGGCGACGCGACTCGTCAAGATTCCCTCCACTGTCTCGCGGAGTGTGGCACTCCTCGCACATCGCA
The DNA here is from genome assembly GCA_030037315.1 of Candidatus Acidiferrales bacterium. Classification (GTDB taxonomy): domain Bacteria; phylum Acidobacteriota; class Terriglobia; order Acidiferrales; family UBA7541; genus Palsa-295. Next base: position 35,650 of record JASHRM010000160.1, read on the forward strand.
ACGTTTTCAACCAGATATTTCCCACGGTCCACCGCTCCTGAGGGAGCTGTGTTCGCAGCCTGATTTGAGCGAGCCGCCTCGTTGGGATTTCTTTGCTCAGGAGCCTTCGGGGCCCCTTGACTCAAGAGGCGTGATGCGCCCAAGCCTACAGCGAGAAAAATCGTCACACACAAGACCCATCGGTAAAGTGAAGTCATCGAATTTTAGTCCCGGAGTTAATTAAGATGCGGCCATCACCAGCCGAGCGTGACAACCACTCGAACGAGAAAGTATCGCAAATGCCGCGTTTCACTGTCCATTGTGTTTTTGGATTTGATTCGCGCGCGCGGCGCCTTTCAGACGTCCGAGAGACCATTGCGCATGCTCGGATATGAGTGAATCCTCAGAGGCGGCCAGCCGCTCCAGCAAACGGATCACGCGCGAGTAAGACGCATGATCTCGATCGAGCTGCGAATTACCGAGAGCAACGCAAGCGTTGCGAATCAGCCCGCGCCATTTCGCGCGCTTCACGGCGCTTCTGCGGAAAATTGAGCTGAATTCTTCCTGCGAAAGCAAGGCGATCCGCTCAAGGTCCGGTTCGTAAAGTGAAATCACGTTCGAATGTGAAACCCGAGAAGTACCGTTATCAGATGCTGAATCCGGAGATTTAACTGATTGCCGTTTCTGCGGGTCGGCGGCAATTCGCGGCTGGAACTCCCGCATCGTCGTAATGGGCGCTTTGCGATTCCACGGGCACACGTCCTGGCAAATATCGCAGCCGATCAGCGCATTGCCCATGAGCGGGCGAAGTTCTTCCGGGATCGATCCACGCAGTTCAATCGTCAGATACGATACGCAGCGGCGCGCATCGAGGACATAGGGTTCGGGAAAAGCATCCGTAGGACACGCATCGAGGCAGCGCGTGCAACTGCCACAAAGATCCGCAGGCGGCGCCTGGCCATCTGCGAGCGTGGGTTGCAGCGCAAGGCTAGTGACGATCACGCCGAGAAAAAGCCAGGAACCAAGCTGCTGATTGATCAGGAACGTATTTTTCGCGAGCCAGCCGAGTCCGGCATACTTTGCGGCGACGCGTTCGATGATGGGGCCTGTGTCGACATAAGCTCGCGCTTCAAATGGTGCCGGAAACTGGACGCGCATTTCGGCAAGGAGTGCGCTCAATTTCTGCTGAAGCAATTCGTGGTAATCGTCGCCCCAGGCATATTTTGAGATCCATCCGCGTGGACCGCCGGTTTCCTTGCCGGCATTGGCATCCGGGGCTGAGTTGTAATTCATGGCGACGACGATCAAGCTCCGGGCGCTTCGCAGCACCGAGCGCGGCTCGCCGCGACGGGAATCGTGGAGGTATTTCATTTCGCCCGCGTAGCCGCGGGCCAGCCACTCGGGTAATCGATCGAGTTCCGCAAAGCGGCGGCCTGTCGGTGCCGAGCTTTCATCTGCGGACAAATCGACGGGAGCGATGCCGCACAAATCGAATCCGGCGGCGCGCGCGCGTTCCATGATCCAGTGCGACATCCCGGCCGACGTCATCCGTTGATGATGCAACAGAAACGCTCCGTGAGGAAATTTGCGCACGAGCAACACCGCGGCAAAAAGGCGCGCTTTTGCTTGTCACTGCGCAGCTTGATTGAATACAATCGCGGGCGCTTTCTTGCGACAATGGAGAGGCCATGAGCAGGGGAATCGCCGCAAAAATTACGGGTGTGGCGGGCTATGTGCCGCCGAAAGTGGTCACGAATGCCGACCTCGAAAAGATCGTAGACACGAGCGACGAGTGGATTCGCACTCGCACCGGCATCCACGAGCGCCACTACGCCGAACCGGGCGTTACGTCCTCGTTTTTGGGAACGGAAGCGGCGAAAAAACTGCTTGCGACGAAAGGAATATCCCCTGACGAAATCGACTTGATCGTCGTCGCGACTGTTACGCCCGACATGCTCTTTCCCGCGACGGCTTGTTTAATTCAGGACAAGATTGGCGCGAACCGAGCCTGGGGCTTCGATCTCTCTGCGGCGTGTTCCGGATTTGCGTATGCGCTGACAGTGGGAGCCCAGTTTGTCGGCTCCGGCGCGCACAAAAAGGTGCTGGTAATCGGCAGCGACGTGATGACTTCCATCTTGGACTTCAAAGACCGCGCGACGTGCGTGCTCTTCGGAGACGGCGCCGGCGCGGTGTTGCTCGAACCTACCGAATCGCCGAACGAAGGAATCATTGATTTCTCGCACGACATTGATGGGTCCGGCGGATGCAATCTTTATATGCCGGCAGGCGGGTCGCTTCACCCGGCTTCAGTGGAAACCGTTGAGAAACGGATGCACTACGTCCATCAGGAAGGCGCGCAAGTTTTCAAGTATGCCGTGCGGCGTCAAGCAGAGCTGGCCTGCCAAATGCTGGAGCGCAACGGACTATCGAGCCGCGATCTGGCGCTGGTGGTGCCGCACCAAGCGAACCTGCGAATTATCCGGGCGATGCAAGAGCGGCTGGGAGTCGACGACTCGAAAGTTATGGTGAACATCGATCGTTACGGCAACACAACGGCCGCGACGATTCCGCTTGGCCTAATGGAAGCTGTGGAGCAAAAGCGGCTGCGGAAGGGCGATCTTGTGATGTTGGTTGCTGTGGGCGCGGGATACACCGCCGGCGCGGTGCTAATGCGCTGGGCCTACTAGATCCACTGGAATTGTTGCAACCAACGCGCAGGATCAATTCTCGCCGCAGGTATCCTGGCAATTTCCGAAGAAAATGATCTGCGGAGCGGTGTCGCCATTCGTGGTGGTCATCACGATAAACTTTTCAGGCGAAACGACCAGGAATTGGCCGGAGAGTGTGGCTGGCGCGGTCAAAGCGACAGTGCCACTGCCCAGCGCCGTATCGAGTATCGAGTAGGTTCCCGTGACCGTCGCACCCGGCGTGTTGCCTCCTGATGTGCTCACGTCCTCAGTACCCCCGATTGTGCCGGCTGTCGCGGACGTATTTCCCAATGTGACCTCGCCCGAATAGTCGGGTGCCGCAGCCGTCGCGGGCGGTGCCGTGCCAAAAGCATATGTCGAGTTGAATTGCGAAGCGCTGAACGGGCTACCTGATTGCGGCTCGAGAATTCCGAAGAATGGATCGCCGAGAATTTCGCCAATCGCGAACGCTTCATTGTTCTGAATAATGTAAAAAACGGGTGCGACAGGCGACGTCACTCCCGACTCGACTCGGCCGTACTCATCGGCATCCTGGAAATTTGGCGAGCCAGGCGTGGAAACGGCCGTGGTGCCGCCTTGATTTTCGGTGATGTTCATCGTGTAGTTTGCCGAGCTGGTTCCGACAATCGAAACAAGTGCGAGATCGGGGACGTAGGTTGTGCCGTTATAAAACTGCCCGGTGAGTCCGCCGACGCTCGTGGCTGTGAATGTGCTGCCTGCAACTCCAAAAGGCAGGTTCGATTGCATCAGCATTTTTCCGACGGTCAAGTACGGCGATGTAGTCGTATTCACGGCGTCTGTTTCGACCAGGAATATTTCAGTGCTCGATACCGGATAAGCACTGAAGTTCATTGTTCCGATATTCGAATTCACGTTGGAAAAGCCGAATTGGCAGCGCGTGCTTTCCGAAGTGGTTTGATAAATCCCGGAGAGCGACCCGTCACCTTGCGTCACGACTCCTGGTGTATTTGAATCGGCCTCTCCGGGGCCAATTGTCCCCTGGCTGCCGGCGTTGGCCGGAGCCGTTGCGAGAAAACCGCCGACAATCACCGTAGGACCCGCCTGATTGCCGCCGAATGCCGCTTCCTGACCCGTGAGGCCGAACGCGTAATTCCCGTTGATCGTGTTAAAGGCGCAACCGCTGACGGTGGTCTGTTCGATTTGTCCAGAGCCGCGAGTCCCGCTGGAATCAAGTTCGATCATGCGAGCATGCGCGCCCGTTGAATCAAGCGCAAAGGCGTAAGTCGGAGGTCCCGCCAAGCTTGTGAACGTAAGCGTGCCCCGATTATCACTCCCGATCGTGTAAGTCCCCGTGAAGGTTTGATTCACGGGTGGACCTGTCATCGTGTTGAGATCTTCCACGCCGTTCGTAATATTCCCCGCGCCGTCCGCGGTAAAAGTGCCGGCGGCCACAACAGCGCCCTGCGAATTAAACCCGCTGAATTCGAATGAATACTGTCCATCCAACAAATTGGCGACGGTGATGCTGAGATTCCCCGACTGGGTCATCGCCGGGGTTTCGCTATCGGCCACCTGCACAGTGAAGTCGTAAACGCCCACAGTCGTTGGCGTGCCGCTGATGGTGCCGTTTGTGGCCAAGGTCAGACCAGGCGGAAATGTGTTCGCGGCAGAAGTAAGCGTCCAAGTGTAAGGAGCAACTCCGCCACTGGCCTGCAATTGGGTATTCGGGTAAGCAGTATTCACCGGGACAGAGGGCAAAGTGGTTGTGGTGATGGCGAGCGGTTGCGCCGTTTGAACCGTGATCGTTATAGAGTTTGATTCGCTGGGTATCGCGATTGAAGTGCCCTGAATCGAGACAGTGAACTGCGTAGCGACGTTCGTAGGCGCCGTATATTGCGCTTCCGATGTGCTGACCACGACGAAAGTACCCGGATCACCTGGCGCCCCGGCTCCTGGTGTGAATGTCCAAGTTACGCCCGCATTTGTGGTGTCTTTTGGCACCACTGCGGTGATGGTGACTTCTCCGGTGGGACCGACCTTCCGCGCGCTTGGGGTGAGCACGACTTTGTTGAAATCCGACGGCGTGCCCGAGCAACCGATGATAACCAGGGACATAAAGGTCAGGAAGACAAACAAAAGCCGGGTGCGGTTCACCATAAATCTCCCTCAGGCAACTGCTCGACGCTGCTGCGGACCATCACTTTATTTAGACCACGAAATCGGGCGGACCGAGGTCGAAATGACCGGGCGTATTGGCGTATCAGGCAACCGCTAGTTCGGAACAGGCGAAACATTCTGCGCGATACGGTTTTCGGGAGATAATATGGCGCTCGATTCCAGGCTAAAGATCCACAGAGAGAGGCAGCTTTGCGCGCCGTTATAACAGGCGGGGCGGGTTTTTTAGGCTCACACCTTTGCGATTACTTCATCGCAAAGGGCTGGGACGTTCTTTGCCTTGATAACCTGGTGACCGGCAGTGAAGCGAATTTCGCTCACCTGGCCGGGAGTCCGAAATTCGCATTCGTTCGGCACGATGTCTCGCGGCATATCGAAGTTCCGGGCTCAGTAGAAGCAGTTCTGCATTTCGCGTCGCCGGCGAGTCCGCCGGACTACCTGAAGTTCCCCATCCAAACCTTGAAGGTTGGCTCGCTGGGCACTCACAACGCACTCGGTTTGGCGATGGCGAAGAAGGCCAAGTTTCTGCTGGCTTCGACTTCGGAGTGCTACGGCGACCCCGATGTGAGTCCGCAACCAGAAAGCTATTGGGGTCATGTGAATCCGATCGGCCCGCGTGGCGTTTACGATGAGGCGAAGCGGTTCGCGGAAGCTATCACGATGGCGTATCACCGCTATCACGGCCTCGATACGCGGATCGTGCGGATTTTCAATACTTACGGGCCGCGTATGCGATTGAAAGATGGTAGGGCCCTTCCGAATTTTCTTTATCAGGCGCTCGTAGGCGAGCCCATCACGGTTTATGGCGATGGCAAACAGACGCGCAGCTTTTGCTACGTTTCTGACCTGATCGAGGGAATTTACCGGCTGTTCGAGTCAAATGAGCACGGACCGACGAACATCGGCAATCCGATGGAAATCACGATTCTCGAGTTTGCGGAACGCGTGCGCGCGCTGGTGAAAACAAGCGCGCCGATCGTCTTCGAGCCTTTGCCGCAGGATGATCCTAAGCAGCGGTGCCCCGACATAACCAAAGCCCGGCGCATTTTGCACTGGGAACCTAAAGTCCAACTTGCCGAGGGGCTCGACCGAACCTACGAATTTTTCAAGCAGCAGCTCGCATCCAAAGCACAGTTGAGTTAGGTCAATCGGGACGCCCAAACGAGCGATACTCGAAGCCTAAATTCTTCATCTCTGCAGGCGAAAGCAAATTGCGTCCATCTATAATGAGCGGCCGCGCCATGCTGTCGCGAATTTTTTCCCAGTCGAGCTTGCGGAATTCCGGCCATTCGGTCGCGATGAGCAGAGCCTCCGCGTCTTTTGCCGTCTCGTAGGCGTTTTTTGCGAATTCCACTTGAGGCAGGATCGTCTTGGTTTTCTCCATCGCTTCGGGATCGAACGCGCGTATGCTCGCTCCTTCGGAGATCAGCCGGTGGACGAGATCGATCGCCGGCGCAAAGCGAATGTCGTCCGTATTGGGTTTGAAGGCGAGCCCCAAAACGCCCAATCGTTTTCCGCGTACAACCCAGATCATTGACTTCAGCTTTTCGACAAAGTGATCGATCCGCTTCTTGTTGATCTTCTCGGCCTCCTTCAGCATCGAAAAATCCACGCCCGATCGCTCCGCCAGATGCACGAAGGCCTGGAGGTCCTTGGGCAGGCAGAATCCCCCGAAACCGAGGCCGGCGGAAAGGAAGCTCGATCCGATCCTGGGATCCAAACCCATCGCGCGTACCACTTCTCCGATATCGGCGCCAAGTTTCTCGGCGAGATCCGCCACCATGTTCGCGTAGGAAATCTTCAGTGCCAGGAACGAGTTCGACGCGTGCTTGATCAACTCGGCGCTGTTGATGGTTGTCACGAGCCAAGTCGGCGAGGGGCCGTTCGGACACTTCGAGTCATGCACGGGACAATCGAATTTCTTCTCAATGACGGGTCGGTAGATTTCTTCCATCTGGCGCTCGGCTATCTCGTCTTCGACGCCGACGACGATCCGATCCGGATGCAGAAAATCGCCAACCGCTGTGCCTTCGCGCAGAAACTCGGGATTCGAAGCGACCCGGAACTTGACTTGCGAATTCCGGCCATAAACCGTAAGCGCGCGCTTTAATTCCTCGCCAGTTCGCGCCGGTACGGTGCTTTTTTCAACGACCAGCTTGGGCGATTTCGCCTCGGTGGCGATCATCCGCGCCACATGGTCAATCGCGCTCAGATCCGCGCCTCCATCAGGCAAAGGAGGCGTACCCACGCAGATGAAAATCGCGTCGCCCGCGCCCACGGAGTCCGCGGGTTTCGCTCGAAAGCTGAGGCGCCCTTCCTTGCGGGCCTTCGGGATCACTTTTTCGAGGCCCGGCTCGTAAATCGGGATTCCGCCCGACTCTAAAATTCGAATTTTTTCCGCGTCGTTATCCGTGCAGACGACTTCGTGACCGATCTCCGCCAAGCATGCGCCCGTCACGAGCCCTACGTATCCCGTGCCAATCACCGAAATCTTCAAAACGATCTCCTCTTGGGTAAAAGCGCCTTATTTCTCCACACGATATTCTAGGGTGACACGGTCGATCCCACGACGAAAAATACGACGGACTTGTTTTTCTCATAATCCAGTGCCCCCGTGGGCGAAGGCTGCCGAGCCGATATACTCTTTCCTCACATAAGGCAGACCTTCCAGCAGCAGTGAACTGCTTTTGGCCTATTCTAACGAGGTAGTACTATAACCATGGACGACCCTCCCAAGTTTGGTTCTGTGCCCGCGTCGCCCGCAGACGACGCCCGGCGTCGTCTGTCCGAACATCAGGACACTGTCCTGCTGACGGATTTGCCGTCTGAGCAGAACCAACCCCCTCCAGCGCCACCGGCGACACAAGAACCCGTAAATCCTGCACCGGCAGGGCACAGCATCCTTTCGCCCCGAGCAGCCGCCGCCCTGTCGCAGCGCTACGAAATTCTGGCTGCAGCCGGCCACGGCAGCATGGGGGACGTGTACAAAGCGCGGGACCGCGAAACTGGTGAAATCGTCGCATTGAAATTGCTGAAACCCGAAATCGCCTCTGACCAGGCGATGATGGAGCGCTTTAAGAACGAGCTGCTCTTCGCCCGCAAAATTACGCACAAGAACGTCTGCCGGGTCTACGAATTCAACCGCGTCAACGGAATCGCCTATACGTCGATGGAGTTCGTCGAGGGTGACAGCTTACGCGCCGTGTTGAGCCGATTCGGCGGTCTGCCGATTCGAAAAGCGACCGATCTGATCCTGCAAATTTGCTCGGGGCTGAAGGAGGCGCATGCGCAAGGAATCGTGCACCGCGATCTGAAGCCTGAAAACGTGATGATCGATGCGCTTGGGAACGTCAAAATCATGGATTTTGGCATCGCCCGCTCCATGGAGGCGGGCACGCGACTCACAGGTTCAATGGTGGGAACGCCGGCGTACATGGCTCCAGAACAGGTGGCCGGCAAATCGGTCGACTATCGCACGGACATCTATTCGCTGGGCCTGATCGCTTACGAGATCTTTACGGGCACGCCTGCGTTCCATGCTGAAAACGCGGTTGCGGTTGCGTTGAAGCAGATGCGCGAATCACCGACGGCTCCGCACGAAATCGACCCAAATGTGCCTGTCGCGATCGAGCGTTTAATCCTGAAAGCGCTCGAGAAAGAACCCGCGAAACGCTTTCAGTCTATCGCTGAGTTCGAAACCGCTCTGCGTCCAAAGACGCAAGCAACAGTTGCAGCGAGCCTCGCAGACATTCCCTTTAATCGCACGGCGCCGCCGCCGGCAACAAGCCAGCCACTGCATGCCCCCGCAAAAAAGAGCAGTTTCAGCGGCGTTGCCTGGACTTTGTTTGTACTTTTGCTTTTCACCGCGGCAGCTTTTGGCGCGATGCATCAAGCGCAACTGAAAAAATTTGCCGAAAATCTTCAACCGCCTGCGCCCTTGCCCGCGCCCGCACCGCCAGACTTTGCGCTCACGACATCCAGTACTGCGGATTCGAACGCGACGCCGGAGGCCGCGAGCGCCGCACAGCCAGCAGCCGCACCTGTGCGGCCGGACGCGAGCCAGAGCGATTCCGGTGAGCCAAGCGGTACGTCGGCGGGCGATGCCAAACCCCCTGCGGTGAAAAAAGTGCCCGCCGCCGGGGCCTCAGCTTCCGATGCGGACGACGAAGACTCGGACGACACCGATTCCATCATCGACTCGGCCCGCCCGAATAGCCGTTCAGATGCATCGGCGGCTAAATCTGCCGCGGCAGCCGATTCGCACCCAACTGGTGGAGCTGACCCCACGCTAGGCGATTCGGGATCGCCGGACGATCCGCAGAGCTACATTTGGGTCGCGAGGTTCGAAAAGCAGGAGCGTGCGCAAAACGCCTCCGACAGGGTGAAGAGCTTCGGATTCAATCCAAGAATCATCACCTGGCAAGGTGCAACCGGTTCGTTTTTTGTGGTGCTCGCCGGGCCCTATCCAGCGTCGGTTATTCCCGGACTGGTGCGGTCGCTCAAGGGCGAGGGATTTCTTGGCGCCCGCAAAGTGCAAATACCCGGCAACGCAAAACCGATTCCGAATCAGAGCCGTTGATATGATTGCAGTCGAGCCAATGAGCCCACCGAAGATCCCGCTCGCGATGCAAGCCGGCGCGCGAACCGACGCAGGCTGTGTTCGCGCAAACAATGAAGACAGCTATCGAGTTGCGCCGGAACTGAATTTATTTTTGCTCTCCGACGGCATGGGAGGCCTGGAGTCCGGCGAAGTGGCCAGCAGGCTGGCCGTGGACGCGATCATAGAGCATGTGCGCGAGGCCGAGAAGAATCCGGCGTTGCCTCTGATTGGGGCGCGAATCGCAGGCGTCTCCCAAACGTCGAATCGGCTGGCAAGTGCTATCCGATATGCGAACCGCGCGGTGCACGCAGCGGCACTCCGTGCCGAAAATCCCGCGCCAATGGGCGCCACAATTGTGACTGTGCAAGTAAGCGAAGGCCTGATAAGCGTGGCGCACGTAGGAGACAGCCGTGTATACCGCCTCCGCAATCAATCGCTTGAACAGCTGACGGAGGATCATTCGTTCGTCGCCGAACAAATTCGCACGGGGCACATGACCGCCGAACAAGCGAATGCCAGTAACTTGCAAAACGTGTTGGTTCGGGCCCTTGGAATCGATCCAACGGTCCAGGTGGATGTTTCCGAACATGCGATCGCGGAAGACGACACGATTCTGCTCTGTTCCGATGGCCTGACACGCGAGCTTTCCGACGCGCAGATCGCCAATGTGCTAAGCGACACGAAAAACGCGGAGCGCGCTGCGGAAATCCTAGTGGATCTCGCAAAGCAAGCCGGGGGCGCTGACAACATTACGGTGATCGTGCTGCGTGCCGGCCGCAAACGTGGGAACACGCTGGAGCGACTGGGTAAATGGTTTAGGCATACAGAGTGACGACAGTTGGGAGGATGAACATGCCAAAGCTGGTATTGAAATTCGAAAATTCCATTTTGACGGAAGTGCCTGTGGGCGCGAGGGAAGTCAGCATCGGCCGTTCGCCGGAAAACGGGCTGGTGATCGACAATCCGGCCGTTTCGCACTATCACGCGCGTGTTTTCAATGAAGAAGGCCGCTTGATGCTCGAGGACTTCGGCAGCATGAACGGTACCTTCGTCAATGGCCAGCGCGTGAAAATGGTCAGTCTGAAGCCGGGCGATCTGGTCGCTATCGGCAAACACACGATTGTGATCGCCGAAGGTCGCGATATCAGTGGCTTTGCTCCCGTAAACGGAGGGACGTCAAAACCGGCAGCGCCGAAAATTAATGAAACGGTAATGCTCGATACGAAGGAACGGCGCGAGTTTTTGCAGAAGGTCGCTGCGGTTGGTGAGAGTGCCCAGGTCGCGCCGGCGCGATTGAAGGTGCCAACCCTCGTCGTCCGCCGAGGCAAAACGGATCAGCGCGAATACACGTTAAATGACAAGCTCACGGTGATCGGCAAATCAGCGATGGCGACGGTGAAACTCAGGGGCTGGTTTGCACCGAAAGCGGCGGCACAAATCAACCGGCGCGACGATCAGTCCTATTACATTGGCGCGGGCGACAAGATCCCCAGCGTGAACGGAACTGCGATCATGCAGCCCACGAAGCTGTCGTCTGGCGATGTGATCGAAGTTGCCGGTATCGAACTCGAATTCGTCTACCGAGATTAGTGCTCTCGGTCGGCACGACTGAGGACGTCAAGCATCTGCTGAGTTTCGCGTAATCGCGTCTTTCGCCCCGAACTGGTATTATTTTTCTGCCCACGCTGAAGGAGCATCGCATGGCAGAACCTACCAGAGAAGAATTGCTCGCGCGAATCGCGGAGCTTGAAAAACAAGGCGGCACGAGAGCCAAGGGATCGCTCGAGTTTCGAGTCGGCGAAAAAGGCGGAGTCAGCGTCTACGGCCTCGGCCGGTTCCCTGTGACTTTATACTACGAGCAATGGATCCGCTTGCTCGACCGAGCTGAGGATCTGCGCAGCTTCCTGGAAGAGAACAAAAGCAGGCTGAAGCTCAAGCCCAAGGAATAACCGCGCGGAACTTTTACCCTGCAGAACTTTTTTCCAGTTCTTCGATCATCGCTGGAACAATCTCGAAGAGATCCCCAACGATTCCGTAGTCTGCCACTTCGAAAATCGGCGCGTTCTGATCTTTATTGATCGCTGCAATCGTGCGCGCGCCTTTCATGCCGACCACGTGCTGAATCGCTCCGCTGATGCCAAGCGCGAGATAAAGTTTGGGCATCACGGTCTGCCCCGAACTGCCAATTTGCCGGTCCATGGGGAGCCAGCCCTCATCACAGATGGGGCGCGACGCGGAAATTTCGCCGCCTAAGAGCTTCGCCAGTCTTTCCGCCATGGGAATGTTTTCCGGCGCTTTAATCCCGCGACCGACAGATACCAGGACGGGCGCCTGCGTCAAATCGACGGCTTGCTTCGCTTCGCGGAAGAGTTCGAGGGGCTTGGTTCGAATCTGTTCGGCTTTCAAATCGACCGCGATCGGCTTCACAGGCGCTTTTCTGCCCGAATTCTTCGCAGCGAGGTCCGCGCGAAAAGCGCCGGCCTGAAAGGATGCAATCCACGGTGCGTCACCCGTGAAAACCACGTCGGCTGCGGTGCGGCCTTGAAACATCTGCCGGACGAAAATGTGTTTTCCGTCTTCGTGGCGATAGCCGGTGCAGTCGCCAATCATGCCCTTGCCGAGCGACGCCGCGAGCTTCGGAGCATAATCGCGCACCTGATAGGTATGGGGCAAAAGGACGAAGTCGGGCTTTGCGGCCTCGATTACCTGCTTGAGGCCGATCGAGAATCCATCGGGCGTGTATTGCGTTAACAGATCGTGTTCGACAAGCAGAACTTCCTGGAGCTGATAGAAGGCAAGGTCGTCGGCCAGCGCGGCGACACCTTTGCCGATTACAACTGCGGAAACTGTGCCTTGTTCCTTTTCAGCGATTTGTTGAGCGGCGGCCAAAGTCTCAAAACTGACTTTGTTCCATTTGGCGTCGCGCTGCTCGGTAATGAGAAGAATTCTCATTGTGTTTTCCGGAGATCAAGCTCCGCGAACTCACGCTCCGACGTCGAGGTCAAGATGTAACCGCAATTGGCTTCGCTAAGGGGATGCGTTCTGATCCAGTTCTCGGCCGGTCCATTGATCACGTTGACGAATTCCTTCCACGTTCCGGTCAATGCTATCTCGCGGTCGTAACCCGAATAATACAGGGTCTCAAATCCATCGCCTGACATTTTGCCGCTATCAAAACCCAAAACCGCTATCTCATGGTCCGTGGCGAGCGCGATCGCGGCCAGCGCATCCTCGTATGAAAGTAACAGTTCACTACCGACGTGGCCCGCTCGCTTCTTGAGGTCCTCTGGAAAAAAGCTTTCAATATCTGGCACCGCATCTTCTCCGGGCAAGCGCGGCTAAATCACCCGCGCTTCGTGGCGCAGTTTCTCGATCAGCTTGGCCGCGGACTCTTTCGCCGAACCGGTGATGAACTCCGTCTTCTTCGTTTTCTGCGGCACGTAGATTTTCTCTACGCGCTGCGTCTGAGAATCGGCGACGCCGAGCGAACGGCGTTCGACTGTAGCGATTTCTTTCTTCTTCGCCGCCATGATGCCTTTCAGCGTCGCATAGCGCGGCTTATTGATGCCCGACTGGATCGTGATGACGGCCGGTAGCGGGATTTCGACCCACTGAAACCATCCCGCTTCCAGTTCCCTCTTCAATTTCATGCGATCGCCGTTCACTTCGATGGCCATGATGATCGTCGCGTGGGGGCGGCCAAGCAATTCCGCCAGCAACACGCCGGTTTGACCAAAGCCCTGATCGTCGCTCTGCAAACCGGTCAGAATCAGATCGAAATTTTCTTTTTGTATGGCAGCGGCCAGAGATCGAGCAGAACTGAGCGGATCAAGCTTGTAGAATTCCGGGTCAGATATATGAATACCGCGATCGGCGCCCTTCGCGAGCGCTTCCTTGATGGTTTGCTTGGCGCGCTCGGGCCCCATCGAGATGGCTACAACCTCGCCGCCATGCTTTTCTTTCAGGCGAAGCGCCTCTTCAAGGGCGAATCCATCGGGCTCATTCGTCTCAAAACCGATATCGGATTCGCGAATCCATGCGCCATTTTCTGCGATAGTGAGCGGGGCGTCTTTGGCGGGAACCTGCTTGACGCAAACGCCGATCTTCACGCTAGCGGCCTTCCCAGCGCTTGAAGATCAGTGACGCGTTCGTGCCGCCGAAACCAAAGGAATTCGACAGCGCGTAGGTCAATTCCGCTTTGCGAGCTTTATTCGGCACGTAATCGAGATCGCAAGCGGGATCAGGGTTCTCGTAATTGATCGTCGGCGGAATGATCTGATCCCTCAGCGCGAGAATGCTGATTCCCGCTTCGAGTCCGCCCGCGCCACCGAGCAAATGCCCGGTCATGGACTTCGTGGAGCTGATCGGAACTTTCTTAGCGCGGTCGCCGAAAGCGCGCTTTAGCGCGGTGGTTTCGATGGCGTCTCCCATCGGCGTCGACGTGCCATGAGCGTTCACGTAACTCACATCATCAGGCGTGATTTTCGCGTCTTGGATAGCAGCGAGCGTCACTCGATAGCCGCCATCGCCGCCCTCGGCGGGCTGCGTGATGTGATACGCGTCGCCGGACATTCCGTAGCCGACAATCTCAGCAATGATGTTGGCGCCGCGGCGCTGTGCGAACTCCAGCGATTCCAGAATCAAAATGCCCGCGCCTTCGCCGACGACGAATCCGTCGCGCTGCGCGTCAAAAGGCCGGCTCGCGCGCTCAGGCTCGTCATTCCGTGTGGAAAGCGCGCGCATTGCTCCGAACCCACCAAGACTCATCGGCGTCACTGCGGCCTCTGAGCCGCCTGCCAACATCACCTCGGCGTTACAACGCTGGATGATCTTATAGGCGTCACCGATCGCGTGCGCTCCAGCGGAGCAAGCAGTGGCCGTAGCCGAATTCGGTCCCTTTGCGCCGTAGCGGATCGAAACATTTCCCGCCGCCAGGTTCACGATTGCCGAAGGAATGAAAAATGGAGAGATCTTGCCGGGGCCGCCGTTGATGTACTTCGAATGCTCACGCTCGATGACATCGAAACCGCCGATGCCCGAGCCGATGTAGACGCCGGTCGAGTCGGCGATTTCAGCAGTTACTTCCAGGCCGGACATGCGCATGGCGAAATCCGAAGCCGCCATCGCGACCTGGATGAACCGGGCCATCTTCTTGAGTTCTTTTTTTTCGACCCAGTTCAGCGGATCAAAATTCTTGATCTCGCCGGCGATCTGGCAGTCGAATCCCGTAATGTCGAATTGCGTCACGCGAGCGATCCCGCTCTTGCCCGCGAGCAGGTTGCTCCACGCTTCTTCGGTGCCGGTACCGCAACAACAGACCAGACCAACGCCCGTAACGACAACTCGGCGGTTCAACGGAAACTTCTCCTGTTCGGGATAGGACGACGCAGTGGAACTAGCTTACTTCCCCTTGGAGTGCTTTTCGATGTATTCGTTTGCGTCCTTGACGGTGGCGATCTTCTCGGCGTCCTCGTCGGGGATTTCGATACCGAATGCTTCCTCAAATGCCATGACCAGCTCGACTGTGTCGAGCGAATCGGCGCCGAGGTCGTCCACGAACGAAGCACTGGGAGTGACTTCGCCTTCATCCACACCGAGTTGCTCGACAATAATCTGCTTAACGCGCTCTTCAACGCTGGCCATTCTGATTTTTCCTCCGGTATCGTCGATCTTGATTTTAGGCTGCGCGCCAGAGAGGTTGCGCCCCGTTCAACCTTGCCATTCTATGCGGCGAGTATCGCTGGGTCAACCTTTGCACGGCTTGGTCGCAATCGAAACATGCCGAGCTCTGTCGCAGCTGATCAGCCCATGTGCATGCCGCCGTTCACGTCCAGAACCTGGCCGGTAATGTACCCGGCTTCGTCGCTTGCCAAGAATACGATGGCCGCTGCGACATCCGCGTCCTTTCCGAAACGGCCCAGCGGGATCAAAGCTTTCATCTTGTCTTTCAAATCCTGCGAGAGCGGCTCGGTCATCGGCGTTTCGATGAAACCGGGAGCGATCGCATTTACCGTGATACTGCGAGACGCAACTTCAACGGCAATTGCGCGCGTCAGGCCGATGAGTCCCGCCTTCGACGCAACGTAATTCGCCTGTCCGGCGTTTCCGGTTTCAGCGACGACGGAAGTGATGTTGATGATCCGGCCCGAGCGCTGCTTCAGCATTGTTCCTAGCGCCTGCTGAATGCACAAATGCGCGCCCGTAAGGT
>JASHRM010000161.1 GCA_030037315.1 Candidatus Acidiferrales bacterium
AAGAGTCTCCGTCACGACGACTGAGCCGCAGGCAATAAAACAAGAGCATATCCCTGCGTATTCGGCAGGCAAGCCTCCGCACCATCCAAAAGCGGATGGGACGGTCGAACGTTGGCCCGCATAGCCCGTGTGTCCCGGTTAGTTGCAGCCTCGCCAAGAAAGTGCGCCGGGCGCGCTTCCTACGTCAGTGCAAGGAGCATGCTGTGCCCCGACGGAGAAAGCGCGCGACCTCGGCGCTCAACGATGAAAATCGCCAATCGGGAGATTGGCGCTCCCAGGCGGTGCACCGGCGCCGCAAACGGTGCGGCCGGACGCGAAACTACAACGTGCCCTCTATTTGCCGCGAATTTCGTCGATGGCGCGCCGAAAAATGCCGGCGATGCGATTGCGCTCTTCTTCTGACGAATCGAGCTTCTCGTAAAGCGCGGCTTTCATTTCATCGCGAAGGGCGCGAAATTCCGCTTTTGTCCTCTGCCATTCGGCCTTGATGCGATGGCCGTGCTCTGGCGCGGCGTCTTCTTCCTCCTGAGTCGCCTCGGCGTAATATTTGCGGATGTCGGCCATCTTGCGGCCATAGCGCGCGAGCTGTTCCAGCATTTCGTCGACGCTCGCGTGGTTTTTCTTCAGGTGCTCCGCGCCGGCTTCGGTGATTCGATATAGCCTCTTCGTGCCTTCCGGCTCGGAGGCGGCGTAGCCCATTTCCTCAAGATACGTGAGGGCAGGGTAGACGACGCCGGGACTTGGCACATAGATTCCGCTCGAGTGTTCCTCGATGGCTTTGATGATCTCGTAGCCGTGGCGCGGCTTTTCGCTCAACAGCGCCAGCACGATCAATTGCAGATCGCCCGACGCCAGCATGCGCGCGACGCGCGGTCCCGGTCCGCCCATGAAACCGCCAAAGCGGCCCATAAAACCGCGGCGTCCGCGAAATGGACCGTGATGTCCATGATGTTCGCGTCCACCGCAAAATCGTTCGTAGTGATGTACTCGCATTTCTAAAAGAATCTCCTTGTTGCGCCTGAATGTGAGGCGCTCGCTAACTATATCGTACGATATATTCGACGTCAAGGTAGATTCTCCGATTGCTGGATGAGAGATAAGCGGCTTTTTATCTGATTGTTACAGAGATTTTCGCTAAACTGTACGGGCGGACGTTGCAGCGCTCGCAGGCATTCGACGTCCACGGACTCGAAGGACTTTGCGTTGGTTCGCGTCGAGGACGTCGAAGCGCAAGCCCTCAAACTCGATAGTCTCGCCGGTGCGCGGAACGTGGCCGGCGACGCCGTTCAGCAGGCCCGCGACGGTGGTGGCGTTGGCGTGGTCGGCTGCGGCTTCCAGTTGGACTCCAAACAGGTCCGCAATTTTGTCGACGGGCACGCTGCCGCGGAGCACCATTGCGCCGTCGGCTTCGCGGACCACGTCGGGCGCCGGGCGGCGATCTTCTTCGCCGATTTCGCCGACAATTTCCTCGACTAGATCCTCAGCGGTGACCACACCCGCGAGCAATCCATATTCATCGATGACAATGGCCATCTGCTGATTCTTGCGCTGCATTTCCTTGAGTAGCTCGGACCCGAATTTCGTCTCAGGGACGAAAAGCGCGGGCCGCATCAGCTCGCGCACCTGCCGGCGCGCGGCGTCGCGATCGGGGACTTCGAGCATGTCGCGCGCGACGACGATACCCACGATGTCGTCGAGCGATTTGTCATAGGCGGGCAGGCGCGAAAGTTTTTTTTCGACCACGCGCTCGCGAAGTTCCTGAAGAGTTGCCGAGGCCGAAATGGCGACGACGTCGGGCCGCGGCGTCATCACGTCGCGCACGCGCTTGTCGCCGAATTCGACGACCTGCTCGATCAAGCGAGCTTCATCCTGCTCGATGATGCCTTCTTCGGTGGCGGCATCGACGAGGGCTTCGATGGCCTGCTGCTCCTTGACAGGTTGGCTCGGCTCTTCCTCAGACAGCCGCAAAACGGAAACGCCGAGATCGACGAGCACCTGGATCGGCCAAATGATCCACAACAAAAGGCGCACCAACGGGACGAGCGGGGAAACCCAGCGGCCTCCCGTTCCGGCGAGCAACAGGAACGGCAACAACTGCATGGCGATCACGATTTCGGCGACCAACAGCGCAACGACTTCGACGGCCGCTTCCCATCGCTGCGGCACGAACGATATGACGGCGAGCGCCGTGATGGTTGCCAGGCACGCAAGCCACAGGCGGGCCAAAAGGCTGAACGCGAGCGCGGCGCGGCGGCGCTCCATCTTGAAGCGAGGCTCGATTTGCGCTTCGAAGGTTTCGAGATGATCACGAACGCGGCCCGTGGCGACGCGGCCAAGTTCGCGATACACGCGGTCAAGGTAGGAAACGACGACGAGTCCCAGCGTCAACAGAAGCACGCCCAGCGTGTAGAGCAGGATCTCGATCACCGGACGAGTCCCAGAGCCTTGCGGGCCGCGCGCTCGCGACGGTCCATCTGTCCCGAGTCGGTTTCATGGTCGTATCCCATCAGATGAAGCATGCCATGAAGGATGAGGATGCGCATTTCGTCTTCGAAAGCCCGCCCGAATCGGCGCGCGTTGCGCCGTGCGACGGCCGGAGCAATCGCGATATCGCCGAGATAGTCGTCCGACGCTGCAGTTCGAATCGGACGAGAGGAACGAGAATTGGCAGGAAACGAAAGCACGTCCGTAGGGCCCGCTTTTCCGCGGTACGCGCGATTCCAGCGCGCGATTTGATTGTCGCTGACGAGGCAAATTGCCAGCGCCCTGTCTGGCAATCGGAGTTCCTTGCGCGCGCGGCGCGAAAATTCGTTCAGCGATTTCAGGGGAACGCGAATGCGCCGCTGGCGGTTCAAGATCATGAATCCGGAGGCTAAAAATGTTTTAAGCGAATTCAAGCAGACGCCGAGACGATCTCCATATGTCTCGGAAGAGGTTATCTGCCACGCGACTTGGCCGCACGCTTCGTTTTTGCCGGCACGTGGCTCGCTGGCTTGTGTTTTGGATGCCGCGCGGCCGCAGCTTTTGGAGCCGGATTTGCAGTTCGCGCTGCGGCGGCCGGACCGCGGGCTTTCTCGGCTCCTTTGTATTCCTCGTGCGCGGCGGGCGCCGCCGCGTCCTTTTCTTTGCGCTTCTTCTTTTCTTTCTCTTCCTTTTTCTTCGGTTCTTCTTTGATTCCGGCGAGCGACCGGAGCGCTTTCGCGCGATCTTCCGGCGTCCGCGCCTTGCCGCGGAGCTGCATCTCGAAAAGCTGCTCAATCACTTTGTCGAACTTTGGACCGCGCGGCACACCGAGCGCGTCGAGTTCAGCGACCGGCAGCGCCAATCGCATCGGCCGCCACTTCTGGATATAGTTGCGAATCTTCGAGACCGCCGCGGGATTCGGAACTTCAACCTCGATGTAGGCCAAAATTTCAGGTGGCAGCGATGCGAGATAGAAATAGGCTTCGCGCGGCGCATTCATCTTGCGGCTTTTGAGAATCTTTACAACTTTTTGCGCTTCGGGCAGCAGATTCGCGATTGCGTCGATTTCGGCCGCGCGAAATTCCATGTTGCGCAAAGCGGAGCTCGCCTCGCGCGGTTTCAGTCTGCCAAGAATGTAACTGGTGACGGCAGCGTGCAGGCGCGGGCGAATTCCGGCGCCAAGGAAATTGGAGCGGACACGCGCGAGCTTATTCAAGCTGTCGTAATCGGGCTTCCGTCGTTGCAGCTGAGGATGGAGAATTTCGAGCATTCCGCGCGCTTCCCACTGCTTCAGCGCGGGCACGGGATTTTCGTCGCGTGAGAGCGAGCGAAGCTCTTCGCCCGCGTCTGCTCCCTGAATGTTCTCTTGCAGCCCGCGCTCGAGCGCGAGGTCGAACCATTCCTGCGTGCGCGATTCCATCTTTGCGCCCATCCGCGAGGCGTAGCGGAGCACGCGGAGCAGGCGAATGGGCTGATTCGTGAACGCGTGGATCGACAGGGCGCGAATTTCCTGGCGCTCAAGGTCGGCGAGGCCATTTGTCGGATCGAGAAGCAGGCCGCGCGATTGGGGGTTCAGGGAAATTGCAATGGCGTTGATCGAAAAATCGCGGCGTCGCAAATCCTCCATGATGCTGGAGAAGCGATATTCGGGTTTCGCGCCGGGGCGCTCGTAGACGTCATCGCGCGCGCCGGCGATCGAGCCGTCCGCGTCGCCCGCAAAAATCATTTCGTAGTGCCGCAACTTTTCGTTTTCCGAAACGACTTTCGCGCCGCCTTTTTCTAGCTCGCGGACCATCCGGACCGGATTGCCCTCGACGGTGAAATCCAAATCGCGAATTGGCTGGCCGGAGATGAGATCGCGAATGGCGCCTCCGGTCAGGTAGATGTTCAGCTCCTGGGACCGCGCCAACTCCTGCACGCGCTCCAGAACGGCCCGTTGTTCGGGGGAGAGCCGGCTTTCGAGCAGGTAGATATAGTCGGGCATGAACTGGTGCTCCTCCGTATCCCGCGAACTTCAGGCGCGCGGGTGATGCGCCTTGTAAACTTGCTTCAAACGCTCTTCGACAACGTGCGTATAAATCTGGGTCGTTGAAATGTCTGAGTGGCCCAGCATCATCTGCACGGACCGCAGGTCAGCGCCCCGGTCGAGCAGATGCGTGGCGAAACTGTGCCGCAGCATGTGCGGCGTAAGCCCCCTGCGAAGGCCCGCTTTGCGGCCATATACGGCCAGCGTCTTCCAGAACATGATCCGGTCCATCCGGCGGCCCTTCTGGTTAATGAAGAGATAGGGCGATGACGCATCGCGCAGCAGTTTAGGCCGGCTGGTCTCCATGTAATGCTGCACAGCCTTGATCGCTTGGCGGCCCACGGGAACGAGGCGCTCCTTGTCTCCTTTGCCAATGCAGCGAACGCACCCTGGATCCATCTGCAAATCGTCCACGCGAATTCCGCAAAGTTCTGATACGCGCAGCCCACAGGAATACATCAGCTCGATCATGGCGCGATCTCGCGAACCAACCGGTTCGGCGATATCGGGCAATTTCAGGAGCCGGTCAACTTCCTCAACACTCAGGAATTCGGGTAAGCTTTGGCGGAACTTCGGAGACTCGATGGTCGCCGCTGGATCGTCGTCGACGAGCCCTTCCATCAGCGAAAACCGGAAAAAATGGCGGATCGTGACCAAATGCCGCGCCACCGATCGGCTGTCCAGGCCTCTGCGGTAGAGCGAGCCGAGGAAATCCACCACGTCGCTGCGTGTAATGGTCTTTGTCGCGCGTCCGCGTTCGGCGCAAAACGCGCCGAACTTCGCCAGATCGCGCCGATACGCGTGGATGGTGTTTTCAGCGAGGCCCTTGTCCACCCGCAGCGAGTTCAGGAATGCTCGAATATGCGCTTCCAAGGTTTCTCCGCTAGCTCATTTGCGGCAATGGAACAAGCCGCCGGCAGAAGAAACAAGAGCAGCAGGGAAGGCCCCTGCTATGAGAGCGACGCGCTGGATGCGTAAGTGTTTTCAAATCAGGCTGATACCAAGGATTGAGCCGTTGGGGCGACCGATTTCAGCCTTTGTCCAAGTGTATCGATCGGCGGCCCCTTGTGGAGCTAACCCTTTAACCACCAACAACTTGACAAAGCCCTACATAAGATAACATAGTCTGTGAGATCATAGCAACGCCTTCGATGTGATCTTGCGAACGTGAAGAGTCGCGCCTCAGCCTCGACCTTGAAGAAGGTCGTTGCCGTCCTCCTGGACGGCTCGGTTGCCAAGGGCTACCTGAGCCCGGCGACCCTTGGGGAAGCCGGCGCGATTGATCTCTTGACCCTGGATGGGGAGCACCAATCCCTCAAACTGCCGGAAGTGAAGGCGATTTACTTCATTCGCGAGTTCAACGATTCGTTTGAGCCAGAACGGAAGACGTTTTTAAGCCGTCCGAAGCTCGACGGGCTTTGGGTTCGCTTGCGATTTCGCGACGACGACGCGATGGAAGGGATCGTTGCTAACAATCTGCTGGACCTGCTCGATACCGGTGTGCGGCTGACGCCTCCCGACCTACACGGCAACGTGCTGCACATGTTTATTCCGAGGTCGGCGCTGGCCGAAATGAAAGTGCTCGGCGTGGTCGGCGTGGCACGGCGATCCGCGCGGTCGACGCGCGAAATTCAAGCCGTCGTCGAAGCCCAGTCAAAACTCTTCAACGAGTAGCTCAAAAACAAGCGAGATTCCTCGGTCCAAGTCCGGAACCGGAACGGCAAGCCCGTCCCGCAGCAAGACAAATTGGCTCTTTACGTCTTTCGGCTGTACTCTATATTGGCCTATAGGGAAAGGCCAATGCTTCCACTCCATTTGCAGACGGAAAGCCACATTCCGCTATACGTGCAACTGCGCGATCAGCTGCGAGCGCTGGTTCATTCGGGCGATTTGCGAACGGGCGACCGCATTCCCGCGAGCCGCGAGCTCGCCGGGCAGCTTGGCGTTCACCGCACCACGGTCGCGAACGCCTACGCCGAACTTGAGTCCGAGGGCCTGATCGAAGGCCACGTTGGACGCGGCACGTTTATCTGCGGCGCTCCCGCAAAACAGTTTTCGCCACTGCCGCGCGCGAACGGAAACGGCGGAGCGGCGCGTTGGGAAGCTCTATTTGCCGATGAACGTGGCGATGAAGGATTGAGCCGCCTTATGCCGGACGTGCCTCCGGGCGCCATCGCATTTACCTGCGCGCGGCCGCCAGACGAATCCTTTCCGGTCGAGGAGTTTCGACGCTGCACGAATGCGGTTTTGCGCCGCGAAGGCCGCCGCATTTTGCAGCTTGGCGCGACGGATGGCTATGAGCCGCTGCGGCGCGCGCTCGTGGAATGGTTTCGAAGCGAAGGCCTCAACGTTCGTCCCGAACAGCTTTTAATCACGGACGGCTGCCAGCAGGCAATTGATCTGGTCTGCAAAGCGTTTATTCGTGCGGGCGATTCGGTCGCGCTCGAAAATCCGGCGTATCCGGGTGCGGTTTCGATTTTGGCTGGTGCGCGCGTCCGCATGCTGCCCGTACCGGTGGAAACCGATCCGGCGCGAGCTGTCGGATTGGATGTCGATGCGCTCGAAACTGTGCTGCTGCAGAATCGCGTGAAATTCATTTTGGTCACGCCAGATTTTCATAATCCCACGGGTACGTCGATGTCCGTTACGCAGCGCAGGCGCTTGCTGGAAGTTGCCGCACGCTATCAGGTGCCGATCATCGAGGACAGCATTTACGCGCGCACGCGGTTGCGCGGCAGCATACCGCCTTCGCTTCGAGCTCTGGACACACACGGCAACGTGATTCAAATCGACAGCTTCTCGAAGATTGCGTTTCCGGGTTTGCGCGTGGGCTGGTGCATTGCCGCCGAAAGCGTGATCGAGCGGTTGCGCTTGGTAAAGCTTTCGACTGACCTCCATACCGATCAGCTTTCGCAAGCGGCGCTCGCCGAATTTATCCAGCGCGGCCATTTGACGCGCCTAGTCGCAAAGGCTCGGAAGCGTTATCAGAGCCGTTTGGCGGCGATGGAGGAGGCGCTCGAAAAGAATATGCCGCACGGCACTTCCTGGACGCGTCCGGAAGGCGGCATGACGATGTGGGTCACGCTTCCACCGGGTTTCGATGCGGGCGATCTGCTGATCCACACGCGCGAACGCGGCGTCTATTTTGTGCCGGGGCGGTACTTTTACTTCCAGAGCCCGCTGCCGAATACACTGCGCCTGGGATTTTCGAGCGTGGACGAGAAAAATATCGCGCGGGGTGTCCAGGTCCTTTGCGATTTGCTCAAGTCGGAGCTTCGCAAGCGGCAACGCGGCAACCGTGAGGAGTTTCGCGCGCGCGTCGCAGTGATCTGAGGTTTTGCCGGAATGTTGCTCAAGCCCAATCCATCGAATCACTGCTTCGCGTGCGGCGGATCGAACGCTCGCGGCATGCAGTTGACGTTTGAGCAGGATGACCAGGCGCGGCGAATTCGCGGCATGTTTCGCATCGGCGCGGATTTTCAGGGCGGCGCCGGATTCGTTCACGGCGGCATCGTCGCCACGCTGCTCGATGAAGCAATGGCGAAAGTGAATCGCTTCCAGTCGGATTATGCCGTCACCGCGCATTTGGCAGTTGATTACTTAAAGCCGGTGCCGGTCGACGAGGATTTGATCGTTGACGGCTGGGAAACCGAACGCAACGGGCGTAATCTCACGCGCCAAGGCGAAATTCGAGACTCGGCAGGCGTGGTGCTGGCTCGCGGCGAAGGGCGCTTCGTGCAAATCGATGCGGAGCGTCTGCAGAAATCTTTGCGATCGCGCGCGTAGATCGCGGAAAAATTCGCATTGCCAGGAGAAATGTCATGGATTTGATGAACAACAATTTGTGGCGGGTGAAAGTCGGGCTGGCAGAAATGCTGAAGGGCGGCGTAATCATGGACGTCACCAACGCCGAACAGGCCCGCATTGCGGAAGAGGCCGGGGCATGCTCCGTGATGGCGCTCGAACGCGTGCCGTCGGATATCCGCAAAGAGGGGGGTGTGGCGCGCATGGCCGCTCCTCGCGTGATTCGCGAAATCATGGACACGGTGTCGATCCCCGTGATGGCGAAGGTCCGCATCGGCCATTTCACCGAAGCGCAAGTGCTCGAGGCGCTTGAAGTCGATTACATCGACGAGAGCGAAGTGCTCACGCCCGCGGACGAAGAGCACCACGTGTGGAAGCACGGCTTCAAAGTGCCGTTCGTTTGCGGTGCGCGGAATCTTGGCGAAGCGCTGCGGCGCATTGCCGAAGGCGCGGCGATGATTCGCACCAAGGGCGAAGCGGGATCGGGAAACATCGTCGAGGCCGTGCGGCACATGCGCGCGATCGTCGGCCAGATGAAAAAGCTCACGACGCTTGGCGAAGAGGAGTTGGTACACGAAGCGAAGGAGCTTGGCGCGCCGTTCGAGCTGGTCGAATGGGTCGCGAAGCACGGCAAACTTCCGGTGCCGAATTTCTCCGCCGGCGGTGTGGCAACTCCTGCGGACGCAGCTCTGGTGATGCATCTCGGCGCCGAAGCGGTTTTCGTCGGATCGGGGATTTTCAAGTCGTCCGACCCGGCGCAGCGCGCGCGCGCCATCGTGAGGGCCACCACGCATTACAGGGACCCGAAGATTGTCCTCGAAGCGTCGGAAGAGCTAGGCGACGCGATGAAAGGCCTCGACGTTCGCCAGTTGGAAGAAAAGGATCTGCTGCAGACGCGCGGCTGGTAAGGCAGTGGCGAGTGAATAATATCGCCGGCGTGAATCGCCCAAAGGCAACAGCAGATGCCTCGAACTGCGTCACGCACGCTCGCATGCGCGAGCGCGAACAAAAGTTTGCGTGACTTCGCTCGGGATGACACCGGCACAATAATTGACAATGGCAAGCGAAAGAAAAATCGGAATTCTCGCAATCCAGGGTGACTACGAAGCCCACGCGAAGGCGCTCGACCGCCTTGGCGCCGCGCACACCTACGTTCGCCGAGCCGAAGACCTCGCTGGGCTGGGCGGAATTATTTTGCCCGGCGGCGAGAGCACCACGCACTTGAAAGTAATGAAGGAAGAGGGACTCTTCGACGCGCTGAAGCAGTTTTCAGCGAATGGCGGCGCGTTTTTCGGCACGTGCGCGGGAGCAATTCTTCTCGCGCGCGAAGTGCACAATCCGCCGCAGGCATCGCTGGGACTGCTCGATATTTCGATCCTGCGCAATGGCTATGGACGTCAGCTGGCGAGCGACGTTCACCTAGGGCCGACAAAGCTGCACAAAGAGCCGCTCGAAATGGTTTTCATTCGTGCGCCGATCATCGAATCGGTGGGCGAGGGAATCGAAGTGCTCGCAGAAGATGCCAGTCATCCCGTGCTCGTGCAGAAAGATCGCGTCCTCGCGGCCACGTTCCATCCGGAATTAACAAACGACGCCACGGTCCACAAACATTTTCTCTCGCTGCTCCCGCGAAACGGCAAATCATAACGCCGGTCTCGGATTTTGAATCATAACCACAAGAAGAAGCAGATTTCTCGACTGCATCGCCCGTCCGCCGCTTCGCGGCCGTAAATGCGAAGACGCGCGACCTCGCTCGGAATGACAACGAAGTATGCTTGCCTGCGGGCTAGTCGTAGTATTCCTGGCCGAGGTGTGTGATCAGATCTTCGCCCATCATCCAGCGCAGCGTATTTTTGAGCTTCATCGATTGGATGAATAGATCGTGCTCGGGGTAAAGCTCGCGCGCGCACATCGGCGACTTGAAATAGAAGCTGAGCCATTCCTGAATGCCGCGCATGCCGGCGCGCTGAGCGAGATCCATAAACAGTGCCAAATCGAGAACGATGGGCGCAGCCAATATCGAATCCCGGCAGAGGAAATCGACTTTGATCTGCATCGGATAGCCGAGCCAGCCGAAAATGTCGATATTGTCCCAGCCCTCTTTGTTGTCTCCGCGTGGCGGGTAATAGTTGATTCGGACCTTGTGATAGAACTTGTCGTAAAGATCGGGATAAATTTTCGGCTGCAGGATATATTCCAGCGCGCCGAGCTTTGATTCTTCCTTGGTTTTGAACGAGCCGGGATCGTCGAGCACTTCACCATCGCGATTGCCAAGAATATTTGTCGAGAACCACCCGCGAAGTCCCAGCATGCGCGCCTTGAACGCGGGCGCGAGCACGGTCTTCATCAGTGTTTGCCCGGTTTTGAAATCCTTGCCGCAGATCGGCACGTGTTTCGACTTGGCGAATTCCTCGAGCGCGGGAATATCGACCGTGAGATTCGGCGCGCCATTCGCGAACGGAACACCTTCGCTAATCGCTGCGTATGCGTAAAGCATCGAGGGCGCGATTGCCGGATCGTTGGCCTTCATCGCTTTCTCAAAAGATTGCAGATCGTCGTGCACCTTCTCGGGCTTCATGAAAACCTCGGTGGAGGCGCACCAGACCATCACGACGCGATCGAGTTTGTTGCTCTTCTTAAAATTGCGAATGTCGTCGCGAAGCTGCTCGGCCAGATCGAATTTCGTCTTGCCCTTTTTGATGTTGGTGCCGTGCAGGTTTTTCACGTAATTCTGATCGAACGCCGCCGGCATCGGCCGAATGCTTTTCAGGAATTTCTGCACTTTGTTCAAGTCAGCCGCGTCGATCACGCCCGCTTTTGCCGCGGCCTGGTAAGCGTCGTCGGAATAGACATCCCAGCCGCCGAAAACGATGTCGCCCAACTCGGCGAGACGCACGAAATCCTTAATTTTCGGCACGCGCGCGTCGGTTCGTTTGCCCAGGCGAATTGTGCCCATCTGCGTGAGCGATCCGATCGGCGTTGATTCGCCCTGGCGCACCAATTCCACGCCGGCCATCACCGTTGTGGCGACGGCCCCCATTCCCGGCGTCAGGATGCCAAGTTTTCCCTTTGGCGCAGCAATGCTCGCAGGCTTACGCATTCAATTGCCCCCTAGTGTCACTGAAGAATTCGCACCGGGCTGGCCGAATCGGTCGGAGTTGTGCCGGTGCGTCAAGCGCCCGCGAAATCACAAGCGAAGCGCGGTGGACCGCAGTTAATGCACGCAAAACAAGTAAAGCATAATGATGCATCCGCGAAGCTTTTGCAAATTCTACGCGCAGGTGCCGCCGAAGCACGCTGCATTTGCATCGCGCGCCGGTTCAAGGCATCTTATAGCTATGGCAAAAGAGACTCGCGCGGAGTGGCTTTCCCGAAATTTCGGAGCAGCGGCGCAGGCGAGCTTTCGCCGCGCCTACGAGCGCATCCGCGTCGACGAAAAGAGATATTTGCGCCAGGTCACGCGCGCTTACAAGCTGCCGGTCAAGTCGTGGTCCGAAATGTTTTTGCTTGGGCCGGAGGTGATCGACCCGATCGCGAAGCGCACGATCAAGTCCGCCTCCAGGATGGCCGCGCTCGAAGGGACTGGCTTGGGTTTCGGCGGATTCCTCACGGTGGTGCCGGACATGGGCGTTCTTTCGGCGATCACCGTTCGCATGCTGCAAAAACTGAGCCTGCTCTACGGCTTCGAATACGCCACGGAACAGGAAACCGCCGGCCTGTGGATCGCAGCGGCCAGCGCTGCCGGCCTGGATCTTGGGCGCGATTTTGTGGAAAAGCAGGCGGTCGAGCGGCTGGTTCCGCGCATCGTGGACCGCGTGGCATTGCGTGTGGGCGCGGAAGTCGCTGAGAAATGGGCCGCCCGAATCGTGCCTGTCGTAAGCGCCGCCGCAGGTGGCGCGATCAACTACTATTTCATCCGGGGCTGGGGACGCCGCGCGCAGAAGCATTTCCGCTCGCGCCATCTCGACGTCGTCGACCGCGGTCCGCGCGCAAAATATATCGCCGCGCAGCCGCCAATTCTGCTGCCTTCGAGTACGACAGCCTAAGGCGTGCGTCAGGTTTGCCGCTCTAGTGCAGCGCGGTCCCATTTGCCCAGGTTCGCGCCAGTTTCGTACGTGCTTTCGAGAAATTCCATCAGCGTCGCGCGCGGATCGGTGGCATTTCGCACGTCGTCGTACGGCAGCAGGAATTCTCCCAGCGTCGTATGGTAAAACGCCTGTGAGGGCCGCACAGCACTCGCGCGAAACCCTTCGGGTTCTGGCGCTGCGTACGCGTAGAACATCGGAGCTGTGAACTCGCCTCCGCCCGGCCACCATCCCGCGCTGATCACTTCGTGCGAATAGGCTTCACGCGTAACGGGATCCGCGCCGGGGCGTTCGGGGGCGCGCCGTCCCGAAAAACGCGTCGCGGCCAAATCGAAGCTTCCCCAGAAAAAATGAACGGGGCTCGCCTTCCCGATAAACCTCGCGCGAAATTCTTTCAGGACTGCGTCCACGCTGCTCAAAATTCGCCAGCAGCGATTCGCGTATTCGGGATCGTACGACGCGTGCTGCGCATCCTCGGTGAACCGGATCGGATTCGGAACCTCGACCGGCATGGGCCAGATCTTCACCGGAATATTTAGCGACGCCAGTGTGGCCATCACGTCGCGATAAAAATCCGCAACGCTGCGTGGAGCAAGTTTCAGGATTTTCGTTTCGCCGCGGCAGGTCTCAAATCGCAGCACATGATCGATAAAATTGAACTCGATCTCGAAATTTCCAAAGGGGCAGGGAATTGCAGACGTGGTCAGCCCGCGCGCACTCACGTACAGCGGCACCTCCCACCAATGATTCACGCGCGGACTTAGTTCGAGGCGCACTTTGCCTACCATTTGCGTCCACATGTGCAGCGTCTCGCGCGTCGCGTTCCAGTTCGCGA
>JASHRM010000162.1 GCA_030037315.1 Candidatus Acidiferrales bacterium
TTTCCGCCGAAATCCTCCACGATTTTCTTGCTCGCGCCCATAATCGATTTCGTTTTGTTGCGGAAAAATCCCGTTGGACGAATCTCTTGTTCAATTTCTCTCGGATCAGCGTGCGCAAAAGCTTCGGGGCTCGGATATTTCGGGAAGAGCGTCTCAGTGACTTGATTCACGCGCACATCGGTGCATTGCGCCGAAAGAATGGTGGCGATCAAAAGCTGAAAGGGAGTTTTGAATTTCAGCTCGCAGGTCGCCGCCGGATAAGCCTCATCGAGTTTCCTCAGGATTGCCTGCACTCGCGCTGGATTTGTTCCCCGCCCAATCACCGCCTTCAGAACGGTGGCGCGCGGCGGACGCTGGGGCTTAATGGCGGACTTCGGCCTTGCGGGAACGACTTTGGCAGTCGGCGTCTTTTTTTTCGCCATAAGGCGAAAAACTATAGCACAGCGATTGCTCCGGAAAATTACGCTTCGACCTGCACGCCTTTCCAGAATGCGACGCGGTCTTTGATCTGCGCCGCCGCTGCCTTTGGTGCGGGATAGAACCAGGCGGCGTCGTGATTGCGTTCGCCATTCACTTCCACATCGTGGTAGCTGGCCGTTCCCTTCCACGGGCACACGGTATGCGTCTCGCTCGGGCGCAGATATTCCTGGTGAACCGCACTGCGCGGGAAATAGTGATTCCCTTCGACCAGCACAGTATCGTCACTTTCCGCAATCACAGTGCCGTTCCAAATGGCCTTCGCCACGGTGAACTCCTGCAGCTCCATCGGCTAAACCGCGAAAAAAAGATTTTGCGCGAGCGGCCACTCGTGGTCGAACCACTGGCCCGCGCATTTATATCCTGCGCGTTCGCCCATTTCCGCCACTTCGGCCGGATTGTATTTGTGCGAGCTTTCCGTCCAAATTGTTTCGCCTTCGCGCATATAGAAGCGGAATCCCGCTTTGCGAATCGTCACGCGCTGCCAAATCGTCGATTGCAGATGCATTTCGATTCGCCGTTCCGACTCGTCGTAGCAAACCACGTGCTTGAAATGGCCCAAATCGAAATCGCCGTCGAGTTCGCGGTTGATGCGCGCGAGCAGATTCTTGTTGAAGGCAGCCGTTACGCCCGCGGGATCGTCATAGGCAAAAATCAGCGTCGGAATCGGCTTTTCGAGATCGGTGGTAAGCAGCAGCGCGTCATCCTTCTGCAAAATCGTCCGGACCTCGCGCAAGAATTGATCCCCTGCGAACCGGTCGAAATTCCCGATTGTGCTGCCAAGGAAAAGTACGAGCAATCGCTCGCCGCCGCTCCGCCGAGTGGCCACTTCCTGCAAACCATCCAGGTAAGCGCGCTCGAATCCGACAATGCTGACCATATCCATTTGCCCCAATTCCTGCTGGCAGCGGAAAAGCGCGCTGCGTGAAATATCGATAGGGTAATAGTTGACGCGCTGCCTTCGCGCCAACGCCTCAAGCACCCAGCGCGTTTGCTGGCCGCTGCCGCTGCCAAGTTCCGCGACCATCACCGGCCCCGGCACCTGGTCGATAATTTCGCCGGAGTATCGCTCGAGCATGCGCATGCCGGCGCGGCTCAAACCGTACTCCGGCAGTGTACAAATCACGTCGAAAAGCCCCGAGCCCACCGTGTCATAAAGATATTTCGACGGTAGCTCTTTCTGTCCCGGGTGGCTCAAACCCACCACGACATCAGCGGCAAATTCGTTCAGGGTGCGGAGTGCGGGAGCTGCTGCTGCCATTCGCGGTGTCGCCATGGACTATTCCTCCACGCAGCGGAACGTTGCATAGACGTGCGGGTAGTGAGGCTGAAACCAGTTGCGGAAGGAGCGGCGCAACATGCACGCGTCTGTGCGCGGCGATCCGCCCTTCATCACGAAATGTTTTCGATCGAAGAAATTCGCGGAGTATCCGGGATAAAACGAAAACGCTTCGAATCCCGGCAGCGGTCCGAACGGCGTGGAGGTCCACTCCCAGCCGTTGCCCACAAGATCGAACACACCGAACGCGCTGGCGCCCGCGGGATGCGCCTGCACCGGCATCGCGTCCCACGCTTTCTGATGGAAATTTCCGTGAACGGAGTGCGGCGGCGCACCGCCCCACGGATATTCCCGTTCGGTTCCTTCGGGTGTGCCGTACGCGGCGCGATGCCACTGCTCCTCTGTCGGCAAACTCTTGCCGGCCCATTTCGCGTATGCCGAGGCCTCGGCTTGGCTCACGTAAACAGGCCAAGCCATCGGTAGAGGGATTGCGCCGAACATCGAACGAAATTGCCACCCGCCATGCGAATCGGCGGAGCTCGATCTTAGGTTCGGAATCCAAAAGTGCGGATGCTTGATTCGCGCCCGTTCTTTCCACTCCCAGTCTTCGCGTTTCCAATACGCAGCGATTTCATAGCCACCCGCCTGCCAGAACTTCAAGAATTCGGTGTTCGTAACGGGAAACACGTCGATTTGGAAAGCGGGCACATCAACTTTCACAGCTTTGAATTCGTTGTCCCAGCCAAAAGCGTCGGCGCCCTTCGATTGGCCCAATGTGGCGATGCCGGCCGGAATCTCC
>JASHRM010000163.1 GCA_030037315.1 Candidatus Acidiferrales bacterium
GTGCATTTGGAACTTAGCGGCGCGCACGACGTTCGCACGGCCAGCGAAGGCACCGGAGATCGCCGCCAGCTTGTGATTTATCCCGCAAACAAGAAGTGATGGCGCGAAATACCTCAGGGCTTTCGCCCCTGAGCTACGTGCGTCGTCAAATTTCCATTGAGTACCCCGGTTTCGGCATCTTGCGCAGCTCGAGCGCCTCACGAATCACGTTACCACTGCCCACGTTAATGCACTGAGTGGATCCGAGGCGATCAGTCATGCCCGCCGTTTCGTGAATGTGTCCGCAAAAAAGATATAGCGGCTGGACTCGATCGATCCACTCACGCAGAGCTGTGCTGCCGGCATGCTTTCCGGGCGCAAATTCGTCGAGCTTCGAATTAAATGGCGGGCAGTGCGCCACGACGTAAAGCGGCTTTAGCCCGTCGAATGAGCGAAGGGCGGCGGCTATTTCGGGTTCGCTGTATTCGCCCGGGGTATTGAATGGCGTGATGTTGCTATACCCGAGCCCGGCCCAATAGCAAGTCCCGTGAGACGATTCCAGCGAGCGTATCTGGCGATGGAAATCGATGAAGCCGAGACGCTCGCATAATGCGCGCGTCTCGTCGTGTGATTCATGATTGCCCGGAAGCATCCACAAGCGGCTGCCGAGAGGCTTCAAAATTTCGCCGCATTCGTCCAGGCCGCGGCCAAACGTCGCCAGATCGCCGGCAGCGATATACAAATCCGCAGGTTGCGCGACGATTTTTTCGAGCGTGCGCAGATCGCCGTGAATGTCGCTGAAAATCAAAATCTTCATCGTTAGTTTTCCGGGGACGCCGGATTGCGTTTTAGAGGGAAAGGCAGCCGAGGCTCTCGCTCCTTGATTTGCTCCTGTGCCATGCGTTCGGTGAGCCAGCCTTGGTCCACCAGATCGCCCTCGCGGTTGAACGTCATCTGGTAGGTGAACGGCTGCGGACCGCGGCGCTTGTCCGCGAAAATGTTACGCCCCAGTTCCACGATGTGCCGGCCCTGATCATCCTCAAAACTGACAATGGAAGGAAAACGAGAAAAATCCAAAAAGAGCTTCGCATTCGGATACCGGAGAGCGCGGGCGACATAGACATCGGCCAGAGAATCGGGAATGTATCGAAAAATCAGCGGATCGGTATTTCTCAGGTCGAAATCAGATTCGAAAACTCCGTCGGGCGAGCGAATCGCGTCGCCCCAATCGAGAAGCGAGGGCGGAATCGGCAAAGCGCCAATGCGGTCCGCGACGATGTGGTTCTGATCGACAAAAGTTTTCGCGCGGAGGATCGCAGCGTGATGCGCAACGGCGCAACCCAGCAGATAGGCTACTGACAGGCAAATTCCGAACTGGCACCAGCCTGCTTGCGTCACGCGGTATCCCCAACCGCGAATGGCCGGCAGAAAAAGGACTACGGCCAAGATCACGGCGATGATTACGGCCACCGCCAAGCGAAACGGGTAGCCGGCCAATCGCGCGGCTCCCCAGACGGCGAATGTGACCACGGTAAAAATAATCCACATGCGGATGGCCAGACGGCGGCTTCTCGCCACGTCGCGCGCCGCGCTCAAATGGGGCGTCGGATCCGAATAAATCCAGGCGATGGTTTGGGGCAGCAAAAGGATGGCGGCGAACGTGAAGTCGACGATGAAGAGCAAGTCCCATGCGACGCGCCTGCTCGAAATCGGAAACCACATGCGTGTGCCGAATGAGGTCATGCCGTCGAGCAAGATATGGCTGGCGAGGCCGATTGCGCATATCAGCGTGACGATCGCCAGGGGAGGCGATTCCGCGTCTTTCAGCCAGCGCCACTTTCGCTTCATCCACGGCAACGACGCACGAATCAGCAGCGCCAAGAGGAATGCAAAAATAGGCAGAGCCACGAACGAATGTGTGATCGCGCGATGATATTTGATGATGGAAAGCGGATCGCGAGTAATGATGCCGGCGACGACATCTATATCGGGAGCGATTGCTCCCAGGACCGCAGCGAACGTGGCAACCCGGCCGTAGCGCTCAGCGAAATATCCCTTGCCGATGAGCGCGCCAGCAATGCCGTGCGTTACGGGATCCATTCAGGGTGGGAGTGTACACGAATTTCCGGCTAAACGACCTCGATCAACGGGGGGCGTTTCGTGACAACATCGCCGATGATTCGCGCCGGAATGCCGTGCCGCTCGAATTCCGCGATCGCCGATGAAGCAACGCTGGGCGCGATCGAGACAAGAAGGCCGCCGGAGGTTTGGGGATCGAGCAGAAGCGATCGGAATTCTTCCTTTACGTTCGGCGCGAACTGGGCGCAACCTTCCAGAAAATTACGATTATTTGCGAGGCCGCCCGAGAGGAAGCCGCCCCGTGCGGCTTCGATTGCTCCGGGCAAGTACCCGACGCGCATGTGATCGATGATCAGCGATACGCCGCTGCCGATGGCCATTTCCCGGGAGTGGCCCAGCACGCCGAATCCCGTGACGTCCGTCACGGCGTGAAGCGGTTGCGCACCGTTACCTCTGGATTCGACTGCGTGGAGCACGTCGGCCGCTTTTCGATTGAGCGTGATCATTGAAGCGGTGGAAGCTTCGACCCACGCATCGGCGGCTTTGTCTTGCTTCAGCGCCGTTGAAATCACGCCCGTGCCGACAGGTTTGGTCAGGATTAACTTGTCGCCCGGCCGCGCGCCCACGTTGCGCCAGAATTTTTTCGGATGGACCACTCCGGTGACGGCGTAGCCGAATTTGAGCTCGTCGTCGCGAATCGAATGTCCGCCAACGACGCTGCAGCCCGCTTCGTCCATTTTCACGAGGCCGCCGCGCAGAATTTGCTCCATCACTTCCGGCGGTTGCGACGCAGGGAAGGCAATGATGGTGAGCGCCGAGATCGGCTTGCCTCCCATTGCGTAGATATCGCTCAGGGAATTCGCTGCAGTCACTTGGCCGAAGAGGCCGGGATCATCGACGATCGGAGTGAAGAAATCGACGGTCTGCACGATGGCGACATCGTCAGTCAGACGGTAGACAGCCGCGTCGTCGCTTGTTTCAAACCCGACGAGGAGATTCGGGTCGGTCGGCGGCGGCATCCTCTTTAGGACTGCTTCGAGAATGCTGGGGCTGAGTTTCGCGGCGCATCCCGCGGATTTTGCCGTCGTAGTAAGACGCACAGTGTCTGCCATCAAAGCACTTCCATCAGAACAAGCGACATGTCGTCCGCCGGCGGGCCTTCGCGCCACTCGGCAACGCGATCGAGAATTGCTTGCTTCATTTCGGCAAACGGCAGAAGCGCCGCTTCGCCCACGACTTTCTGCAATCCCTCGACACCGAGCATTTCGCCGCGAGAGTCGAACACTTCGGTGAGCCCGTCGGTGTAAAGAATCAAACGGTCACCTTGATTAAGATCGACGTCCAACACTGCTTCGCCGTCCACGGCGTTTGGAAACGCGCCGAGGATCGTGCTACGCGACTCGAGCAGCCGAGGTTCCTGACCCGGCGTGACCAGCATGCCGGGCGGATGGCCGGCACCGGCAAATACCATGCGGCGGCCGCCTCGGTCGATTCTCGCTGCGGCGGCCGTGAAAAGAGAAATGGAGCTGCCGATATTCTGCATCACGAACCGGTTCAGGCGCCGGAACATATCCCCGAGCGGCAGGCCGCTGTTTAGCTGCGACAAAATTTCGGTGTAAAGACGATTGGCCACCAAGGCCGAACCGATGCCGTGGCCTGAAACGTCGCAGACGAAGAGATTCAAATGGTCTTCATCAAGAGGGCTCACGAGTCCGACGTCTCCGCCAATCGTCCGTGCGGCGTGGAAGAATGCGTCTACCTTCACACCGCCCCATACGATTGCCTGAGGCGCCAGGCTCTGTTGAACGCGCGCGGCCAGAGCGAGGTCTTCCTCGATTTCGCGTTGCCGCTGCTCGAGTTTCTCGTTGGCGCTGCGCAGCTCGGCTTCCGCACGCTTCTGTTCCGAGATGTCGGTGAAAGTGACGATGGCGTACTCGCGGCCGTTCGGAGCTTCCACCCGGCGCGAGCTGATAATCACGGGCAGACGGCTGCCGTCTTTATGCGGGAGCACAAATTCGAAGCGATTCTGCCCGTCACGCTCACCCTCTAGGATGCGCGTGTTCAAAACTTCATTTTCCTCGGGAGAAAAGAATCGTGCTGCGGTATAGCCAAGTATTTCAGCCGCCGGAACGCCAAGGATATCTTCGAGGTAGGAGTTCAAATACCGGATTCTGTGGCAGTCATCGGAAATCAGGACACCCTGATTCA
Source organism: Candidatus Acidiferrales bacterium (assembly GCA_030037315.1). Taxonomy (GTDB): domain Bacteria; phylum Acidobacteriota; class Terriglobia; order Acidiferrales; family UBA7541; genus Palsa-295. The sequence goes on from JASHRM010000163.1 coordinate 4,267, forward strand.
TTGTTTCGAGGATGCCCTCGACGTGCTCGATCCAATCCAGCTTTTCGAGTTCCACCAGAGTCTCTTCGTGCAGTATTGATTCCGAGTCCATTCTACCTAACTCTCGTAATCTACCTAATTCTCCCAAGCGTCCCAAAATGATGGGTTGGCTGTAGAATCGGATGATCGATATGGCATCTTCGACTCTGGCAAAGAAGCTGCCTGTGCGCGGTAAGAGACTGCCTCCGGGCCCCAAGGGGTGGCCGGTGGTCGGCATGGCGCTGCACCTTCGCCGCGATCCTTTGGCTGGCATCCGGCAGATTGCGCGAGATTACGGCGATATCACCCGCTTTCACGTCCTGACGCGCGAACGCATCCTGCTAAATAATCCCGAGGCGATCAACCAGGTGCTGGTAATGCAGCAGAACAAGTTCCACAAGAGCGAGCTGACGCGAAGAATCACGATCCGATTACTGGGCCAGGGACTGCTGATCAGCGAAGGCGAATTTTGGCGACGGCAGCGCCGCCTGGCTCAACCCGCGTTTCATCGGAATCGCGTGAACGATTACGCGACCACGATGCTCGAACTCGCCAACGCGCATTTGGGAGAATGGCGCGACGGCGAAACGCGCAACATTGGCCACGAGATGACAGGGCTGACCCTCGACATTGCGGTCCGAACCCTATTTGGCACCACGCTGCCGGGAGAAGCGAAAAAAGTGGGAGAAGCGGTGACCTACTTGATGCGGTATTCGCTGCGACGCCAGCGAGCGCCGTTTCGAACTCCAGAAACGTGGCCGACGCCGGCGAACCTGCGCGCCAATCGCGAGCTGGCGTTCATCGCGTCCCTGGTGTATCGAATCATTTCGGAGCGCCAAGCCGCCGGAGATTCCGCAGAGCACGCTGACTTATTGGCGCTGCTCATGTCCGCAATGGATGAAGACGGCACGCGCATGACGCCTCAGCAGCTTCATGACGAGACGATGACGCTTTTCCTGGCGGGACACGAGACCACCGCGCAGATGCTTACTTGGACGTGGTACGCGCTCAGCCAAAATCCCGCTGTGGAAGCTCGGCTGCACGAAGAATTGGATCGAGTGCTGGCGGGATCGCCGGTCGAGGCTGCAGATTTCGCGCGGCTGCCTTATTTGCAAGCGGTGATGAATGAAGTGCTGCGCGTTTTTCCGCCGGTGTACATCATGGCGCGCGAAGTTGTGGAACCCTGCGAAATCGGCGGATACGACATGCCCATCGGCGCGACGATTATGTTTTCGCAATGGCTGATGCATCGCGATCCGCGCTATTTCGACGATCCGGAAACTTTTCGGCCAGAGCGCTGGCTTGATGGCCTGGCTGACCGCCTTCCCGCAGGAGTTTACTTTCCGTTCGGCGATGGTCCGCGGCGTTGCATCGGGCAGGGATTTGCGCTGCTTGAGGCGGCGATTGTTATCGCAACGGTGGCGCAGCGCTTTCAGCTGCGGCTCGCATCCGGAACGAAAGTGATTCCCGAGCCATTGGTTACGTTACGTCCGCGCAACGGCATCGATATGACGCTTCACTCCCGCAATTAATCCTGCGCACGGGACGCATCAGTGGACGAATTCGCCCGTGCCCCCATTCGCCCAGGGATTGTAAGTAAGACAAAAGCGAACGCGATCGCGTATCGGCGGGTGATCGTAGGTCATGATTACATCGAACCGGCCGGGATCAGGGTATTCCAAATCGACTTCGCCTAAGACCTGAAATGTCTGCGCCGCAACCTGCGCTGAATGAGGCGTCAGTCCGTGCGTTACCTCCAGCGCATACTGATCCGCTTGGTGTTCGAAGTGCCTGCTGATCGCGTTGGTCACCGGCGTGACGAGGAAGATCAAAGCGCCGATCACAATCGCAAGGATAGGAAGCGACGCCAAATCTCCCACGTCCCGAATGGCGCACGCGGCTCCCCAGCGATTCACGGCCCATCGGACAATCCAATAGCCGATGTAAAAGAGCACGAATGAGAACACCGCGGCAAGCGCCATTCCTTTGGGCACGTGGTGCAATACGTAATGGCCCATTTCGTGTCCGACGACGGCGACAATTTCCGGAGTCGTCATTTTCGCGATGGTCGTGTCCCATACGACGATGCGTTTGGAAAGGCCGATCCCGGTCACGTACGCGTTGAGCTCGGTGACTTTCTCCGAGGCGTTCATCCAGAACATGCGCTGAGGAGGAATGTTTTCTCCGGCGCGCTGAACCATGGTTTCAAGCGACGCGACCAGGTTGGGATCTTTCGCAAAGAGTGGCTCGAACTTATGAAACAGCGGATCGACGGCGAGCGGCTGGAGAAACACCAGAAAAATGCCAATAGGAACAAGCGCCAGCCAAAAATAAAGCCACGATCGGCGCGGACTTCTTCGAATCACGGCGTAAAGAATCGCAATTATGAAAATCGCCAGAAGAAAATACAGCAATTCTGACTTCGTCCAGTCCCACGCCCATGACGCCCATCCTTGCACGGAGAGGTTGTATCTGCGCGCCTCCCCGTGTTCGAAAATGTCCACGGGCAGACTCATCAGATCGATCGTCAGCAGAAGCAACGGTGCGAATACGACACACTGAAGAATGAGGTGCGATGAGAATCGCTCGGCTAGGACGCGATATTTTGTGCCCAACTTCCAGCGAAGCACGAGCAGCAAAACGACGAGACCATATAGCGGAGCGATTATGAAGAGACTGAGCTCGAGCTTTTCGAGGTTGTGCGATTTCGTGTAAAGCGCGGGTGGAAGCGTGTAGGCGGTAATTTCGCGCGACGCAGGGGGTGTTTCGTGATTCGTGCCTTGGGAAACGGCTTGCTGGGCGGACGGTGAAGCCGGCGAGGATGCCTGAGCAGCGCGCAACTTCGAGGTGCATCCGAAAGCGAGAAATAAAAGGAAGACGGCAGAGAAGCGAGCCCGGACGTTCATCACTGCAAGATCATAGGCGCTACCAGCATGGAGAACAACCGGCGTTTGGGGAGTCGATCAACTGCCGCCGGAAGGCCTGCGAGATTGCAAGCCTTCCAAATCAGACCGTCCGGAATCTACTATGGTCTCACGTACATCAACGGCTTTATCGTACCCACCTTGACTGCCTTCTTAAGCTTCTGAACCGGTTTCTTGGTTGGTGTTGCCATGAGGGCTCCCCTTTGAATTTTCTCGACGGCTCGATTCAATATGCATGCCGGGTGCCATTTCCGCAAGATCGAAGGAATGGCTAACCGCTTTCTTTCCAGAAGCAGCCTCAGGCCTCGATCTGCGGCGCGTCGCAGCGGATGCTGAAAAAATACGCGAGTGATTGATTTTTCAACACTGCAGAATCGATTACGCGGGGCCGTGTAGAGCGAACCTTTGGGTCAAAGATTGGGGCGTTGCTTCTTTGGGTTAAAGGGCTAGAGCAATGCCGCACAGTCAGCAAACTGCTAATATGATAGGAGAAAGGTTCGGGGAGAACTGCCGTGAAAACTTTGCTATGGGCCATCGCCATTCTCTTGGTCGTGCCGGCCGGATCCTTGGCGGCACAGCAGCAACAGGACCAGAGCACGCCGCCAGCGACGCAGCAGCCAGAATCATTGGCTGACGCCGCTCGACGAGCTCGCGAGCAAAAGAAAGATCACCCGAAGCCGACCAAAGTCTGGGATAACAGCAACCTGCCTTCCGGCTCGAATATCAGTGTCGTGGGAAAAGAACCGGACGCTGGAGCGGCTGCTCAAACTGATGCAAATGCAACAAACTCAGCCACGCCAGCGAAATCGGGAGATAAGGCGGCCATCCAGTCTCAATACGACGAGGCAAAGAAGGAGCTTGATAGTCTAAGGACTGACCTGGACATCGCGCAGCGCAAATACGTTCTCGACGACCAGATGTATCGCAGCGAACCGAACTTCACGTCCGATAAGCAAGGCGCTGCGGCGATGGAAGAAGAAAAATCGGACGTTGAAGCAAAACACGATCAGGTGACTGAGGCACAGAAGAAGCTCGACGAACTTCAATCGCAGCTTGATTCAGCCGCGGCCGACAACGGGAGCAGTGGCAACGCGCCTGCCAGCAATCCTCCGGAAAACTCCAAATAGTTTGCAGTCAGGTTGATCGCTCTCCCCGCAACGAACCCCCTACTAATTGTACCGATTCGCACTTGACACACTAGATTGCTGAGAGCACAATGCGCCCGTCTTTGGGCGCGTTCGTCGCAGGATCACCACACTGCTGGGAGGCGAATCGATGCAATATCTGCCCGGATGGACGGTGCAATGCTTGAATCAGGATTGCCCGGCGCGTGGACACTGGTTGCGTGTGCAGAGCAACTCGCCGGACCTTTGCAGCAACTGCGCCATGCCCCTTCATCGCGTGCCTCCGCCACTTGGGCCTCGATTTCGGATGCGGCCCCGCCAGCTCGCGGGCTATAGGCCTTCCAGCCATCGGCGCTAGACAGCGGCACCGCTAGAAACGCACCTGATTGCCAGTTTTCGTGACATAGGGGGAGCGGCCGGTGGGGGAACCGGCCGCTCAGGGCATGGGGTGATGGAGATGCAGAAATCCGGAGCGTAAGCCCCGAATCCTCACGGATTGTGCCGGTGGGGTGCGCGAGCGTCGATAGGCGCTCGGTCTACCTTCCGCAGTACGAATGTACTGCCGCTGATTTTTCGTGTCGCATTCGCCTATCCTTCCCGGCTGCGCAGGTGTTGCATTTTTTTTGCTAACCCGCCAAGCTACGCGCGCCATGTTTGGATTTTGAACGAGGGAATGCCGATGGCTGCCAATGAAAAAAAGAGAATTCGCAGAATTGCCACCGAAGAGGCTTTTTCGATTCCGGAAGTAGCAACGGCCCTACAGGACGTAGCGCGGTCCACGAGCGTCAGCCAGGATATGCTGCTCGTAAAGCGCATCTACGACGACAAAGATGGTGGCGGACAAATGTCCTCGCTTTTACCGCGCTTGCTCGATCTGGATCAAGGACGCTTGAAGGACATGGACGAAAACGGCGTGGATATGCACCTTCTATCGCTGACTGCACCGGGCGTGCAAATGTTTGACGCGGACACGGCTTCGGAACTGGCAGCGTTGGCAAATGACAAGCTTGCGGCTGTCATAAAAAAGAATCCGAAGCGATTTGCGGGCATTGGCAGTTTCGCTCCGCAATCGCCAAAGCGCGCGGCAAAGGAAATGGAACGCGCGATCAAAAAGCTGAAGCTCAACGGCTTCGTTGTGAATTCGCATACAAATAATGAGTATCTGGACAATCCGAAATTCTTCCCGATTCTCGAAGCGGCGCAGGCGCTTGACGCGTGCATATACATTCATCCGCGCGCGGCGTCGGATGGAATGGCTGCGCCGTTTAAGGATTACGGCCTCGATAGCGCGCAGTGGGGTTATGGCATGGAGACGTCAACCCATGCAGTGCGCATGATTGTTAGCGGAGTCTTCGATCGTTTTCCGAAACTAAAAATTTGTCTCGGGCACATGGGCGAGGCAGTGCATTTCTGGCAATGGCGCCTCGATTACATGAATCGGAATGCGCAAATTCGGGGATCGGCGCCGAAGCTGAAGATGAAGCCGAGCGAATACTTCAAGCGCAATTTCGTCATCACCACGAGCGGAGTGGAATCGCATCTCGCGCTTGAGTATTCGATTAAGACGCTGGGCATCGACAATATTCTGTGGGCGATCGACTATCCGTACCAGCCATCGGCGCCCGCGGTCGCGTTCATGGATTCCGCGCCAGTC
>JASHRM010000164.1 GCA_030037315.1 Candidatus Acidiferrales bacterium
GGGCAGGGGGGATCATGAACAGACGAAAATTACTCGGCATGCTTGGAATGTCGCCGGTAGCGCTGGCTGGAAGCCGCGCTCTTGCGCTTCCCGCAAAAAAAGTCAAACCCGTCGCTGGCCCCCCGAAAATTGATGTGTTGAACCCGCGGGGCACGCCTCCACCGATCACGTTGATTCCGATGGCAAAGCGCCTCGACACAATCAACGGAAAAACCATCTACTTGGTTTCCGACGGTTTTCCCGGAGCAGACATATTCCTTGATCAGATCGCGATTTGGTTTAAGAAAAACAACCCCAGCGTCACTACGGTTTACCGGCTGAAGGCCGGCGGGTTCGCCGATGACGACCCGAAATTAATGGCGGAGATAAAGGAAAAGGCCAATGGCGTAATCATGGCCATTGGGCATTGAAGCACCTGCACGCCAGCGACCGTCGGTCACTGCATGCAGATCGAAAAGATGGGGATTCCCACGGCCCCCATGGTGACGATCGCATTCAAGGATCTCGCCAAGACGAACGCCGCGAAGCGCGGCATGCCCCTGGAACGTATCTGCTTCACCCCGCATCCCGTGTGGGGCAAGACGCCGGAACAGATGTACGCGTATCTCGAGGGTAACGATCCCGTCACCGGCAAGCCGCTGATGAAAGAAGTGATCGGCGCTCTGACGGATCCGCTGACACCTGAAGAAGCAAAGACCGGCACGATCACGCCCCCTACGGGCGCTCCGATCTTTACCGATACCGCAGACAACCTGCAGAGCTATTTCCTGGACAACGGGATGACGGATTTCATGCCGATCATTTTGCCCACTCGCGAGCGCGTCGATGCGATGCTCAAAGCCACCAGCCACAAGCCAGACGAGGTGGTCGGCAAGATGACTCCCGCGCAAGGGGCTTTCCCGGCGTGGACTTTCACCGTAGAACAGGTTGCCGTCAACGCCGTGATGGCCGGCGCGCTGCCGGAATATTTCCCGACGCTGCTCGCAATCGGCTCAACCGGCATTTCGGCGCTCTTCAGCTCCACGAACTCGCTCGTCTCCGCGGTAATCGTAAATGGTCCCATTCGCGACAAGTTGCAAATGAACTACGGAATCGGCGCGATGGGCCCGTTCAACCAGGCCAATGCGGTCGTCGGCCGCGCGTGGACGCTCATGTCAAAGAACCTCGACGGCGGCGGCGTGGCCGGCGAGACCTATATGGGCTCGCAGGGTAACGTGATCAACTACAACAACCTGATCATTCCTGAGAATGAGAAGGACAGCCCCTGGGAGCCTTTCCACGTGCAACGGGGCTTTAAGCCCGACGAAAATGTTCTCAGCTTTTTCTTCGGATTCAACATCACGCAGGGTCAAGGTGGAAAAGGTCTGGGGATGAAACCCATCCCGCACTATGAAGAAGCGATGTCGGCCAACGTGGCGCCCTTCGCCTCACTGTTCGGAGCGCTCTTCATTCTCGATCCGTTGGTCGCGCACGGCCTTGGCGACCGGGGCCTAAAGACCAAGCAGCAAGTCGCTGACTGGCTGCAAAAGAACACCACCGTCACTGTCAAAGATGTCAAGACGATGCTGTTCAGCGGCCTGCCGCGCGGTCCGCAAGCGGCGAATTTGACGGACGATTCGGTCATACCGAAATGGCCGAACGCGGACGCTTACAACCTCGTCGTCTGCGGCGGACAGACCAACCCGTATCACCAGCTCGCGAATATGAGCTACCGCGTCAGCGTTTCTGTAGATAAGTGGACGTAGTTCAGTCCGCTGGGCCATCCCGCGGCTCGTCTGCCCACCGGCCGCGGGAGGGCCTTTCGTCCTCCTACGATTGTCACGGCTTCGCTTTGACCGCGGGATCGGCCTCTGAAGCGTTCCCCTGAACCAGATCCGTCTTGATCGTCATTTTTTGATTTGGCTGCAGGTCTACGTCAGTGTCGAAAGGTTGGTAGCCGACGAGATCGATCTTGATGTGGTGTTTGCCCGGCGCGATCAGCATCGAGCGTCCCACGCCGCCGAAATCATGCACGGTTCCCGCAAACGCGCCGTCCACCAGCACCGCGGCACGATCCGGAGTCACTTCGAGCTTCACTTGCGCCGTCACGGCAGAAAATTGCGCCTTCGGATTTTTCTCGAGCGCCACAGCGACGATCACCTGTTTGCCGGGATTAACAGCAATTTCCCGGTCCATATTTAGGTAGCCTGTCTGACGAATGGAGATTCTGTGTGTTCCCGGCAAGAGCAATACTTGCTTGTCGCCTGTGAGTTCGTCGACGTATCCCACGTACTGATCGTCGACCCAAACGCCGGCGGTTTTTTCGGCCTTGGTCTTGCCGACAAAATTTACCTGACCCATGACTTTGTTTTGATTTTGCGCGCTGCTGAAATTTGGAGCAAAGAATAGCGCTGCGATCATGCAAAAAAAGACAGTTGCCCTGCGTGTTTTGTGAATTCTCATGGCTCTCCTCACGTTGCGCATCTCGGACGAGGAATCGCATCAAGACGATTCACGGGGCTGGGCTTAAGATAAACCGTCCCTACTAGGTGGATGAACGATCGACACTTGAAGTCGCTGAAAATCGGCGGAATTGTGCCCGGACGCTTACTTCTAAGCTTCTAACCGTTGCCTGTCAGGGCAGTGAGAACGCCATGTAGACGTTGCCCGCGGTCACGAAAATGTATTGCTTGCCATCCACTTCGTAGCTGATCGGATTCGACCGCGCGGAGTGGCCCATTTGAATGTTCCAAAGAGGTTTGCCGGTTTCTGCGTCGAGCGCAAAAAAGTTGCCCTCGTCAGTCCCGCTGAAGACCAAACCACCTGCGGTGGAAAGCACCGGAACCCAGGCTGGCGAGAGGATCTTGAATTGCCATTTCAATTTGCCGGTAGTCGCTTCGAGCGCTCGAATTGCGCCGTACTGCTGTTCGCCAACCAACGCGCGGATTCCGCCCCCACCCACAATTCCTTTTGGCGGCCCCGGCTCGATTTTGCCTGTGCCCTTGATGAAATAAGCCCCCGTTTCATGGGCGCTCACATAAAAGAGGCCCGTCTGCGGGCTATACGACGGGCTCGTCCAATCCACGCCGCCAGTGATGCTCGGATAAACGAGCGTCCCCGCGCCTAACGTCGGCTCCTGATTCGGTGCCGGAATGGGACGGCCATTTGTGTCGAGCCCTTTCGCCCATGTCTCCTTCACGAACGGCACGCCCGTCATGAATTTTCCCGTGACGCGGTCAATCACGTAGTAAAAGCCGTTGCGATTTGCAAAGCCGATGAGCTTTCTCGGCGTGCCGTCGATCGTCGCATTGAAGAGTACGGCCGGCTCGCTCGAGTCCCAGTCGTGATCTTCGTGCGGAGAAAATTGGAAGTACCATTTCAGCTTGCCGGTATCCGCATCGAGCGCGATCAGCGAGCACGTGTAGAGATTGTCGCCGGGCCGATCGTCATCATTAAAATCGGGCGCCGGATTTCCCGTGCCCCAATAAATGAGATTCAAATCCGGATCGTAGGAGCCGTTGTTCCATGTCGTCGCTCCAGCGCTTTGTGCGGCGCCGTTGCCCCATGTATCGGCTCCAGGCTCGCCGGGGCGTGGCGTCGTCCAAAAACGCCACAGCCGCTTGCCGGTTTTGGGATCGTAGGCATCAACAAACCCGCGCACTGCCGCTTCGCTGCCGGCGATTCCAACGACCACTTTGTCTTTCAGCGCAAGCGGAGGGCCGGTCATCGCGTAGCCCATCACGTTATCCGCTACATGCACGTTCCAGCGAACGGCGCCGGTCTTGTCATCAAGCGCGATCAAATGCGCGTCAGCGGTGCCGACAAAAAGCGTGTCGCCAAGAATCGCCACGCCTCGGCTCGTCGCATAGAGGCCGATCGAGACGACATGCTCCGGCAATGTCGGCGAGTAACTCCAAATCTTCAGTCCGCTGCGCACATCGAGCGCCGTCACCGTGCTCGGCGGTTCGGTGATGTACATTACGCCGTCCACCACGATCGGAGACGATTCGAGATTCGCCACCGGACGCGACGGCTGATACATCCACGCAATTTTCAAACTTGACACATTCTGCCGGTTGATCTGTTTCAACGAGGAATATTGTTGCGAAAAATAGCTGCCGCTGTAAGTTAGCCAGTTTTGCGGCTCGCTCTGCGCATGCAGAATGCGTTCGTAGGGGACATCCTGGCTCAGCAATCGAATCGGGCTTAGCAACAACAAAACGAACACGGCCCACAGCGCAGTTTTTGTGATTCTCATCGGGCCCCCTTCAAGCTTGCAAGATAAGCGACCAGGTCGTTGACCTGCGGGTCGCTCAACTTGCCTCTGTAGCTCGGCATCGTGCTTTTGCCGGACTCCTTATCCAATTGGCGCAAATCGGCCTTTTGGAACGACAGGAATTTGCCGGTCGCGTCTTTGATTACGATGTGGAATGAATCTTCCGCGGCGCGCGTGCCGTCGTAGGTGTGGCCGTCTTTCGTGACCAAATGAACATATAGATATTCAAGCTGGCCGCCGCTCTCCAGAAAAGACCGCGCCTGCGGCAGATCCGTTCCCGGGTATAAGACGGCGGTTTTCAAATAGCTGGGGCCGCGCTCCGCGCCGACGTTTGTTAACTCAGGTCCGGTTCCGCTTCCCTCGCCCGAAATGATGTGGCAGCTCGAACAGCCGCTCGAGTCGTACACAGCTTTGCCTTTCTCCGGATCGCCGGTCACTTTGGCGTCGTCCACGCGCTTGAGCGAAAGAAGGTATGCCACCAATTGATTGATTTGTGCGTCGTTGAGCTGGCCCGAAAATGCCGGCATTCCTCCGGAAAGCCCGTTCTTGATCACGTTGATAACGGCGGGCGCACCCAACCTGAATGGAATTCCCTGAATGTTTGGACCCATCGCGCCGCCGCCGTCCAAGCCGTGGCACGTGGAGCAGCGCACTTCAAATGTCTGTTTGCCCTGGTCGATATCTGCCGGAGTGGGATTCGCGATAGCGGTGTCCTGACGAGGCGAAGACGACGACAGGCTCGGCGCTAACAGAGAGCAGATAGCAACGCACGCAACTATGCCCAGTCTTCGGAATAGAACCATTGCAGTTTTCCCCCCAAACGTGCGATAACGGCTCACGTTCGGCGCATAGCATACACCGGAATTTCGGGCGACCTAAAGAAACGCCCGTCACGAGCTTTGCGTCTTTTCTAATTGGGTCAACGGATGACCACCGGGGGGATGCACATAATGAATGCGAGAAAGTGTTTTTTTCTGGGTGTGCTGATCGCCGTCTCCGCGTGCGCGGCTTTCGCGCAAACGCGCGTGGACGACAAGGCGCTCAAGAACGCCGATAAGGATGGGAACGAATGGTTGTCGCCGGGACGCGATTATCATGAGACGCGATACAGTCCGCTTAAGCAGATCGATACAACGAACGTCAGCAAGATAGGCCTTGCCTGGTATTACGACACGGATTCCGACCGCGGAACCGTTGAGACCACTCCGATTATTTCCAACGGCACGATGTACGCGACGCTGCCGTGGAGCGTGGTCGTGGCCGTAGATGCGCGCACCGGCAAGGAAAAGTGGCGCTGGGATCCGAAAATCCCGCACATGAATTTCCCTCCGGGTTCCGTTGGCAATCCGAATAAAGTCCGCACGGGTCCCAGCGTGTGCTGCGGTCCCGCGAATCGCGGCGTCGCGATTTACGATGGGAAAATCTATGTCGGCACGCTCGATGCGCGGCTCGTCGCTCTGGATGCGGAAACCGGCAACGTCGTCTGGCAGGTGCAGACAATCTCCGACGCGCAAGACTACAGCATCACCGGCGCGCCGCGCATCGCTCACGGAAAGGTGATCATCGGAAACGCCGGCGGCGAGTACGGCGTGCGAGGTTTCGCCAGCGCGTATGACGCGGAGACCGGCAAAGAAGTTTGGCGTTTTTATACCGTGCCGGGTGACCCATCAAAGCCGTTTGAAAATAAAGCGATGGAAGAGGCCGCGAAGACGTGGTCAGGTGATTGGTGGAAGCTGGGCGGCGGCGGCAACGTATGGGATGGAATTACCTACGATCCCGATCTCAACTTTGTCTATATCGGCGTCGGCCAGGGCGGACCTTGGGTTCAAGGCTTCCGCGATCCCAAGCGCAACGATAATTTGTATCTCTGCTCGATCGTGGCGCTGAATGCCGACACCGGCAAATTCGAGTGGGCTTTCCAGACCACTCCCGCGGACGAATGGGATTATGACGCGACGCAAGGCATGACGCTTGCCGATTTGACCATCGACGGCAAGTTGCGCAAGGTGATCATGCAAGCGCCGAAGAACGGCTACTTCTACGTGATCGACCGCAAAACCGGAAAATTCATCTCCGGCGCCCCATACGTCCACGTCACTTGGTCCACAGGACTCGATCCGGTCACTGGACGTCCGCACGAGGCGCCGAATATGCGTTACGAGAAACAGGAAGTGGACGTTTCTCCGGGTCCCGCGGGCGGGCACGCGTGGCCGGGTATGTCGTTCAATCCCGCGACCGGGCTTGTCTATCTTCCCGCACTCGACAGCGCGTTCGCATACGTCGCCGAGAAAGAATTCAAGCCCGAGCTTGGCGTGTACAACTGGGGCATCATCCTTCGTCCTGCAGCGCCGCAGCCGGGTAAGGCTCCGCTGCCTCCGAATCACGCGTTCCTGACGGCATGGAATCCAGTGACGGAGAAAGAGCAGTGGCGGGCCGATGAAATCAGCGGCGGTGGAACCGTAACGACGGCTGGCAACCTTGTTTTTGCCGGATCGAACGACGGAGAATTCGTCGCTTTCAGCGCCGATAAGGGCGAGAAACTTTGGTCGGTGAAGTTGCAGCCCGGTCTGGCAAATCCAGCCACGTACATGCTGGATGGGAAGCAATACGTTGCCGTGCTTTCAGGCCGAGGTGGCAAAGCCCGTATATATACGTTTGCGCTCGACGGGAATTTGCCGATTCCGGCGCGTCCGGCGGGCACGAATGATTTCTTCGGACCGCCGGGAGGGAACGCGCCAGCACCTGCTCCGCAGGCGCCGACGCAGCAGAATCAGAACCCGAACCACTAGTTCGGCAGAAAACAAAAATGGCATGCCGTCATCGTTTTTGCGAGAGGGCATGCCAATCTTTCTGGCAACATAAACGCCGATTTGTCATCCCCGAACCGAGCCGCGATTTCCGCGGCGGCGACGTGTGAGGGATCTGCTCTACCGATCTCTTAGCTTCTGGCGCCCGTTGAGGCGCGGTGAGTCGTTTTTTGTTCGACTTCAGTAGCTAGGTTCGCTCAGGCTCTGCTGGGTGCGCCGGCGCCCACGGGTTCCGGCACTTGCGCTGGAGTCGGTTCGGCCTCCGCTACAGGCACTTCCCAGTCGCAGTTTTCGCGAATGCACGCGCGGAACGCGCCCTGCTTCGTGCGCTTTTCCACAACAAAAGGCGCGCCGCATTTCGGGCACGGTTCGGCGATCGGCTCGTAGGGTGTGGTGAAATCGCAATCAGGATAACGGCTGCAGCCGTAGAAAATGCGGCCGCGACCGCGTCCCTTGGAGGTACCGCGGCGTACGAATTCTCCCTCACTGCATTTCGGGCATTTGATTCCGAGCGTGATTGGCCGCGTGTATTTGCATTTTGGGTAATTCTGGCAGCCGATGAAGTCCCCGTAGCGGCCTGCACGGCGCAGCAACTGCCCGCCGTCTTCCGGGCATTTCTCATCAATCGGCACATCGGGCTGCAAGGCTTTTTTCGTTCCGCTCGCAAGACGCCGCGTCGTTTTGCAGTTCGGATAGCCCGTGCAAGCGAGGAAAGTGCCGAAGCGGCCTCGCTTGATCGCCATCACCTTGCCGCAATTATCGCAATAGGCCGTTCCGGTTTCGCCCTCGTCGTCGCCCGCAGTTTCGGAAATATCCTGAATGAAGTCGCAATCGGGATAGCGCGAGCAGCCAAGGAAAAATCCGTGGCGGCTGATGCGTTCGAGCAGTTCGCCCTCGCCGCACTTTTCGCATTTCTTCCCGGTCGGAATTCCGGCTTTGTACGAATCCATCGCGTCAGATGCTTTTTCGAGATCGACTTCGAAACGATCCCAAAATTCCTTCACGGACGAACGCCATCCCAGTTTGCCCTCTTCAATTTCGTCGAGTTCGTCTTCCAGGCGCGCCGTGAAGCCAACGTCAAAAATGTCTTCAAAGGCTTTGACAAGCAGGTCGCTCACTTTTTCTCCCAGCAGTGTGGGAGTAAAGCGGCCCTGATCCTTGTTCACGTACTCACGCTCCACAATCGTGGAAATAATCGTGGCGTACGTAGAAGGACGGCCGATGCCCTTGTCCTCCAGTTCCTTCACCAATGTGGCTTCGGTGTAGCGTGGTGGAGGCTCAGTAAAGTGCTGCTCGGGCCGGATCGTTTCAAGGCGCAGAACTTCGCCTTCGCTGACTTTCGGCAGCCGATTACCGGCTGAATCACCCTCGTCCTCTTTGTCCTCTTCCTCTTTCACCGATTGATAGGCCGCCAGGTAACCTTCGAATTTCACGACCGATCCTGTGGCGCGGAAGGTATAGCCCGCCGCATCCACATCGATCGTCGTCTGATCGAAAACGGCGGGCACCATCTGCGAAGCAACGAAGCGCTGCCAGATCATCTGATAGAGCTTGAACATGTCCTCTTCGAGATAGCGCCGCACGCCTTCCGGCGTGCGCGATACGTCGGTAGGACGAATCGCTTCGTGAGCTTCTTGCGCATCCTTTTTCGACTTGAAGAAGTTCGGCCTCTCCGGAAGATAGCTTTGTCCGTAGCTGGAGCCGATATGGTCGCGCACTTGCGCGATGGCGTCGTTGGAAACTTTCACGGAGTCCGTGCGCATATAGGTGATGAGCGCGACCGATCCTTCATCGCCCAGCTCCACGCCTTCATAGAGGCGCTGCGCCAGCATCATCGTGCGCTTGGCTGTGTACCGGAGCCGGTTGTAGCCGGCCTGCTGCAACTTGGAAGTCGTGAACGGCGGAGGCGCATAGCGACGCTTTTCTTTTTGCGTAACATTAGCAACGGTCCATGACGCGTGATCGACGGCAGCGAGAATCCGCTGCGCTTCCGCCTCATCCGGGATTTCAATCTCTTCACCGTCGCGCTTGATCAGCTTGGCTTCAAACGAAGGAGGCTCGCTCGCTCCGAGGAGGGCATGAATCGTCCAATATTCTTTTGGCACGAAGGCCCGAATCTCGCGCTCGCGCTCTACGATCACTCGCAGGGCAACGGTCTGCACGCGTCCGGCTGAAAGGCCGCGGCGCACTTTGTCCCACAAGATGGGCGAAACTTTATATCCGACTAGCCGATCCAGCACGCGGCGCGCCTGCTGGGCATCAACAAGGTTTTCGTTCAGGTCAGTCGGGTGCTCGAAGGCGGCTTTAATCGCCTTCTGCGTGATTTCGTTGAACATTACGCGGTAAATTTTGGGAGGTGACGTCCGCGTCGTCGTAACCGCTACCTTTGCGGGCTTCTTCTCCGCTTTGGCGACCGACTTATCGCCGTTTCCGTTCTCTTCCTCTGCCGCGATGGCGACGTTGGCATACTTTCGAGGCTTGCCCAAAATCTCCGCCAGGTGGGCGCAGATCGCCTCTCCTTCGCGGTCCGGGTCACCCGCCAGGTAAATCGCTTCGGCGCTGGACGCGGCCTTTTGCAGGTCGCCAATTACCTTGAGCTTGCCGGGAATCACCTCGTAGGTGGGCTCGAAAATGTTCTCGTCCGTTACGACCACGGACTTTACCGGCCTCTTTTCCGCAGCGGCTTTGCCTTTGGACTTTCGCTTTTTTTTCCTTTTGCCGTTCTCTTCGCCGGGCAGAAGAATTCCTATGGTCTTCTTGGGCAGGTCCATCACGTGCCCATAGGACGCCTTTACGTTGTAATTTCGGCCGAGATACTTATTGATAGTCTTGGCCTTGGCCGGCGACTCGACGATTACCAGTGACCTTGCCATTCTTTTGTCTTTTCCCTGTGACGCTTACGGCTCGAAAGCCGTTTCAAAAGCCTTCCACTCCCGCGCTGCGGAAGTACCATCCTAACCTGCTGTTCGGGAGATAATTACAACAGGACTTTTAGAAATTGCTTCCCAGGTAACTGGCGTACCACGCCTTTGAGTTCCAAGTCAAATAGGGCATCCAGCACCTCTGAAGAAGTTAAACCCGAGTTTTCCACCAGTTCATCCACGTGACGTGCCTCATCCAGGCTTAATAGCGCGTATAAGGGCTTCTCGTTTGGCCCCAAAGCCTCCATCGTCAACGAAACTCGCTCCTCCTGCGAGGCCTCTTCCACCGGCATCAATTCGGCCCGGACCGGAGTCGGCAGCTCTTCAACCACGTCCTCCCAGCCCGTCACCAGCTCGGCGCCCTGTTTGATGAGCTGATTAGGTCCAAAGCTTCCGGCTTGGGTCGCGTTCCCTGGGACTCCATAAACTTCTCGGCCAAACTCCATGGCCAGCCGCGCGTCTTCGGATAGACGACATCGATTCCGCCGTTCACGCCGTTCAGGGCGCCCGGGTGTGCGCTGGCGCCGATCCCTCGGGCTAAACCGCTTGCTATCACCGCCCCTCGCAGCTGGGTCCCGTGCCAGCCTCTCAGCCATTTGATTCCCGGAAGGCGACCGACGACGCGCCCCTGCGATGAAACGATGTGGTTATTGAGAAGTCTTGTATTTCCTTTGACATATAGGAGCGGCGGTGGATCCGGGATCTCGCGCAGCCTCGAAGGGTATTCTGCCTTGTCCCATGTGAGCAGACGGCACCCCGCAACTTGCGTCTGAGCCAGCTCCTTCGCGGCGTCGCTCAACCGGCGGCGCGAATGGATTGCTTGCGCGACAGCAGCTGGCACTCTTTGCGCCTCGAGGGCTGTAAGCGACGCGCTGAAAATGGCGTCCGGGCTGCCGAACTCACGCAATGGCTTACCCGCCGTGCGCGCTCCCAGACCTGGAGTTAAAGCCAGGCGCCAGCCAGCCGACATACTCGTCGGGATGCATTGAGAGGGAATGCCGCGCAGAGGTCAAGCATCGAGCCGACCCGCGTCAAGTCACGCGAACTACGCATAAGAGGGGCGTAGGCCGTCAGCAATTCCCGCAAGGTGCGGAATCCGAATCTTGCTCCGCGAAGTCACCTATCGCGGAAACGCCAGATCGATGCAACCGCCAGCTCTAGCGAGTTGCGATCGGGATCGCGGAAGTAGATCGACGGCGCGTTGTTGCCAAATGTAAGCTCCGTCTCAATAGGAATCTCATGCTGCTTCAGTCGCTCGCGCCATGCAGGGATATCGCCGGCCTCGACGCGGAAGGCGACATGACCTCCACCGCTTGCACCATGTGGAGGGAAGAGGCCGCCCTGGCGGGTAATCTCCGCGCGAAAGAGCAGTAGGGCGCTCTGACCGGGGCCGACTTGCAGGGCCGCGCCGCGGTCGCCCGGGAATTTGTCGATGACGTGGAGCCCGAGAACCTGTTCGTAAAATGCGATCGCCTTGCTTAGATCACTGACGTACAGAGAACTTTCAAGGACGGCCTCGGGCGAGGAGAGCTTCATTGTGGCCCCATCGCGATTATATCGCGACCCAAGCCCGGCCAAGTCCTTGTGATAAAATCCCGAAGCTGGAGTCACCGACACCTTGAAGAAATTGCGCATTTCGGTGGTCGAATATCTCAACACAGCTCCGCTCGTCTGGGGTTTTACCGATGGGCCGCTCGCAGGCAAGTACGATCTATCGTTCACAGTTCCTTCCCAATGCGCCGAAACACTGCGGCGCGGCGACGCGGATATCGCGATTATTCCCAGCATCGAATATCAGCGAATCGACGGCACCGTCACGTTGCCCGGAATGGCGATTGCCTCGAAGCGCGAAGTTCGCAGCCTCTTGGTCGTCTCGAAACGGCCAATTGACATGGCCAAGCGGATCGCGCTGGACACGAGTTCCCGCGCAACAGCCGGACTCGTCCGTCTGCTGGCTCGCGAACACTGGCGCATTCAGCCGGAATTCATTGACGCTGCCCCCGACGCCTCCAAAATGCTGGAAGATTCCGATGCAGCCTTGGTCATTGGCGATCCTGCGCTCCGAATTTCGTTAAAAATGGAGGCACTCACCTCAAAGAAGCCCAGCGGAAGCGGCGATTGCTGCCAGGGTGACCCGGATGATATGCCGGTTCCAGGTTTCGAAACGATTTTCGTGTACGACATCGTGCACCAGTGGCGTGAAATGACAGGACGGCCCGCCGTATTGGCGATGTGGGTCGCGCGGCCTGAGGCGATTACGCCGGAAGTCGTCGCGGATTTTCAGACGTCGAAGCGATACGGTACCGAACACGTGCGCGAAATTTCTGAGGCTGCGTCGATCAAGCTCGATCTTCCTCCGCGCGCGCTGGAACGCTACCTCACGGAAAATATCAATTTCGATCTCGACGAAGAAAATCTCGCCGGGTTAAAGCTCTATTTTGAAAAAGCCGCGCAGGCAGGGCTCACTCCGCACAATCGGCTGCTTGAGTTTGCCGATGGGGCAGATTCCGGCGCGAAAAATCGCGCCAGGCAGGCCACGCACACCTAATGCCGCTCACATCGCAGGAAGCGCTCGATCTTTTCAACTCCGATGATCTGATCGGCATCGGTATGGCGGCGAATGAAGTGCGCCGCAAAAAAACCGATCCGCGTGTGGCTACTTATCAAATCGATCGCAACATCAATTACACGAATTTCTGCACTGAGTATTGCTCGTTCTGCGCTTTCTATCGCCCGCCCGGCTCGAAAGAAGGCTACGTCCAGCCGCTCGAATCCATTTACGAAAAAATCGAAGAGATGCTCAAGCTCGGCGGCACCGGAGTGCTGCTGCAAGGCGGCCTGCATCCTGACCTGAAAATCGAGTGGTATGAAAACATGCTCCGCTCGATCCACGGAAAATTCCCGCAAGTGCATTTGCACTGCTTTTCCGCGCCGGAGATTATCTGCATAGCGGAGGTTTCAGGGCTTTCCATTCGCGAGACGATCATTCGCCTGCGTGACGCGGGTCTGCAATCTATCCCCGGTGGCGGCGCCGAAATCCTGGACGACGAAGTTCGCCATCGAATTGCGCGCTTGAAGTGCAAAGCAGACGAGTGGGAGATGGTTCATCGCGAAGCGCACCAGCTTGGCATGCGCACCACCGCAACGATGATGTTCGGCTGCGGCGAAGAATATCGCCATCGCGTGAATCACCTCGAACGATTGCGGCGCCTGCAGGAAGACAACGGTGGTTTTACCGCGTTCATTCCATGGATTTTCGCGCCCGAGAACACGCCGTTGGGGAAGAAAGTCCCGGAGACGACCGCATTCGACTATTTGAAAACGCTCGCCATCAGCCGGCTCTACCTTGACAACATCGATCACATCCAATCGAGCTGGCTCACTCCGGGGATTAAAGTCTGCCAGGTAGGTTTGCAGTTCGGCGCGGACGATGTTGGCAGCATTTTGATCGAAGAAAACGTCGTGTACGCGGCCGGCGTTCGCAATCGCACCAACGAAGACGAACTTCGCCGCATTATTTCAGACGCTGGTTACATGCCCGCGCAACGAGACACCCTCTACCGTTCATATATTCTGAAGCAGTAATTACCACCAAGTGGCTTTGGCAGGCTCTGCCAGGGCGGGTTGGGCAACCGCAAAAGGCAGATCGACCGAAACGCATGCCCCGTAGGGCTGCAAATTCGAGAGAGTGATCTCGCCACCACATTCTTGAACGACCCCATAACAGATGCTCAGGCCCAATCCAGTGCCCTTGCCGACAGGCTTGGTCGTATAGAAGGGATCGAAGGCGCGCGCAAGATCCGTAAAGCCCGGTCCTGAATCCTCGAATTGAATGATCGCTCGGCCCGAGCGGTTCAAGGCGCGAATGCGAATCTCGCGCTTGGCGCTTTCTTCCACCGCATCGATCGCGTTGTTCAAGACATTGAGAAGCAGCTGCTTCAGTTCATCTTCCGCGATGCCGACAGGAGCCAGCGGAGATTCGATGCGAATATCCACGCCGATGCTGTGCGTGCGCAGGTGATATTCGCGCAGTTGCACCACGTCGCGCACAACGGCGTCCAAAGGCGTCGATCTGGTCACCGAATTATTCTGGCGGCCGAATCGCAGCAAGCCGTCGACGATTCGCTTCATCCGGCGAGCTTCATTCCCGAGCTTTTCAACTCGGTTCAGTGCTTTCGCGTCGCGAACTTCTTCGGTCAACAAATCAGTGAAGCCAATAATTCCTGTTAGCGGATTATTCAGCTCATGCGCCACACCCGCCACCAGCTGTCCCAGCCCGGCCAGTTTTTCCGATCGAACCAGCTGCTGGTGCAACCTCACGTTTTCGAAAGTCACAGCGAGGTCCGACGCAAAAACTTCAAGCCGCACCATCTCCTGGGTGTCCGTTCCTCCCGCACTGCGTGAATCCGAAACATACAGGCAGCCGATGTGCGATCCACGCCACGAAATCATCGGAATTAAGGTCAGATCGCTGCTGCTGGACATGCGAAAGGATTTGTCGTTTGCCTTGTCGCCTTTCGCGCGCAGTTGCTTCACTGATTCCACTGCGTAGCTGCTCGAATGCATCTGCAGCGTTTCAGCCTCTTGCTCGCTGAAGCCGCTCACGCCGGCCAGATAAAAGCGCCGGTCTTCACCAAGAAGGAACAGCGCAGCGCAGCGAAAGCTGCTCGCTTCCGTAATCGCCGAAGTTACTTCGCCGCAAAGGCTGCCGGGATCATTGCCCGCAAGCAGGCGCGAAGTGATGTTCGAAAGGCGCTGCAGCAAAACGCTTTCGGCCTGCGCTCGCGCACGCGCGTTTTCAAGCGCACGCGTCCGCTCTTCAAGAAGCGTTAGAACCATGCCCAACGCGACGAGGATTCGCGGAACATTCCAGAAGTCTAAGTTTGCCTGGAAGCTAGGATAGAAAACGTGAAGCAACACGCCGACTGGATACTCGGCAGCCCATCCGAGGAAACCGACCGTCGTGGTCACAACGCCCAGAGATGCGCGCCGGTATACCTTCAAGAAATAGATGGCCGAAAGCGTCAGGGTAATCGTCAGAATGGCAACCACCGCAGCCCATTCGCCATGCCGGGCCTGCCTATACGTCGCCCAGGCCCCGACGGAAGCGACAGCCATCGCGAAGGCGATGTTCTGTTTTCGCCTTCGCACGGGCATCAGCAACGCAAACGCAACCGCGACTAATACGATCACCGCCACCAACTCGGCTTGGAGCGTGGCGCTTCCCAGTTTGAGTCCCACAGCGAACGCATGACTTACAAGCGGCACGCCAAGGACCGCCAGAAACGCGATTCGTTTGGAGCGTTCCGTTGTCTCGAATAAAAACGACGCCAGAAAGACGAGCGCGGCGAATTCCAGAGTGGCGAAATCGATCGCTACAAAAAGGCCGGGAACGACGGCGACGCGAGTCTCCATCGCCCGGGCGAAAAAGTGCATGAAGGTCAGCGCCCAGGCGTATGCCCATAGCCTTACGCGTGTTCGCGGAGCATGCCGCTCCAGCGAAAGAAAAATGCTGACAAGCACCGCCAGCACCAAGGTTATGGGCAAAGCCTCTGGCAAACTGATCACCCGATTCTCCCGTATGTAAAGCATGAAAGCGCAGAACGAGCCCAACAATAGGCCCTTGGTACCAAAGGACAGGAGAATGTGCTGCGAATGCGAGGAGTGCTCTGACTCTTAGCGGCGCGGCGGGATACGAATGTCGAGCGTCACTTCCGTTCCTTCCACTAGCGGACATGGCTCGATAGGGACGAAAACGCCGTTGACCAATTTTGCGCGAATCCTCACAGCGGGGGGCCCACTGCTAAGAACATGCCGCTTTTCCTTCGCCTTTTCCTCCGGCCGATACTCCAAATTCCCGGTATCGCCGGAATCCAGAGCGACGTTGGCCAAAGCGTCAGCATCGCGGTTCTGTTCGCGCGGTACATGTTCGATGACGAAGTAAGCGAGCTGGCGAGCCAGCTTTGTAGCGCGTTCGTATAACGGCTTCAGATCGGAGCTTTTCACCTTGTAGCGGCCCTGCATCTGCCGAACCAGCAACTCGGAATCGCTGCGAATTCGAAGTGCTTTCATGCCTTGAGTGGCGGAATAATCCAGCGCGGCTAGCAATGCGTAGTACTCAGCGACGTTGTTCGTCTCGCGTCCGAGACGTTTCGCCAGCTCAAGCACCACTTTGCCGGCGGGATCGCGGATTACAACGGCGTAAGATGCCGGGCCCGGATTTCCTCGCGACGCCCCATCGATATTCGCGACATACACGCTAGGGGGAGGCGCCGGCTGCGATTCTGAAAAAAGACCCGCACCGCGTGGAGGCGAGGGTTTGAAGCTGCGAGTCAACCGTTCTCAGCCTTCCGTGCTTGCAGAGGCTGCCGATGCCGAAGCCGATGGAGCGCTGGATATCGATGGTTCCACGTAGTAAAGGATGCGAGTGCACGTCTCGCAGTGAAATAACTTGTCGCTGTCGGAGCGCCGCATCTCTTGGATCACGTGTGGCCGGATAATCATGCCGCAGGCTCCGCATTTTTCGTCACGCACTTCCGCCAGTGCCACGCCGTTGTGCTTCTTTACGATGCGCTCGTAATGATCGAGCAGGTTTTCCGGAATGCCGGCCAGCGCAGTTTGGCGTTCGGCGCTGAACTGCGCCAGTTCCTTTTCCGCCGCGGCCTTTTCGGATTCGATTTTCGAGCGCTCGGCGCGAGCTACATCCTCAACTTCCTTGAGTTTCTTTTCCGAGGCTTTGATCCGGCGGTCGTATTCCTCGCCCGCGACCATCTGCTCGAGCAGCCTGTCTTCGGCCTTGGAAATCTCCTGCTCGGCCAGTTCGACCTCGTGCTGCAGCGCGCGATACGCCTCGTTGGTTTTCACCTGAGACGTTTGGTCTCTGTATTTGCGGACTCGATCCCTCCATTGCTCCACATCGAGTTCGTATTTCTTGCGGTCCTTAATCGTGGCGAGCTGAGCCGCTTTGCTTGCATCGAGGTCGGCTTTGGCCGCCGCCACTCGCGTTTCGACTTCCGCCAACTTCTGAGGGAATTTTGCCAGCCTGCCGCGCACGTCCAACAGCTGCAGGTCGACATTCTGCAGCTCGATGAGATTCTGGAGGGCCTTTTGCACTGTGCGGCCATTCTAGCACAGGGCTATTCCGCGCATCAGTGCGAGACAGAGGGGTCAGAGTCCTCCATCAGGTGGCTGATTTCTTGATGTGGAAACGTCGAAATTTACGGCGCCGTTTGCACTTCCATCGTTTGATCGATGGAATAGCTTGTGCATCCCGGCGTGGTTTCCGCTGGGCAATGAGCAACGACACGAAAACTGTCCGTCGAGGCTTCCGCGTCATACGTATACCCATCGCGTCCCGTTTTTCGCAACGCCATGGCGCCGCTGGAGACGAGATCGTCGAGCGATCCGTAGGAGCTATGCTCGGCTTGGTAGATGCGTTCGGCTTGCCCAATCGCCACGAGATCGTTTTTCACTCCGATCACATCGATGGTCTGCTGCGGATTTCGGACCGCTGCCCCTTGCTGACCCTGGGTGAAATAGAATTTGTAGATCAGCCCCGCGATCAAAGCCACGACAAGAAGTCCAACCAAGCTGCCGAAGGTTCGCATGGGTCACCCCGATAGAAGAGCGGCGATGCTGCAATATCTAAGCATCCTATTGGGTCCGACCTCTCCGCAAGGCTGCCGGCCGCACGCGATGCGAACTTGAAAACACCGAATCTAAAGATATGAGCGCTGCTCGACGACACTTTTGAGCCGGTATTGCGTCCAATGTACCGATTGGGCGCCCGCGCCGCCGCGCTCAAGGTCCATCGTTTGACATGAGAGCCCGCTCTTCGGATACTGAAACGCGGGTGGCCGCTTCACCACAGCACACGATGCCGGATCTTTGAATGATCGGAGCGCTAACTTGATCGTCGGCGAGGGTTTCTTCCCGAAAGCAAAAATCGGATTGACCAGAGCACTGATTGCGGGTGCCTTGATCTTGATTTGCGTCTCGCAGGTCAATGCGCAGCAGGCACTCGACCAGGTTCGTCCCCCAACACTGAATTTCACGACGCACACTCTGCCGAACGGTTTGAAAATCATCACTCTCGAAGAACATTCCGTCCCTGTAATCAATCTCCAGATCTGGTACCACGTCGGCGGAAAAGACGAGTTGCCAGGCCACACCGGATTCGCGCATCTGTTTGAGCATTTAATGTTCAAGGGCTCGGCGCATGTTGGGCCTGATGAGCATTCGCGCGCGATAGAAGCTGTGGGCGGATTCGACAACGCGGAAACCGGCGACGACACCACCAATTTCTTCGAAACATTTCCCAGTCAATACCTGGAGCGAGTGCTGTGGCTCGAAGCGGATCGCATGGGCAGTCTTAATGTGAACGAGGCGAATTTCGAGTCCGAGCGCCAGGTCGTCGAAGAAGAACGCCGCGTGCGTGTCGATAATCAGCCTTACGGTTCCATCGAAGAGGATTTGCGTGCCGCCGCGTTTACCGTGAATGGCTATCACCATACGCCGATCGGCAGCATCGCTGACTTGAATAAGGCGACCCTTCAGGACGTGCGCGATTTTCACGATACGTACTACAAGCCGAATAACGCCACGCTGGTAATCGTCGGCGACTTCAACACCGAGCAAGCTCTTGCATGGGCGCACAAGTATTTCGACGGCATTCCCCGGTCTGCCAAGCCGATTCCCCGGCACGACATACCCGAGCCGCCACAAACGCAGGAGCGCACCGTCGAAAAATCATATTCGAATACGCCGCTGCCGGCCGTTGTGATCGGGTACAAGATTCCAGCGCGATACGCTCCGGATGCTTATCCGCTCGACGAAGCCTCAAACATTCTCGCTGGAGGCGAAAGCAGCCGGCTTTATCAGACGCTGGTCTACAAGGACCAAATCGCAGTCCAGGCGGCCGGGTTCGGAAATTTCACCGAGGACCCAAACCTATTTTGGGCTTACGCGATCATGAATCCGGGCCACACGCCTGCAGACGGGGAAAAGGCGCTTGTCGCCGTGCTCGATGGACTGAAAGAGCAGCCTGTGGGCGCGACGGAATTGGAGAAGGCAAAAAATCAGGAAATTTCCGGCTTCATCCTGGGTCGCGATACGGATGAAGAGAAAGCCGTCGCGCTCGCGGAGGCAACGGTAATCGGCAAGAATCCCGACCTCGTCAATACCGAGCTCGCAAAGTATCTCGCCGTTATGCCAGACGATATCGAACGCGTCGCCAAGGAGTATTTCGTTCGGGATCATGCGACCGTCTTAATCGTCACGCCCGCTCCGCGGAATGCCAAGAGCACGAGCCAGCCGCAATGATCCTGCGCCAGGAGCAACAATGACATTTTTGCGAAAAGAAATTTTTGTTGCTGCCGCGCTGATGTTGTCGGCGGGCTTCGCCTTCGCGCAAAAGTCATCGGCGCCTGTGGCTCAAGAACAAGAAAACGGCACGGGCGTCGTTCCGCCCGGAGTGAAGCTCGCGCCTACGATGCCGCCGCCGGGCCGAGCCAAGCCGTTCAATTTTCCGGAGGCCGCCACAAAAACGCTTCCCAACGGCCTGCGTATCTTCGTTGTGTCGGATCACAGCGAGCCTGCTATCGCCGCGCAACTCGTGATTCTTTCGGCGGGAAGCATCAAGGATCCAAGGGACATGCCCGGCGTCGCGGAAATGACGGCGAACATGCTCACTCAGGGTACGGCCACGCGGTCCGCGCGCGATATTGCCGAAGCGATCGATTTCATCGGCGGATCGCTGATGGCTGAAGCGGGCAAGGATTCAACCGCCGTCACGCTCGATATCGTAAAGAAAGATCTGCAAACCGGCTTCGACTTGATGTCAGACGTGGTTTTGCACCCTGCGTTTAAGGCCGATGAACTTGCGCGCCAGCAGCAGCAACTGCTCTCTAACCTCACCGTGCAATATTCGGATCCGGACTACCTTGCGTCCGTAGTTTTCGCCCGGACGGTTTATGGAGCTTCGCCCTACGGCTGGCCAAGCGAAGGAACTCCCGAAACCGTGCAGAAGCTTGATCCCGCTCAACTCACGAAATTTCACGACTCGAATTACGCTCCGAATCAAGCGCTGCTCGCCATTACTGGAGACATCACCCCCGAGGAAGCGTTTGCCGTCGCCGAGAAATATTTTGGCGCGTGGCCGAAAATCGTTGTCACAGTCGAATCGCAGCGTGCGCCGCAAATGTCTCACGGTATGCACATCTGGCTCATCGATAAGCCCGACGCAGTGCAAACGCAGATACGCGTTGGCAAACTCGGAATTCGGCGCGGCGATCCCAATTACATTCCGGTGGTCGTGATGAATCGAATCTTCGGCGGCGGTTACAACAGCCGCCTCAATACCGAAGTTCGCGTCAAAAAAGGACTGACGTACGGCGCCTATTCTTCTTTCACCCCGCATCGTTATGCTGGCTCGTTTCAGGTCGGCACATATACCCGCACCGCGGCGACTGTTGAAGCGACAAAGCTCGTGGTCGATTTGATTCAGAAAATGTCAACCGGCGATGTAACTGCTGAAGAAATGAATTTCGCGCGCGATTATCTTGCAGGTGTCTACCCGATTCAGTCGGAAACCGCCGAACAGGTCGCCGAACGCGTTCTCACGGTCGCCGCTTACGATCTGCCCGCTGACTACAACAGCACCTACCCGGAGCGCATTCGCAGCGTTACTTCGCAGCAAGTAGAAGACGAGGCCAAGCGCCATTTGCAGACGAACGATCTGAATCTGGTGCTGGCAGGCAACGTCTCCGCGTTTCGCGATGAACTGAAGAAAACCTTCCCAGACGCGGAATACGAGGAAATTCCTTACGATCAGCTCGATGTGCTGAGCGATAATCTCCGCAAGCCGGCTGAAAACCCGGCACCGCCCGCAAAATAATCCAGCATGTAAGGTGATCGCGGATCTGTCTTTTAGTGCAACAGCACCTTGCCGATGTTTTTTCGTTCGTGGATATAGTGGTGCGCTGCCGCAGCCTGATCGAGCGAGAAAATCTTGGCGATCACCGGCTTGATTTTTCCGGCTGCATACATCCGTAAAACTTCATCGAGCTCGCTTTCGAATAGTCCCGGCTTTCCAATCACGCCGCCGAGGTTGACGCCGATTACAGACACATTCTTCTCGATCAGCTTCATCGGATTGAAA
Organism: Candidatus Acidiferrales bacterium; assembly: GCA_030037315.1. GTDB lineage: Bacteria > Acidobacteriota > Terriglobia > Acidiferrales > UBA7541 > Palsa-295. The sequence continues at coordinate 21,142 of JASHRM010000164.1, forward strand.
CGCGGCATCTGCAAAAGGGCTCGCGCGGCGCGCACAGGGTTTCGCTTTCCGTCCGCACCGGCGATCGACGAAAACCCGTACACCACCAGACGCCCGGTCGAGCCGAGGCATTCGTAACTCTCGCGAAATGATTTCCCGCCAATCGCATCCATCGCCATTTCCACGCCATCCGGGGCATACTTGCGCACCGTTCCAACCGTATCGCCTCGGGTGTAATCCACTGGATGATTCACGCCGAGTTTCCGCAGGAAGTCTTGTTTCGTGGATCCCGCGGTCCCAATCGTTATTAGGCCCTTTGCGCGAGCCAGTTGCACGGCCGCAATTCCCACTCCGCCTGCTGCATTGTGGATCAGCACCCGATCTCCCGCTTGAAGATTGCCCATGGTGAACATCGAATGGTACGCCGTGAGGTAATTGATCAGAATTGCCGCTCCGTCGTCGAACGCCATGCCCGGCGGCATCCGGTGAACTAGCCGCGCCGGCACAGCCACCCATTCCGCATAGGCGTTGAACGGCGTGGTCGCCGCGACCGCGTCGCCCACTTTCAGCGATTGGTCGCCGCCTGGCTTCGTCGTACTCGGCACAACTTTTTCGACGACGCCCGCCACTTCCAATCCTGGAACAAACGGCGGCTTCGGAGTTCCCGGATACACGCCCATTCGTTGCAGCAAATCCGCAAAGTTCACCCCGACCGACTTCACGCGGATCAGCACTTCGCCCGGTTTTGGTTGCGGATCAGGCACCTGGTGCGCCTCAAGAACTTCCGGTGCCCCATACCGCCTAACTACGATTGCGCGCATCTAACTCCCTTCCGCCGGATTTTGGCTGATCTACAGCCGCTTCCCGCCGTGGGGCCGGGTGAGTGACACAGCCGCTCGGCTTTTCGTTAGGAAACGACTGCATCCTATCTTAAACTGTTGGACTTTGCGCGACGATGAAACTCCACATGAGAAATAAAACCCTGGCATTTTGCCTTACTGCTTTTGTGTTTGGGTGTGCTTCCGGGCCTGCGGGAAGCGCGACTGAAGCCGCCACCCCCGCCGTCCTCAACGCCATGCAAGACGAGCTAACGCGTTCCATGTCGACTCTCTCATCCGCCGATCCGCCGGCGTACTTTCTTAGTTACACGGTCTCCGATCGCCAATACGTGGAAGTTTCGGGATCGAACGGCGCGCTCCTGACCAGCGATGAAGATCGCGCCCGCTGGCTCGAAGTGCAGAGTCGCGTTGGCAGCTATCAATTGGACGACACGCACAAAGTGGGCGACCGTCCGCCCAGCTGGACCAGCCCCGGGTCCACCGTCACCCTCGACGATGATGTGCCCGTGCTGCGCCGCGAAATATGGCGCGAAACCGACCGCCAGTATCGCGCGGCCTCCGAAGCCTTGATCAAAGTAAAGACCAGCGAGCAGGTTCAGGTGCAAACCGCCGAAGGCGCCGCGCCGGATTTCTCGCACGAGAAACCGCACGTTTCCATCGGCCCGCGCGTCGAAATTCATGTCGACCGGAAGCCTTGGGAGCAGCGGGTTCGCGACTATACGGCTGCGTTCAGCAAATCCCCGGCCGTACTGAATTCGATCGCCACCTTCACTGCGCAGGCTACAAATCAATATCAGGTGAATAGCGAGGGCACGAAGCTCGCCTTCGGCCAGATTCATTACCGCCTGGAACTCTTTGTGCAGAGCAAGGCGCCCGACGGCATGGATATCGACCGCTACGCCAATTTCGACTGGCTTGACCCGAAAGATGCTCCGGATGAGAAAACCATCGACCTAAGCATCCGCCAACTTCTTGAGGAAACGCAGGACCTCGATAAGGCCCCCATTGCCGATCCGTATGCCGGTCCAACGCTCTTAACGGGGCGCGCGGCCGCCGTTTTCTTTCATGAGGTTTTTGGGCATCGCGCCGAGGGGTTCCGTCAGAAAGACATCAGCGAAGGCCAGACATTCACCAGCAAAATCGGCGAAAGGATTCTTCCCGATTTTATTTCAATCAAAGACGATCCCACCGAGATGCGCCTCGACGGGCAAATGCTTCTCGGCTATTACCCATTCGACGACGAAGGCGTGCCGGCTGAAAACGTTTCGTTAGTCGATCACGGAGTCTTGAAAACTTTTCTGATGTCGCGCTCGCCCCTGATGAATATTCCGGACTCCAACGGGCATGGGCGTCGCCAGCTCGGGTACGCTCCTGTTGCGCGCCAGGGCAACTTGATTGTTTCCAGTTCGCAGACCATGCCATTCGAAGAGCTTCGAAAAAAATTGATCGATCTCGTGAAGCAGCAAAACTTGCCGTATGGATTGCTGATTGACGACATCGAAGGCGGCTTTACTTTCACTGGCCGCGGCCAGCCTCAGGCCTTTCAAGTGACGCCTCTTGTGGTCTATCGCGTATTTCCCGACGGCCGCCCCGACCAATTGGTCCGTGGTGTGGATATCGTCGGCACGCCGCTCGTCTCGCTCACGAAGATCGTAGCGACAAGCGATAAGCAGGAAATTTTTAACGGCTACTGCGGCGCCGAATCGGGTTCGGTGCCGGTTTCCGCCGTCGCGCCGGCAATCCTGATTTCCGAGATGGAATTTGCCAAGAAAGAAACGTCAACCGACCGGCCGCCGATTCTGCCGCCTCCCGCACACGATCCGGATGCCACGAAGGGACAATAACTTGAAAAACTTAGCCACGTTCGCCTTGGCCGGATCGTTTGCGTTGCTGTTCACCCCAAGAATTTGTCTTGCGGCGAAAGATTCCTCGCCCGGTGCGATCCCGCAAGCGCAAAGCGGCGTACCCGTGGTTCCCCCTGGTGAAAAGGACCTGACGCTGCGCGCCATGCATGATGAAATGGAACGCGCCAGTACACGTCTGCAGCTTGAGGGCGTGGATAAGCCCTTCTACATCGAATACAGGCTTCTCGACCTCGATGTTCACACCGTTACGGCTTCTTTTGGAGCGCTTATATCAAGCTCGACGGGCCGCAGCCGGTACATGAGCGTCGACGTTCGCGTCGGCAACTATCATCTCGATAGCTCGAATTTCATTAGCGAAGATGGCTTTCAAGGTTTCCTCGGTTCGACGGGCCAGGTGGGAATCGATCGCGATTACAACTCGCTCCGTCAGGATTTGTGGCTCGCCACCGACCAGGCTTACAAAGCAGCGGTCACGCAGATGTCGCTCAAGCAGGCTTTTCTGCGCAGCCTCACGAAGCCGCCGGAAATCGACGATTTCTCTCCGGCTCCTGCCATCGTAAAGGTCGATCCGCGCGTCGACCCCGATTGGACGTCGCGCAATTGGGATGACGAGGCCCGCGCCGCTTCTGCGGTTTTGAAGGCGTATCCGCAACTCTATGGTTCTCGCATCAATTATTCGCTGATTTACGTCACGTCTTACCGGATGACTAGCGAGGGCACTCTGATCCGTTCCTCGCGCCATCTTGCGGCCATCGAGGCCGCAATGGACACCGAAGCGGACGATGGCATGCCGCTAGCCAATTACTACGCAACCTATGCCGCTGATCCTTCGGCTTTGCCCGATGCGGCCACGATCGGTAAAGGTGTTGCGCAAGCCGCCGCCGATTTGATGACTTTGCGCGGCAGTGCCTTGGTGCCCGATTACACCGGCCCGGTGCTTTTCGATGCGCCCGCTGCCGCTTCCACCCTGGCACAGGTGGTTGAGCCATCGCTTTCGGGCGCGCGTGCGCCGCTCTCGATGGCGCAGCAATACGATACGTTTATGGAGCGTTTCGGTGGCCGAAGCGAATGGAGCGGCCGCGTGGGTACTCGAGTCTTTCCGACGACGGTCAACCTGATCGATGACCCAACCATGCAGGACTTTCAGGGCCAGCCGTTGCTTGGCTCCTACAATCTCGATGATGAAGGGGTCAAAGCGCAGCGCGTTTCGATCGTTGAGAACGGAATTCTGAAAAATCTGCTGATGTCTCGCCGCCCTGGGCCCGATTTCTTCGAGTCGAATGGCCATGCGCGTTCAGCCTTGCTCAGCGACCCTCAGCCATTGAGCAGCAATCTGATTTTTCAATCGTCGGACGCCTTGAAACCCGACGACATGCACAAGAAATTTATCGATGAATGCCGCGGCGACGGTCACGAATGGTGTCTTGAAATCAAGCGCATGGCGAATCCGGCGCTTTCCGCGATTCACCAGGAGGATTTCTCCGATTACGTTGGGGAACTGGGGGCGGGCATCGCCAGTGGCGAGCGCATGCCGCTCATGTTCAACAAAGTCTACGTTGCCGATGGCCACGAAGAACCCGTGCGCGGCGGCTTGATCGAAGGATTGACGCTGCGGTCGCTTCGCAGCATCCTCGCCGTCGGAACCGATCCGGTCGTTTTCACCTATATGCAGAATCCCTCTGAAGGCCTGGCCGGCACCGCTCTCGGTGCGTTTGGTACGGCGCAGAATGGAATCCCCAGCACGGTGATCGCTCCGTCGTTTCTCCTGGATGATGTCGAAATCCGCGGATTCCACGGCGAGCCGCGCCGACTGCCGCTCGTCTCTCCTCCACCGTTGCAGTAAGTCGCGGCTTTTTCTCCATTGCCACGGCTGCTTGGCATTGTTCATTGGTGCGCCCCAAAAAGGCCGCGATTTGACGGGTAGAAAATTGCATATTGCTGATTCGCTGCGGCTTAGGTGCGATTCGACTCGACAGGTTTGACGGGCGCAAATCAGTCGCAAGTTAACCATTAAGTTATTTCCACTGATCAATACGTCTGCCTTTCGAGTCTCGACCGGGGCTCGCGGCCGGTTTGACAGCCTCATTTCGAGCCACTCGTTGCTGACCCCTCGTACTCGCGCTACCACATTTTCGGGCGTGCATGGAGTGAATGCTGATCTTTTTTCTGTGGACTTTTGTTGGCGGCCTTCAGGGCGGCAACTTCTATTCTGCTGATCGTCACGCAGGCGATCAAAAAGCGATGCAGGCCATTGAAGACACTGCGTCGAGATCGAACCTAATCGACACGCTTCCGGCACCCCCCCGTTGGTCTGAAACGGCGCTCGCACATCGTATAATCGGCCGGTCCATGCCTGACGTCACCGAACAGGCTGTCCACGAAAAAAAACTGGCGGCGCTCGGTTCGGTCGGCTCCGCGATCGTACTCGTATCGTTGAAAGTATTCTTGGCTGCGATCACGGGCAGCTTGGGAATTTTGTCCGAAGCGCTGCATTCGATCCTCGATCTCGTTGCGGCCGTGATCACGTATCTTTCGGTGCGGGTCGCAGATAAGCCGGCCGACGCGGATCATCTCTATGGCCACGGGAAAATCGAAAGCTTTTCCGCCTTCGTCGAAACCGGACTGCTGCTGCTAACCGCGATCTACATTATTTGGGAGGCGTTTCAGCGTCTCCTTTTTCGCACGGCGCATATTCGCCCGAGCATCACCGCAATTGTCATCCTGGCACTCAGCATGGGGATCGATCTGGTGCGGTCGCGCGCGCTTGGCCGCGTAGCAAAAAAATATCCGAGCGAAGCACTTGAAGCAGACGCGTTGCATTTCTCCACGGATGTCTGGAGCACGTTCGTCGTGGTTCTTGGCATCACGGGCGTCTGGCTCGGGCAGAGGTTCAACCTGCCCTGGCTCGGCATGCTCGACGCATTTGCCGCGCTCGCAGTTGCGGGCGTGATAATTTGGATCGGCTCGCGGCTCGGGCGCCGCACGATCGACGCGCTGCTGGACGTTGCTCCGGAAGGGCTGCGCGAGCAGATTACAAACGCCGTCGACGAAACAGAAGGCGTGCTGCAAACGGAGCGCGTTCGCGTGCGCCGCGCGGGGCAACGCTATTTCGTGGACGTCACTATCAGCGTGCCTCGCACGGCGAGCCTCGAACAGGCTCATGCAGCGAGCGACGCGATCGAAAAGCGAATCGAGAAAATCGTCCCGGCCGATGTGGTCGTCCACGTCGAGCCGCGCGCTCGAAGCGACGAACCGCTTTTCGAAACGATTCGCGCCATCGCGCAGCGGAGAGGCCTCGCTATCCACGAGCTTTCCGCGCACTTCTATGAAGGCCGGCTGTTCGTTGAAATGCATCTGGAAGTCGACGAAAATTCCAGTCTCAGGGAGGCCCACCGCCGCGCCACGGAGCTCGAAGATGAAATTCGGGCCGCGGCTGGCCCCGAAACGCGCGTAAACATCCACATTGAACCGCTCGGTCTGCGTATTGGCGGCGCGAAAGAACTGAAGGATCTATCAAGTTCAGTGCAGCATTTTCTGAACTCGTTGCCCTCGGAATACAAGGAGCTGGTGGACTGCCACGAGGTACATGTCCGCAGCGTCGATCACCGGATTCTCGTTTCCTGCCATTGCGCCATGGACGGGAATTTGCCGATTACCGAAGTACACGACATCACCGGCGTTCTCGAAAATCGCGTGAAGGAACTTTTTCCGCAGATTTACCGTGTCACGATCCATCCCGAACCAGTCGAGGATAGTTAACGCGCGCAGTTCGCAGACGAAAAACCTGCGCGGCAAATGCGATCAGCACCGGAAAGCATTCAAGAACGTACCGCGGCTCAGGCGTCTCGATGAAATACGCGAAAAACGCCGTCCGCAGAATCGCGAAGAGGATCAATAGCGACCAGCCGGCGCTGAATCGCGATCGCCACGCGCCCGCAAGCCCCAATGCAACGTAGCCGCAGCCGATAAAAAAAAGAGTCAGGGTCACGACGAAGTCCTCGCGATCATTCTCCCAATGCTCGCGCAGCGGCCAGACATGTCCGGAGAAAGGAAGCAGCTCCACGCGAGGCGTGAACCACATGGCCAGCGACCTGAGCGCTGGAATTTTCAGGTAGGTTCGCAGCGGGTGCCGGGCTGTGCGTTCGCGCGCGATTTCATGGAACGCGGCATCCTGCGCGCGCGAAAGCGTCAAGTCGTCGTTATAGGGTTCGAGCAAAGTTGCCACGCGAGCCTGCTCCTGCACGGAGTCGAACGCCTGTGGCGGAATTTTCTCGAGAGGGATCTCAGCGACGTCCAGATTCCAGAGCGTGTCGTAGACGTCGCCGTATCGCCATAGCCAGGTCGCCGTCCACGCGTTAAATCCCACGGGAGCGAAGTCGCCGGGCGCTTCGGGATAACGCGGCGCCAGAATCTGCACTTCGTGCAGCACGTACCAGTTTCGCGCGGCCCAAGGCAGAAGCGGCAAGATGAACCCGCAAGCCAGAAGCAATCCCGCGCGAAGCAGCTTTGCCCAGTCCATCGTTCGCAGGAGCCGGCCGAACAAAAAAAGGCTCGCGGCGATGAGGAGAAGAGGCGTTTCGGGCCTAACGAGTGTGCCGAAGCTGACGACGAGCCCAGCAAGAAACCACACGCTCAAAGCGGGGAACTTGGCCGCCCGAACAGTCGTGGTCTTGCCCCATTCCATGAAAATGGCTTCCAGCAACAGTAAAATCGCGAGCGCCATAAGGAATGTAACCAGCGTTTCAGTCAGCACGACGGCTGTGTAGTTCGCGGTAAACGGGCAAAGAACAGCGAGCCACAGCGCGGCGATGGCCACACGCCGGCGCGACGTTGCCGGGGCAAGCCGTGCCGCAATCAGTGCAATCAGGAAGCAGGTTCCTAGATCGACCACCGCCTGCGCCAGCATGACGGCGCGTTGGGATCTTCCGGCTACTTCGAAAATCGCCGCCAGGAACGCCGGATATCCTGGAACACGGCTATCGAGCGACACAATCTGCCCATTCACTGCCGCTCCATACACCCGATGTCGCAGCCAGTTCCATGCCAGCTCGATATAGAACGGGGCGTCGCCGGAGTCCGTGGAAGGGAATCTGAAGATGAAGAAGAAGCGCAGCGCCAATCCGGACAGTGCAGCCAGGAATGCGTTTAAACGCATCCAATTATCGGATATCATTCGCACCTTACCCGCAGACGGCCCTCCCGCCCCGGCCGTGTACGGATTCGTATTCGCGCTGAAAGAGTCCGGCTCGAACGCCTTGCAAAACCCAGTAGTTATGCATAGGCTCTGGAAGAGCACTAGCTTGAATTGCCCGCATGCCTGAACGCAAGCCCATTTTCTACGATCAGGAACGCCGCCGCTGGCGAAGAACCCGGCTCGCGCTCGAAATCGCAGGCGGTCTGTTCACGTTTGTGCTTGTTGTTTTCCTGCTGAATATCGGGCGCAACCCGGACTTGCCAAATATTCTGCGGCTCGATACGCATGCCGCTGTGCGCGCCGTCCGGTCAAAACAGAAATCGAAGCCTCCGCGGGGCCGGAAACGCAAGGTCGCCGCGTTGGGCAAAGTTCCCCAGAATTACGACCCGCTGCGCGCCGCATTTTACGTGAGCGACGACTACACCAGCCTGGCTTCGCTGCAATTGCACTATCGCGACATCGACTTGCTGATTCCGGAAGCGCTGCATGCCATATCAGCGGGCGGAAAACTGGACGCCGACCCCGATCCAAAGCTGACCGATTTCCTGCACTCCTTGCAGACTCGCAATCCGGCGGTCGAGCTTCCCGTAATGTCGATGGTGAACAATTACGATCCGCAGAAGGGATGGTGTCCTCCGGCGTTCCTCGAGATGATCGCGAACCCGGCGGCGCGAGCGAATCTCGCGACACAACTCGAGCAATACGCCGACGCGGAGCATCAGCCCGGCATCGTGGTGGACTTCGAGTCGCTGCCTCAAAACAACCAGATGGATTTTCAGCGCTTCATCTATGACCTGGCGAGCGATCTGCACGGCAAAGGGCTGAAGCTGATGGTTGCGCTGCCCTCCGGCGATTTCAGCTACGACTACAAATTCTTCGCGGCGCAAGCCGATGCAATCATCCTGATGAATTACGATTTTCACTGGACGTCTTCGCCGCCTGGCCCGATCGCGCCGCAGGATTGGTATTTGCGCGCGATCGACAACATCACGAAGCTGGTGCCGCCTGAAAAAATCGTGATGGGCATCGCAAATTACGGTTACGACTGGCCCGCGAAAACGAAAAAGGACCCGCATCCGCTGGCGCAGTCCGTCAGCTTTCAGCAAGGCGTGATCACCGCCGTCGAAGCCGGTTCAGATATCACTTACGATTCGGACTCTTTCAATCCGCACTATTCGTACGAAGACGAAAACAACCGCGTACACAACGTCTGGATGCTCGACGGCGTCACCGCGTACAACGAACTGCGCGCCGCGGAGCGCGCGGGCGTGCAAGGCACCGCGCTATGGCGCTTGGGAACGGAGGACCCTTCGATCTGGTACATCTGGGATGCAACCCACGCGGACGACGCGACACGCGCGAAGCTTGAAGAGGTCCCGCCAGGTTACGACCTGATCCTGGAAGGCGACGGCGATATCTGGAAGATTACCGGGACACCTAAAAGCGGGCAGCGAACTTTCGAATACGACGCGGATTCCGATACCTTCGACGACGAGAGTTTCCAAAGCTATCCGATGTCGTGGCGAATCCAGCAAATGGGCGCCGCGACGAAGAAAGTCGCGCTCTCGTTCGATGACGGGCCCGATCCGCGATGGACGCCGAAGATTCTGGACATTCTCAAGGAGAAGAACGTCCCGGCCACTTTCTTTGTGATCGGCGAGTCTGCCAATCAGGAAACCAGTCTTGTCAAACGCGAATACTCCCAAGGCGATGAGATCGGGAATCACACATTTACGCACCCCGAATTCGACGTCGACAGAATCTCCAAAACTGAGCTGCAGGTTCAGCTGAATCTCACCGAGATGCTGATCGAGAGCTATTTGGGCGTGAAGACCACATTCTTCCGTCCTCCTTACGGCATCGATCACCAGCCGGAAACAGCGAGCGAAGTGCAGCTGCTTCCGATTCCGCAGTCGATGGGTTACGTGATTGTGGGCGCTCGAATCGATCCCCACGATTGGGGTGAAGCGGATGGCAAAGCGCCGCCCCCGGCGCCCGTGATCGTTCAGCGCGTTCTTACGGACACGGAAGCAAACAAGGGCAACATCATTTTGCTGCACGACGGCGGCGGCGACCGCAGCCATACCGTGGCTGCTTTGCCGCAAATCATCGACGGCTTGCGCGCGAAGGGATATCAGTTCGTTCAGGTTTCGGAACTGCTCGGGCAGGAGCGCGAGCAGGTGATGCCGCCGCTGGGCCGCAGCGAATGGTTCCAGGTCCGCGCGGATGCTTTTATTTTCGAGGTCTTTCGCTGGCTGCGCACAGGAATCGCCTTTATTTTCATCGCCGGCATTCTGCTGGTTAGCGGCCGCGCGCTGATTATTGGTTTGCTGGCGCTCGTCGAAAAGTTGCGCCCCGCGCCTGAAGATCACCCGGAATACAAGCCGGAAGTCAGCGTCTTGATCCCAGCCTTTAACGAAGAGGCCGTAATTTTCGATACCCTAAGCGCGGTATTGGCGTCCGATTATCCGAAACTGGAAGTGCTCGTGGTCGATGATGGCTCGGCCGACCGCACAGCCGAAATCGTTCGCGATCATTTCGGACGCGACCGGCGCGTTCGCCTGCTAATGCAAAGGAATCACGGCAAGCCGTCTGCGCTGAACCACGCGTTGAGTGAAGCCACGGGCGAGATATGCGTCTCCATCGACGCCGATACGATCGTCGATCCGGAAGCGATTCCGCGGCTTATTCGCCATTTTGCCAATGCCGAAGTCGGGGCCGTGGCCGGAAACGTGAAGGTGATGAACCGGAATCGGTGGATCACTCGCTGGCAGGCGCTTGAATATATCACCAGCCAGAATCTTGAGAAACGCGCCTTCGACTTGCTGAATTGTATTCCCGTGGTTCCAGGAGCCGTGGGCGCCTGGCGTACGGAGTTGCTGCGCAACAACAATGGTTTCTCGGGAGACACAGTCGCCGAAGATACGGATCTGACACTGACGATTCGACGCAACGGCTGGAAAATTCTGTACGATGAGGACGCGATCGGCCGGACGGAGGTTCCTGAAACCGTCGACACTTTGATTCGCCAGAGATTTCGCTGGACGTTCGGGACGTTGCAGGCGGTATGGAAGCACCGCGATACAACGGGCAATCCACGCTACGGCACTCTTGGCTGGATCACCGTCCCGAATATTTTTCTTTTCCAGATTATTTTGCCGCTCGTATCGCCTGTAATCGACCTTCTATTCTTGCTGTCAGTGGCTCTATGGGGGCTTGCGCAGCTTCAGATCGCGCGTTTGCCTCAATTGTGGACGTCGCAGGATGTGGAGCGGTCGCTGATTTTCTTCGCGCTCTTCATGCTGATTGACCTTTTCACCTGCGTCATCGCTTTCGCCCTGGAGAAAAATGAGGACTGGACGCTGCTGGCGCCTCTGATCCTTCAGCGCTTTTATTACCGGCAAATGATGTATGTGGTGCTCTTCAGCGCCTTGCGCGAAGCGGTTCGAGGACGTCCTGTTGGCTGGCGCGGCGTGGAAGCCCAAATGCCGCCGGCTCCTCCTCCACCAGCGACTGTGGCAGAGGTCTGAGTTTCCGCGCCGATTTCAGCTTGGCGAACTCGGCGGTGATCCTGGTTCTGGTCCATCACCCGACTTAGAGCTCTCCGCCTCGATACGCTGCTGCTGTTCCTGTACGTATTCCACGTGGTGAGAAGGATCGATCACCTTCTGAAATGCCGCAACAGCTGCGCCGAGACTGGATGACCGTTTGGCTTCCGCTTCAAATTCCTCTCCGGTCATTTTCGAGTACCGATCACCGCTGGCTGCTTTCGCGGTCACCCAGATGAGTATAATTACGACGACGGCGGTGATTGCGTAAGCCATAGTTGTGTCTCGTGGTCACAGAAATCGTATTCTTTTGCGACGGAGACAACAAGTTTGATAGCATGTGCTTGTTGTTGGGCTGCACCCTGAAGTCGAGGGGCGGCACCGGAGGACAACATGAGCGTTGCACCGCGTTCGGGCAGCGGTAAGGTCACTGTCCCCGAAATTCTCTCCCGCAAGTCGCAGTTTTCGAATCCACAGCCGAAAATAACGTGCCTCACCGCATATGACTATCCGACGGCGCGGCTGCTCGATCAGGCCGGCATCGATATGCTTCTCGTCGGCGATTCGCTCGGTATGGTGGTGCTTGGCTATGAGAGCACGTTGCCTGTCACGCTGGAGGAAATGTTGCATCACACTCGCGCCGTGCGCCGCGCGACCGAGAGAGCCTTAATCGTTGCCGACATGCCGTACGGCAGCTTTCATGTTTCGCTCGAGGAGTCGGTTCGCAATGCGGTGCGGCTGGTGAAAGAGGGCGGCGCGGAGGCCGTGAAGGTCGAAGGCGGCGAGCGCCGCATCGAATTGATCGCGCGGCTTGTCGAAGCGGAAATTCCGGTCGTAGGGCACGTCGGCCTGACGCCGCAGTCCGTGAACGCGCTCGGCGGCTTTCACGTCCAGGGCAAATCTGCGGACGCTGCGCGCCAAGTGGAACGCGACGCTCGAGCCGTGGAAGCGGCGGGCGCGTTCGCAATTGTACTCGAATCGATGCCGCGCGATCTGGCTGCGCGCATCACCGAAAATCTGCGCATTCCGACCATCGGCATCGGCGCGGGCCCGGATTGCGATGGGCAGGTGCTCGTGATCCATGATTTGCTCGGACTCACATCGGGGCATTTGCCGAAATTCGCGCGGAGATATGCGGACCTTGCGGCTGAAATCACTCGCGCGGCGACTGAATATTGCGACGACGTGCGCAGCGGAAGTTTTCCTTCTGACGCGGAGTCGTATCATTCAGATGCTGAACTGCAAGCCCGTCCGCCGGCGCGTCAACGAGCGTAATCCCCGGGCAATCAAGGCAGATATTGACTGGAGGCGTGCATGAACGTCGAGGATTTTCGCACTCTGTACGACTTCAACTTTTGGGCGAATAGCCGAACACTTGAATCATGCGCAGCGCTCAGTCCTGAGCAATTCACGCGAGACCTTGGATCAAGTTTTGGCTCGGTGCGCGATACGCTGATGCACATCTGCGGCGCGGAGTGGGCGTGGCTCGAGCGTTGGCACGGCCGAACGCCCAGCGGATTTCCAAAAGCGACCGACTATCCCGATTTTCAGGCCGTGAAGCAGCGCTGGGAAGAAATCGAGCGCAATCTTTTGGACTACGTCGCTTCCCTCACGGCTGACGACGTGAATCGCGTAATGCCGGTCAAGACGGTCGCCAGCGGCACATTTGAGCTGCCGCTTTCCTATTATCTGCAGCACCTCGCGAATCATGGCACGTATCATCGCGGCCAGATTGCGACGATGCTTCGCCAGCTTGGAGCGAAACCTGTGAGCACGGACCTGATCGCGTTCTACCGTCAGAGAGCTGCCAGCGCGGCCTCGTGAACCGCCGCAAATCCTTCAGATGGAATTGGTGCATACCGTTTCGTGGATGAAGCAGATTGGCGGCAAAGCGCTCCGTGAAGACCGGGTGCTTGGTCTGGTGCCGACGATGGGGGCGCTGCACGAGGGGCATTTATCACTCGTGCGCGAAGCGAAGCGGTGCTGCTCGCCCGTTGTGGTCTCAATTTTCGTGAATCCTAAACAATTTGGTCCCTCGGAGGATTTTTCGAAATATCCGCGCGCGTTGGGCGCGGACCGTGTGGCACTCGAACAGCTTGGAGTGGATTATTTATTTGCGCCGCCCGCTGAGGAAATATACCCACAAGGGTTCCGGACGTCAGTTTTTGTCGACGGACTGAGTGATGTACTCGAAGGGCGATCGCGCCCAGGGCATTTTCGCGGCGTCGCCACAGTCGTCCTGAAACTTTTCGAAATTGTGCAGCCGCGCCGGGCGTTTTTTGGGCGCAAAGACGCCCAGCAGGTGCGTATTATCAAGCAAATGGTCGCGGATCTAGACCTCGGTACGGACATTGTGGTCCGCCCGATTGTGCGCGAGCCGGATGGACTCGCTTTGTCTTCGAGAAATGCGTATTTGAAACCTGAGGGACGCCGCGCTGCTACCGTTTTGCATCGCGCTCTTGCGGCAGCGAGCAGAGAAATCGCTTCCGGCGAGCTCAAAGCGGGCCACCTGCTGTCGATGATCCAGCGCACGATCGCAACCGAGCCTCTTGTTGCGCTCGATTATGCGGAAATCGTCGACGTGGATACGCTTGAGCCCGTAATGGCGTTACGGAAAAATTGCTACGTGCTGCTTGCGGCTCGCGTGGGAGGGACGCGACTCATCGATAACGCTCTCGTCGAGCAAACGGGCGACGCATTCAGAGTGACAATCTGAAAGTTGCGCGCACCTATGGAATGCGCGCGGCTGCGAATCTACGAAACAAATCAGCGCAAGAGTTTTTTCCGCTTGACTTAACTCGCGTGCGCCTCTATAGATGAAGAAGCGATTCGCGCGGGAAGTTCGCCGCGTTCGCGGGAGAAAGTTCCAAAGAAGTTCATGCGCGGAACGACTCCGGGCTTCGAAGCTTGAGGCCCTTGAGAAATGAGACGGGGCAACCGCTTTGCGGTTGCCCCGTTTTTCATTTTTGCACCAAGGACGCTGCCAGCGATCCGCGCAGTTGCAAACGTTCGCTTAACTCTTTTTCGACGCAACATCAATCGTGATGAGCTGTTCGTGGGAGGGACATAGCGGCTTATAGTCGCAATACGCGCAGCCGAAGCCGGGCTTGGCGGGGAATTCGCGCGCGCGAATCATGTCGGCGACTGCACCGACTTTCTCTTTGGTGGCAGCCAGCGCTTTCGCGTCACGCGACGTCTCGACCAGTTCATTGTTCATGAGGTAGTGCAGCACGAGCCGCTCGGGATGAAGCTCGAATACCTCGATGGCGGCCAGCGCGTAAATGCCAAGCTGCAAATCTTTAGCGGCATTTTCGAAATCCCGCGCTTTTCCGGTTTTGTAGTCGACGATTTCCACTCTGCTGCCGTTGGTTCGATTCACCTGATCCATTCGCCCGGTGACGACGACATTGTGCTCGAGCGGCAATTCAAAAGTTTTCTCCTGATGAAGCACCTCCGGCTTCGACGCCATGCAGGCTCGGTGGAATTCCGCGAGCTGCTCGCGGCCGGCCCTGCGATATTCGTTTTCCTGATAATCATCCGGAAATCCGGCGGATGACCATTCGCGGTCGTAGATCGCGAAAAGCTCCTCGCATGAGACGTGCGCGCCTTTTTGGACCGCGCGCACGAATTCACGGATTGTGGTGTGCATCACGTTGCCGAACGTAGTCTGCGCCGTCGGGCCGCTGCGAATTCGCCAGACGTAACGGAACAAATAGCGTAAGGGGCAGCGGTCGTACGCAGCGATCGCGGAAGCGCTCAGTTGCAACGGCTCGGGGCGCGCAGGATGAAATGATTTTGCCCAGAGCCCGATGCGCGAGTAGGCGCGCGGCTCTTCGTCGTGCAGCGGGAAGAGCAGTGTGGGATCCCGCGGCATTGGCGGAGGCCCAGAAATTTCCTCCGCTTTGGGCACATCCACCTGCGGCGCCAGCTGCTCCGTATCGAATTTCTGGATTTTCGGATTCATTAGAAAATCGTCGAGGAACGGAGATGCTTTTTTGAACCGGTTGATCACCGTCGTGAGCGTGAGGCGCTTTCGCGCGCGCGTGAGAGCCACGTAAAACAGGCGGCGCTCCTCCTGCACGTGGAAATCCCCCTTGGGCTGCTCCTCTTTCATCAACTCGACAGGAAATTCGAATTTAGGGCGACGCGCGCTTGTCGGAAATTCCGATTTGCTAAGCCTCACCACAAAAACGTGCTGAAACTCGAGGCCTTTGGCGGCATGGACGGTCATCAACTGGACAGCGTTGTCAGCGACTTCTTCCTCCACCATTTGGATTTCGCCATTGAGTTCGTTGAAGTATCCGAGATATTCGATGAAATCGCCGAGCAGCTTTTTGTCATCTTTGCGTTCCCAATCTCTGACAAATTCGGCCAGCCGCTGGACGTGGCGGCTATCCGTGTTCGACGCGAACGGAACGAGTTCCAGGTTGCGAATCAACTCAGCGAGCAACGCGGACGCAGTCATGCTGCGTGCGTGCTGTCGCATTCCATGCATCAAGGCGACCAACTCGCCAAGCCTCGCGCCGTTGCCGTTGAAAGGCGCTTCGTTCTGAGACGCTTCGACTTCATCCCATAGAGGGCGCCGGCGATTCTTTTCCGCGCGCTCGGCCAGGCGGACCAAGTCGCGCGCGTCCAATCCCCAGTACGGGGCCGCAAGGATACGGGCGCACGCGATGTTGTCGGAAGGCACCGCGATCAATTTGAGCCAGGCGAGCAGGTCGCGAACAACCTGTGTGCGCAAAATCGACGAGTTGCGAATCACGAACGGAATGCCGCGTCGGCGCAGCGCTTCGAGCAAATTGCGGCTGTGAAGGTGCTTGCGATAGAGGACTGCGAAATCCCGCCATTGAGCGCCGGAAGTATTTAACCGCTCGATTTCGGAAGCGATCCAATGGGCTTCCTCATCGAACGAGCCGAATTCGGCGACGCGAATTTTGTCGCCGAGCCTGTTTTGCGTGAGCAAGTTTTTCGCAGGCAGCAGAGTGGATTTTTCGTTGTGGCTGATGGCTTCGCCGGCAACCCGCAAGATGCGTTGGGTGGAGCGGTAGTTTTCGGACAGCGAAACGAGAAATCTGCGGGCGGACTCGCGCGGCTCGGTACGTTTTACGTCGCAGAAGCGCTCCAGAAAAATCGTGAAACTGCCGAAGGAAGCACCGCGAAAACGATAAATCGCCTGGTCATCGTCGCCAACCGCAAGAATATTCGGGCGGTTGCCCGCAAGCAGCCATAGAAGTTCCAGCTGTGCGATATTCGTGTCCTGAAATTCGTCGACGAGAATGTAACGGTACTGGTCGCGGATGCCGGCAAGAAGATCGGCATCTGTCCGCAACAGTTCGACGGCGCGCTGGAGCTGGCCTCCGAACGAGCAGAGATTCTTTTCGCGCAAGAGCCGCTCGCTCACTCGGTAAACGCGCGCGAGTTCTTCTTCTTTCGCGAGGCGTTCTTCTTCGATCGCGCGCGCATCGGGCTCAAGCGTCCGCTTTCGCGCCTCATAATCGGCCCAGAGCCTGTCCACATACTGCTGATAATCATCCGGGGTCACCAGTTCGTCCTGGCAGCGCGAGAAAAAGTCGCCGAAGTCTTTGAGAAATTCGGCAGGCTCCGCGAGTCGCCGGAAAACCTTCAATTCGAGTTCCGCGATGTGCCGCCGCAGCAGGATTCGGTGGTCGATATCTTCGAGTGACTGAATCTCGGCGTTGGAAGCTTGCAGCACTTTTTCGAGGCAAAATTTGTGGAACGTGCTCAGCCACACTCCCTCGGCGCGCGGTCCGGCCGCCTTCACCACGCGCTCCTTCATTTCTGCCGCAGCTTTAATTGTGAAGGTGAGGCCGAGAATGTTCTCCCCTGCGAGTTTCGGATCGGACTCGAGCAATCGCCGGATGCGTTCCGTGATCACGCGAGTCTTTCCCGTGCCAGCACCCGCTACGACAAGGAGCGGGCCTTCGCGATGTTCGACAGCGGTGCGTTGCTCTGGATTGAGAGGGAACTGCGGAAACTCGATGACTTTGGAAGCGGATGCTCGCGCCATTCGGAATGTCGATTATAGCAGATTCAGCAAAGGCGAAGGTTAGGCGAAGAACGATTGAGCCTTGCCTGTTAGTTCTAACAGTTGAGGTGGTAGCTGTCAGTTCCTACTCTCGAAAACGCACGCAGCTCGTCCAGGTACCAACAAGAGATCGGGCGCGGGCTGCGCTTGGCAGTAAGCGCAGCGCGATCGCCTTCGGATTCGCAGGCTTCGGACCCACAGCAGATTCTTCAGGAGGCAAGCCTATGCGTAGGCATCTTCTAGTGTTGTCACTCGTTCTTATGTTCGTCGGCGCCCTTCGTGAAGTCGCCACAACCCAAGCGCAAAACGCAGCCACCTCTCCGGTTGCAACCGCGACCGTTCGTATGACGGTGGCCGTCCGGCTGCTGGGGGAGAACCGTCGAATGCCCGACGTAACCCGCGATGACGTAATCGTGAAGCAGAAAAAGAACCGTCTGAACGTGGTCAGCTGGACCCCGGCTAAAGATACGAGTCTCGACCTGTTCCTCCTACTGGATGACAGTTCCGACGCTACTTTGGGCGGCCAATTCGACGATATTCGCGACTTCATCAACAACCTGCCACCCAACGCGGCCGTCGGCGTTGGGTACATGCGGAACGCCACCGTGCAAATCGCCCAAAATTTCACCACCGATCATGCCCTGGCCGCCAAGTCTCTCCGTCTTCCCCTGGGATCGACCGGCGCTTACGGAAGTCCGTATCTTTCGTTGATCGATTTGATGAAGCGCTGGCCCGAGCATCCAAATCGGCGCGAGGTGCTTATGGTGACCGACGGAGTTGACCGCGCTCGCGGCGGACCGCGCCCGCGAAATTCCATTCCGGTGGATGCCGACTCTGCAAGTTCAGTCGCGCAGCGCATGGGGATCATCGTGCACACAATCTTTTTCCGTGGTATTGGCCGGCTCGGCAGCAATTACTGGGAAATCTACAATGGCCAATTGGGCATCTCGAAGGTTTCCGATGAGAGCGGCGGCGAATCGTATTACATGGGCACGCAGAATCCCGTCAGTTTTAAGCCCTATCTCGATCAGCTGAGGAATACTCTCGACAACCAATATCTTTTGGAGTTCGACGCGATTCCCGGCAAGAAGTCCGGGCTGCAAGCAATCAATCTCAGCACAGAAGTAGCCGGCGTCGAGCTCGATTCAGCCGATAGCGTCTGGGTGCCTGCGAAGTAGACCCATTAGGGCGACTCACGGAACGAGCGGCCCTTTCGCCGGCTGTTTCGGTTAGCGCGAAATCGATTCGAGCGCGAGCCCGCGCGTTCGCGGGCCGAAGCCGCCGATTACGAGCACGATTACCAGCATCGCGGCCGCGATGAAGGCAAACACGCCCGTCACGCCGAAATTGTGTAAAAAGAATCCGATCATCAGGCTCGTGAAAATTGCGCTGAAGCGGCTCCAGGAATAAACAAAGCCCACGGCTTGCGCGCGCACGGGAGTGGGGAAGAGTTCAGCTTGGTAGGTGTGAAACGCCACCGATAGCCAGTTGTTGGAGCAGGTGAGCAGCACGCCGAAAAAGATCAGCCAGGCGGGAGTGGTTTTCAGCGCAAACAGCAAGCCTGCCGCACCAATACAGAGCGCGCTCGAGACAATTTGCCATTTGCGCTCCGCTTTATCGGCGATTCCGTAAGCAAGCAGCGGCCCGATGGGCGCAAAAATGGCAATGATGAACGAATACCGCAGGCTGGTCGTCGTGTGGATTCCCGCGGCGATCAAAAGAGTGGGCACCCACGAAGAAAAGCCGTAATAACCGATCGTCTGCGCGAATTGGAAAACCGTGAGCATGGCCGTGCGGCCAAGATAGGGCGGACGAAAAATGGCGGAAAAGTGAACGGGAGGACTTTGCGCCACCTCGACTCGATCCGCTGGTACGGGCGGCAGGGCGGATTGCAAATTATCCGATACTTTTCTTTCCATGCACGAGACCACGCGCTCGGCTTCGTCCACACGGCCGCGAGCGATTAGCCAGCGCGGACTTTCGGGGATCCGTCGTCGGATAAACCAGATAAAAATCGCACCGGCGGATCCGATCAGCACCACCCAGCGCCAGCCATCCATTCCGAGCGGCTTGCGTCCCGCGAGCAGCCAACAAATCAACGCCACGACCGGAATTGAAGTGAACTCAATCACCTGGCTCACCGTGAACGCGCGCCCGCGAATCTCCTTGGGCATCAACTCCGCGATGTACGTGTCGATCGTCACCATTTCCACGCCGATGCCGATGCCCGCAATCATGCGGCAAATCAAGATGCCCGGCGCCGCTGTCTGGCATGCCATTGCGATCAAGCCGGCGCTGTACCAAAGCAAGGAATACGTGAAGATGGAGCGCCGGCCGAATTTGTCCGCCAGAAAGCCGAAGGCCAAAGTGCCGATGAAAAGTCCGACGAACGTGGCGGATACGAAGCTAGCAAGGCCGCTAAGTCCAAAAAACGAAACGTAGGCGCTCGAAAAAAGGCCGCTGCGGATCATCGCGGGGCCGATGTAGGTCATCAGGAAGAGGTCGTAAAATTCGAAGCAGCCGCCGAGCGAAATCAGCAGCAAAAGTTTCCAAATGTAGCGTGTGGTCGGAAGCCGATCGAGCCGAGCGCTGATCGCGGCGCGCTGATTAATCAAATCTCTCCCCGGTTGGTCGAGCGACGCTGATCATACGCGAGATTTGTACTCCTGTACTCCACATCGCAGCCTTTCCGTCCAAGGCTTCGTGGGTTGATATAATCGGACTGCGATCGGTTTCTAAACAGACTCCATGGGACGCGCCATTGTCATCACCGGGCTGATTTTCCTGTCAATCGCGGCCGCATTTGGAAAACACGAAGCTCTGGTCGATATCGAGCATCCCGCGATTCAATACACCCATGGACACCTCGACGATCCCGGTGATCACCTTAATTTCCGGCTGCAATACAACGAAACTCATCTGAAGTTCGACGGTCCACAGGGCTATTTGCGATCTGTGCTCAACGAATTCAAGATACCGATCGATTCTCAGATCGTTGTTTTTTCAAAGACAAGTTTTCAATCCGAACGAATCAGCCCGCAAAATCCGCGCAGCCTTTTTTTCAACGATTCGGTGATCGTCGGATGGGTCCATGGCGGTCCCGTGATTGAAATCGCCGCGGAAGATCCCCATCAGGGAATGATCTTCTACAAGATCGGGCAGAGGCCCGATGGGCCAATTCATCTGGATCGGGACGTGAACTGCCTCTCATGCCACATCGCGCCGGAGAATGCCGGATTGCCGAGCGCTCTGATGCACAGCGTCTACGCAGGTCCGGACGGCACGCCTATACCCGAGTTGGGAAATTTCCTCACTGATGACCGCAGTCCGTTCGCCCAGCGCTGGGGCGGGTGGTATGTCACGGGTTCGACGGGCTCCACGGTTCACATGGGCAACGAAGACGTTGCCGCGAAGGGCCGCGCCCTAAAGCCGATGCTTTCCGGCGAGCCTCGTACTCTGGAATCTCTCAAAGGACTGGGCCTGTTCGACACGAATTCGTATCTTTCGCCCTATAGCGATGTGGTTGCGCTGATGGTCTTCGAACACGAGATGCACATGATGAATCTGCTCACCGAAGTTGGATGGAGGACGCGCCTGGCCCTTTATCAGCGGGATCAAAATCCATCGTGGGGCGCACGCCGCGCGACAGAGCATGTGCTTCGCGATACGTCGCGCGAGTTTGTGGATTACATGCTGTTTACTGACGAAGCGCCGCTGACGGACAAGGTGGAGGGCACGTCCGGCTTTGACGAAGAATTTTCGAAGCGCGGGCCGGACGACAGCAAGGGCCGGTCGCTCAGGCAATTCGATTTGCATCACCGGCTGATGCGCTATCCGTGCAGCTTCATGATTTACTCTGACGCGTTCGACGGCTTGCCGGACGAAGCGAAAGGCGCGATCTACCAGCGCATGTGGCAGATTCTTTCGGGACAGGACCGGGCGGAGAAATACAGAAAGCTCAGCCTTGACGACCGGAAAGCCATCGTAGAAATTCTGCGGGACACAAAGAGACGTCTTCCTGATTATTTCCAGGCTTCAGCGATCGTTCGATAGTGCGATTGCTACAAGGGCTCACTTCGAGCAAGCGTTCAGGCGGGAGAAAGGAGAGAGGCGCTCGGCAAAGTCACAAGCGCCTCTTCTGCTGCGTCAACGTAAACCGTACCTCACTGGATCACCTCCTTCTCGGCGAAAGCGCCGATATCGACCGGATGTCGAATGAACAGAGTATAACGCAGAATCTCGACATGCCGAATCCCCGGTGAAAATTGACCACAATTTTTCGGACGCCTATACTGTGTTTTAAGACTGCAGAAATGTTCCCGGAGTGAATTCGCAATGGAAAAAGCTGTGATTTTGAGCGCTGTACGCACACCTGTCGGGAAATTCATGGGCGGCCTTTCGCCGCTGGCGGCGCCCGAGCTTGGCGCAAAAGTGGTGGCCGAAGCGGTGCGGCGCGCGGGGCTCGATCCGAAGCAAGTCGATGAATGCATCATGGGCAACGTGGTCCAGGCCGGGCTCGGGCAAAATCCCGCGCGGCAGGCGGCTTTGCGCGGGGGACTCGATCCGCGCGTAGCCGCGATGACGATCAACAAGGTCTGCGGCTCGGGACTGAAAGCTGTTGGGTTGGCCGCGCAAGCAGTGGCGCTAGGCGAATCGGGAATCGTGGTCGCAGGTGGAATGGAGTCGATGTCCAACGCACCCTACCTGATCAAGGGCGCGCGGACGGGATTTCGGCTGGGCAACCAGGAGATTCTCGACTCGATGATTGTCGACGGCCTGTGGGACGTTTACGAAGATTTTCACATGGGGCAGACGGCCGAGCTGGTCGCGGAGAAATACGGCATTTCGCGCGAGGAGCAGGACAAATTCGCGCTCGAAAGCCACCAGCGTGCGATTCGCGCGATGAAGTCGTGTTTCGTCAGCGAGCAGATTTTGCCGATCGAAATTCCGCAGCGAAAAGGTCCCGCGGTTGTGATTAAAGCGGATGAGTCGCCGCGCGAAGATACGTCCCTCGAGGCGCTGGCAAAACTAAAGCCCGCGTTCAAGAAAGAAGGCGGCACGGTGACGGCCGGCAACGCTCCCGGCACAAATGACGGCGCCGCTGCGGTGGTCGTAACGAGCGAGAGCGCGGCGGCTCGGCTTGGCAAGCAGCCAGTGGCGCGGATCGTGGCGCAGGCGGTCAGCGGCGTTGAGCCGAAATGGGTAATGATGGCGCCCGTCGACGCAGTGGAAAAGCTGCTTGCGAAAACCGGATGGGACCGCGATAAGGACGTCGATCTCTACGAGCTGAATGAGGCGTTTGCTGTGGCCGCGATCGCCGTCACGCGCGTGCTGAAACTCGATCCTGCGAAAGTGAACGTAAACGGCGGGGCCGTAGCGATTGGACATCCAATCGGCGCGTCCGGCGCGCGAATCCTGGTCGCGCTGCTCTATGAATTGCAGCGCCGCAACGCGAAGCGGGGAATCGCTGCGCTGTGCCTCGGCGGGGGCAACGCCGTGGCCCTGGCGGTTGAACGAATGTGACGCGAGTGGTGAGGCGCTAAGCCTTTCGCTTGGACACCGCGAACACCGAACGTACGTCCACAGGCGCTGAATCGACCAAAAGGTGTATGGCGATGATTTCGACGTTCGTGACAACAGCCACGACAACGAGCGAAACAATTGCCCAACTGGACGCGTCGTACACGAGCAACGCCACGAGCGAAACACATATGCATAGTCCGTAGAATTTCGCCAGATAGGAATGCGTGGCAGGATATTTTCCAAAGCGGCCTAAACTGATCGCGATTACGGCGACCTCCGAAACCAGCAGAAGTAAGATCGCCCCTACGTTCCGGATGACCACAGGTCTGCACAAAATCCACAACGTGGCGAGAAGGAACAGATAGTAGACGCCGTCGGTGACGCTGTCGTAGCGACGCAGCTCGAGCGTCGCTACCCCCAGCCGCCGCGCAAGAATTCCGTCGAGAATATCTGACAACGTCCCGACGATTAGAATCGGCAGATAGGCGATACGCGGGACACCCGCCAATGCACAGAGCAGGGCCGCCGGACCGAGTAGCAGCCGGAGCGTCGTGAGGGCAATCGGAAGCCTGTGCCTCATTGCGTGAATTTCTGGGAAATATACGCCCGGTTGCTATGGACGCGATGGGATTGCCGCATCGCTTGTCTCGGCAGGGCGAACGCTGTTCTGTCCTGCTAGAAACGCGACAGCAAGAAAAACGCGACGAAAATCGCGACGGCATCTTCCAGCAGGGCAATGGGCAGGTCGCGCGTATGCAATGCCGTGACGGTCCTTGTCCGCGCCTGATAGCCGAGCAGCGTTCCAATCACGGCGCCCACTGCACCAATAATCGTCGCGATCACCAGCGACAACCCGAAGGCCAACGCAAGACACGAAGCGGCAAATGCGCCAAGCACAATCCGAATGATGAACGACGGTGGTGCCGTGCGCGGCGGCGTCTTGGGTAGCTTGTCATTAATAATCTCAAGGATCGCCAGCAGCGTAAGGATTGCGACGGCCACGATCGAGCCCATGAACGCAAGATGCGTGCCATCCAGATTGATCCAATGAAGATGAGCCGCCCATGAAACCGCGGCGACTGGAGTTAGCGCGCGCAGACCAGCCACAATGCCGAGCAAAACCAGAGCGAGAATCATATGTGTGCTCATCCAGCACTCCTTTCAGGGCAACTGCCGCATGTCGAGGCGAGACCGCAAGACTCGGGCGTGGCGAGAGTATACCCCCGCTCGTTAAGTCAGGTGTCAAAAAGAGGCCGCTAGGAAGTTGGCTGCGGCTCTGGCGCTGCAGGTGGAGTTGCGGGATTCAATGGGTGTCCGCAACTCCAGCAGAAACGGTCCGTCTCCACGACTTCGCGCTTGCAATTCGGGCAGGAGGGATGCAAGTCGCAGTTGCAGTTGGCGCAAAAATTGAATCGCGGACCCACTGTTGCGCCGCATTTCGGGCACGGATAGGGCAAGGGCTCGCGCACGAGAAAATAGATGAGGAAGCCAACCACGAAATAAGCCGGCACCAGCAGCAGGCAAAGAATCGTCCATAGCGTTGCGTTCATCCCGCGGCGCTTCGCATCGCGGTAAACATAGCCTGCCAGCCATACCCAGACGGCGCTGGAGATCCATATGGCAAGGACGATTGAGCCCAATGCCATGGTTGCCGGAACCGGCCCAATTCCTGGCGGCCATATCTGGCCATCGTTCGCCACGCCCGTAAGGTTGATCGCAGCGGCGACAACTTCGGCGAGAATCAAAATCACCGCAGTGGTTACGCGCAGCCATACGGGGACGAGCTTGATCTCATCGCGAAAATGCACGCGTTCTCTTTGCCGCCGCAGCCGAATCATGCGCATGCGTTCGTTCCACGCGCTGCTGATGCCGCCCGTTCTTGAATCCGTTGCGCTCATGTCCCTCATCCTTCTCTTTCGCCGCCATCGCGCGGCTGAAATCTAGTCGCTGGGGTTTTCTCTCCGCTCTGCGACCACGGCCCCTGTCGCAAACAGCGCGGGCACGATCCACCACAGAACGAATCCGATCTCCCAAATCGGTTTGGGAGCACCGGCGTGCTCCCCCAACCACGCGAAGCCGCGCCAGACCCACGGTGCCGTCGCCGCGCCCGCTGCCCACGAAATCGCGGCAACAACCCACGCCACGTTTGTGCCCGGCCGGTCGTCGCGCAACTCACCGGCCCGCAAACGCAGACGCATCTGCGTACGGCTGGCAAGCCCGCGCGGCAACTCGACACCCGTATCTCGCAGCGTTGCCAAAGCTGCTGTTGCGGCCGCCGCTGCCGCCCTGCACTCATCGCAGTCGCGCAAATGCGCTGCGAGCCACGCGCGATTTTCGGAGGACAATGTTCCTTCCACGCGTTCCTCATCCATCAACTGGCGGGCGCGAGTGTGCAAATTGTCAGTCATAGCGATTGCTCCGAGGGCAGCAGCTTCCGTATGGCTTCAAGTCCTCGATAGAGCCGCGATTTCACGGTCGAGATCGGCGTATTCGTAATCGCCGCTATTTCGTTCAGCTCCAAATCTTCGTGGAATCGCAGCAGCAGCACTTCCCGGTAGACGCTTGGAATCTCGCGCAGCGACGTGCGCAAAGCGAATGCGCTTTCCTGCTCAGCCGCTTGCCGCAACGGCGATTGTTCGCTGGGTGCCGCGGGCTCGAATGCAGCGCCTCCATGCGCCGGGTCGAGCAATTCGTCGAGGCTCTGCGGCTTTGATTTTCGCTGCCAATCGATCACCAGATTCCGTGCGATCGTGAAGAGCCACGATTCGAATTTCCACTTCGCGTTGTATTGTCTGCCGCGCTCCAGCACGCGCATCCACGTTTCCTGAAAAAAATCTTCGGCGCGTTCGCGATTGCCGGTGAGATGAACCAGGTAGCGAAAAAGCCGGTGTTGATACTGCTCGATCAGGCGGTCGAGCACCTCCGGATCGCCACTTTTTAGTCCTCGAACGATGGAGTTTGCGTCGTCTTCGATCATTCCGGAAAAAAGCAGCCCGCCGCTGGCGCGTCCCAAAAGCGCGCTCGTGCGGGCGGCTAAGGCGGTTGCGAAGGTCGCGCTCATTCTAACGGGTATACGTTTCAAGCGCCCTAAAAGACTCATCGCCGGCCAGCAAATCGCATGCTGTCGCCAAGCCGCGTCTTTCGATATCATCAGGCGCTATGCCAGCTGATTCGCTCGACTCGATAAAAACTGTTGCGGTGCTGGGTGCGGGAACCATGGGTAACGGCATCGCGCACGTATTCGCGCGAGCGGGATTCGAGGTGCTTCTGCGCGATGTCGAAAAACGGTTCCTCGACCGCGGCATCGAAATCATTTCGAAGAATCTCGATCGCGAAATCAAGAAGGGCAAGATCGCGGAGGCAGATAAGTCCGCGGCCCTGGGCAGAATTCAGCCAGTCACCGAAGTAGCGGCGCTAGCCGGTGCGGATTTCGTCGTAGAGGCCGTCCCGGAGCAGCGCGATTTGAAAGTCCGCATCTGGAAAGAAGTCGATTCGGTCATCCGGCCGCACATAATCCGCGCGAGCAACACGTCGTCCATTTCAATCACCGACTTGGCCGCGCAAACCAAACGGCCCGAGAAATTTATCGGCGTGCATTTCATGAATCCAGTGCCGATGATGACGCTAGTTGAGGTGATTCGCGGGCTGGCGACCAGCGACGAAACGTTTCAAGCCGCAATGTCGCTCTGCACAAAACTTGGGAAGACGCCGGTCGCGGTGAACGATGCGCCCGGATTCGTCTCCAATCGAGTGCTCATGCCGATGATCAACGAGGCCGCGTACGCGGTGATGGAAGGAGTTGCTGCTCCCGAAGCTGTCGATGCGGTGATGAAAATGGGCATGAACCATCCGATGGGCCCGCTCGAACTGGCCGACCTGATCGGTCTCGATGTCTGCGTGGAGATTCTCGACGTGCTGCAAAAGGGCCTGGGCGATCCGAAATATCGCGCGTGTCCTCTTCTGCGCAAATATGTGGCTGCGGGATGGTTGGGGCGAAAATCCGGTCGCGGATTTTTTCAATATGAAACAAGGTAAGAAAAATCACGGCTCCCGTTGTTGACCCGCCAACTTTTCAGGTCTATTTTCCCATCTAACCCACCGGTCCATCCAAATGGAGACAGAATGA